>DIVC01000126.1:0-20581 GCA_002423905.1 Idiomarina sp. UBA6142
TGTTTTTTCGCGCGTTGTAACAACGCCTGCTGATTTGCGGTAGCGCGGGTAAACTCGGCTTCACGTTCAGCATGAATTTTTAGTGATGCGGCGCGATTCTGCTTCACTAACTCAAGTAATTGGTCAAGTGACTGAGCTTGCTGCTGAGCATTTGCAGAGAAAGCAGCGCCTGTTGACAGAGTTAATGCCACTGCGATCAGGGCAGATTTCACGAACTGTTTCATTGTGCACGCTCCGCTGCATAAATTGGCAATCTGATCAAATCAGGAGCAGTTTGCTTACGCGCCATCCGAATCGCTTTGGTTAGCGAACTCAGATATTCATCACCTAAAGCTTCCCACTCGTTGGTTTCATTGTTGTAAATCCAACCATTTTTAAGGTCGAGTGATTGCGCCATTAAGGCAACGCGCCCAAGGTGGAAGAAGTCGACAGAAATCTGTTCACCTTGAAATTGCAATTTGCCTTCATACGCGATCAAGCCCGCACCGTAATCCATCTCGGCCTTGTAGGTTTCGACGATTTGACGGAAACGTTCTGAATCGGTGATGTTGGCTTCTTGCATAATGTCACGCAAACCAGCGACGCGCTCTAAGCGGCGTTCTTTGTGAATTGGAATATCCAACTCAATGAACTGCTCGAGTGAGTCGATCATTTTGTACATTAATGGCACCACGCCTTGCTTGGTTCCTTCGATACCGTCGATTTGACGCTGCAAAGAAGCCAATGAAGCGTTTTGGTCATCAACCAAACGCTGGACGTGATCGTTATAGACTTTCAGATTCTCATACTCGTCAATAACGCCGCGATATTGGAATAACAACTCTTGACCTTGCTCGTACAAGCTATCAATTTTAGCTTGCGAACGAACATCAGCCGCAGTTGTGCGTTGACCTTCACTTTGTAGTTCAGGTACCGATTGTGCGGCAACTGTGGCGCTGCCGGCAATCGCAAACAAACCTATTACAGCTGCTGCGACTTTGCTTTTATTGATTACTTTGGTCATAGTTCCCAACCAATTTGACTGAACCTTCTAGCATAACGGCGACATGCCGCCAGCTTCCGAGTTATTTGAGTGACGAAAAGAGTTTAATCAACACTTGCAGTATTACCACTTACTAAATAAGTAGTAATAATGACCCGATATTCCCATGATTTTGCCGTAGCTGTCAACAGCATAAATGTCCTCGAAGCAAGATAGAATCAATATTCAATGATCATTACTTTTACTTAACAGTTCTGCATAGAATTGCATAAATTGTTTATAAACATCTTATTTAGACAGGTTGCAAGAGTTCAATTTATTTCGACAAATTACAATAATAAAGTACACTTCCGCCATGTATTAAACTCTGGGGTAGCAAAGACATGAGCTTATCCAACGCCTTACTAACGCGGCTTCAGCAGGAATTAGACAAGTTGCGGGCGCAGATCAATCAGCTGGCCATTACTGATGACAATTTTAACGATTGGTTTGATGCCACGTTATTTCATCCATCGGCGCAGAGTCCACTTGATTACGCCAACGAAATTGAACGCAACATAGCGCGTTTACGAACCAGTCATCAACGCTCTGATCAAGTCTGGTTAGCAGACCGCTTGAGCCAACAGATGAACGCGTTGAGCCGCGCGCTATACTACTTTGGGGGTAAACCATCGGGCTAGCAGCGGGGCTCTAGTCACGATGATAAAAACCGAGCAGACGCTGCACCTGCTCAGGTAATTGCGGTAACGCAGTTTTTGGTAATAAATAGGTTGCCATCGAAAAGAAATCTTTGAACACTCGGTTTTGTTCCGTGGTCCGGCGCAAATAATCATGCCCCGATGAACCACCGGTCCCAATTTTAGTGCCAAGCATACGTTGCACCATCATGGCATGCTTATAACGCCAAATAGTTAACTTCTCATCCATTTCTGTCAACCCGGTAATTACCTGCCAAGCTAGGTTAAACGCAGGTTCTTCACGGTACTGAGTAATAAACAAAGCTGCTAGCATGGCTTGCTGCGATAATCGTACTCGGCCATCTTGCTGTAATTGCTGGTACGCATCAGCATCGAATAACGCATGAAAATTATCGCGGTTAGATTGTATGCCAGCCAATTCGGTCGCTAGTTGCGCAGCGTCTGAATTATTACCACGAATCAGCGCTTCATCCTCATCGAGAGCCTTATCAACAGCACTCTGATACAGCCGCCAAAAACTAAACGACTCGATGTTCATGAACGGCATACGCGCCAACCACTTGTCGACTAAATCAAACAAACTGGGTTGCTGTTCGAGTTGCTCTAAGTAGCTACGGTCTTGGTCATTGAGCCGATTAAAAAATGAGGATTGATCAAAAGCGACGCGCTTATCACGGTGCAAGCCGAGCATGATCTCGAGCTCTTTAAACTGAATACTTTGAAAACCTGAGGCTGGAATCAAATAGTCGCGAAACTCGAGAAACTCTTGCGGGGTCATGGTTTCAATCACCGCCACTTGGTCGTTCATCAAGTCTTGAATGGTCAACACTCGGCGCAGCCTATGTGCCACTAGATACAAGCCCTTGTCGTCTAGCTTGGGCTGATGAAATTCACGCTGGATAGCGCGTAATTCATGCAATACTTGCTTAAACCACAGCTCATACACCTGGTGCACAATGATAAATAGCATTTCATCGTGTGCTTCGGCACCATAACGGGTGCTGTGCGGTTGTTGCGCACTCAGCAACGTATCGAGCTTGAGGTAGTCACCGTAATAAACCGGCGCAATGTTCTTGGCCATGGATTGCTCCAAATTGGTGGCGACCTCACCAGCCACACCCCGGCACACATATCCCTGACTACGGCTGCTCCCTTCCGGGCCTGACCGGGTTCGCCAGTTCATGTTGCGAGGGGACCAATGAGGTCACCATAACGGGGCGCATTATCCATGAAAGGACTAGCACCCGCAAGGTAAGCTGGCTTACTTTTTCTGCAACCGCGCCGCAATCGCAGCCTTGGCAGCTGGTGAATGGAGGGCTTTGGCAAAAATTTCTGCCTCACGCTCAATGCGATCCGCTACCGGCTCAGGATTTTCTTTCAGCAAGGCTTTGGCAGCACGCAAACCACCGCGTGGTTTACTGGCTAACTGCGCTGCTACCTGATGCAAGGTGGCGTGCAACTGATCAGCGGCTACCACTTTGTTCACCAAACGATAGTGCAACGCCGTTGCAGCATCAATACTGTCACCCAATAACAGCATTTCAGCCGCGGCTAAATAGCCACAGGCCTGCGGCAACAGCAGACTAGATGCTGCTTCAGGCACCAATCCTAAATTAATAAACGGTAAGGCAAAAACTGCGTTATCTGCTGCATAAACTAAATCACAATGCAGCAAAATAGTTGTACCGATGCCTATTGCCATGCCGTTCACACCCGCCACTAAGGGCACCGTGAGGCGGCTTAAGGTATAGAGAAACTCGAACGGTGGGGCGCTGTCATCGAGCTCTTCAATCGCTAAGAAATCATGCAAGTCATTGCCCGAAGTAAAGCTATCACCACTACCGGTAATGACCACCGCAGCAATATCACTATTGCGTTCAGCCAATTGCAGTTCATGGCTCAAGATCCGATACATGTCTTGAGTGAGGGCATTCTTTTTATCGCTACGTTGTAACGTGAGCCACAACACATGGTCACGAACTTCTACTTTGACATGCTCAGTCATGCTGACGTTTTTCCCAGGCTGCTTTGGTGTTTAGGTGCAACGGCAAAATCAAGTCCAGGGCCGATTGCCCGTTGCTCTCAAGGAGTAGATTATTATCGCGTTTCGGGGTAACACGTTGACCCCATTTAATAATACCAGCACCGCACGTGAGGCCGCCGCCAAATACTGCCGAAACAATGGTATCGCCGGGCTTCACCATGCCCTGCTCGACTGCTTCACAAAAGGCAATCGGTAGCGTGGCTGACGAGGTATTACCGTAATTTTGAATGTTGATAAAGGTTTTATCTTCTGGCACGTTGCACATTTTCGCCAAGTAATCGATCAGCCGTTTGTTCGCCTGATGTGGTATCAACGAATCGATATCGTCGGTTGATAAACCGGTTTCAGCGAATACCTTTTCAATAGCGATATTCATGCCTTTGACCGCCCGTTTGAAGATTTCTTGACCAACGAAATTAAATGGCATAATGCCATCAAAGCCAAAGCGGTCAAAACTCATACCAAACTCGAGGGCTAAAACGTCACGCGCATCGGCATCACAGGTCACATGCGAGGCCAGCAAACCAGATTCAGTGTCACTCGCTTCAAGGATCATAGCACCGGCACCATCGCCAAATAACACCGCGCTCTCGCGTTTGGTCCAATCGAGAATGCGGGTCAGCCGCTCGGCCCCGATAATAAGGACTTTCTTGTGTGCACCGGTACGAATGGCTTGGGTGGCGTAATGCATACCGTATAAAAAGCTACTACAGGCGGCATTCAAATCAAATGCCGCGGCATATTTAGCACCAATACGTTGTTGTACCGCAGAAGCCACATTAGGAATGATTTCATCGGCGGTACAGGTACCGACTAAAATAAGATCTAACTCGTTCGGATCAAGATCAGCGGCGGCTAGTGCATTGAGCGCCGCAATGGTAGCAAGGTGCGAGGTTCCAACATGACTGACTCGGCGCTCTTTGATACCGGTGCGAGTCTCGATCCATTCATCCGAGGTATCTAAAAAAGTCGCCAAATCGCTATTGGTCATAATGGCTGGTGGTAAGCATTTACCCCAACCGGTAATTTCTGCATATATTTTCACGTTATTGAACCTATAGTCACGGTGCATTTTTCGGTATCATAGCACGAATGCTTCGCAGCGAAATATCCGACTAATCGCTGCTTTAAATAAGGACCTACTGTGGCCGCTTTCGACTCGCACGCCGACTATTTAACCACGCCTCTTGGGCACTGGCGCTTGCAGCGTTATCCACTGCGCGCTAACCAGCTACTGCAAGCATGGGATAGCGGTGATGTGTTGTTGCATCAGCACTTAGCGGCACAAGTCAGCACATTCCCACTGCTAGTTAACGACCAATTCGGTGCTCTGGCGGTGGCCTGCCAACAAGCTCGTATTGCTGCTATGAGCGATTCTTACATTAGTACTTGTGGCTGGCAACACAATCTTAAAATCAATCAGTTAGACCCTGAAATCGTCTCAGTAACAGGGCTAGCCGAGGTACCATCAGGCATTGACCTAGTGCTGTTAAAACTGCCTAAAAGCAGCAGCCTTCTAGAATTTCAACTGCAGCAAATAGCTGCCTCTTTAAAGCAGCCGGTGCAGCTATTTGCTGCCGCCAAATCAAAACTCTTTACCCCAGCAATTCGGGCTTTATTTGAGCGATTTTGCGATCATGTTGTAGTCTCGTTAATCGAGAAAAAGGCCCGCGTACTGAGTGCGCAACTGCGCCCTTTAGTGGCGGCAGCAGCGCCGCCAGAGCAATTGCATTGCTGGCAAGACCCGGCCTTGCCACTGCAGTTATGCCAGTATGCTGGAGTATTTGCACGCAACCAACTCGATATCGGTGCCCGCTTGTTAGTCGAGCATCTGCCCCCTGCTGGGGCTGAGCAAGTCATCGATTTAGGTTGCGGTAACGGTGTGCTCGGTCTGCGTTATGCGCAGTTGTCACCAGCAAGCCAGGTATTATGGGTGGATGAATCCTATTTAGCCATCGCCTCGTGTCAGCACAATATTGCCCTTAACCTAGGCTCAGACCTGACCAAGTATGCCTGCCGTGTGGACGATTGCTTGAGCCAACAAGCCGATGCCAGTGCTGATTTGGTCCTCTGTAACCCGCCCTTTCACCAAGAACATACCATCACCAGCCACATCGCCCAACAAATGTTCCGTGACAGTAAACGGGTGTTGCGCCATGGCGGTGAATTGAGGGTGGTAGCCAACCGACACTTGGCTTATCATCAGGTGCTCGAACGATTATTTGGCCGCGTAACGGTGGTGGCCTCTAATCCAAAGTTTGTGGTGCTGTCAGTGCGCCGCTAGACTTATTCATTTCAACTTCGCGAGGCTGTTATGCGTTTACCTTTGCTGCTGATCATCACCCTTGTTAGCTGGCTTGCAGTGCCTGCTGCCGAGGCACAAATACAACCTAATAATCCGTTCCCACGGGTAAAAATGGTCACCAGCATGGGCGACATTGTGGTTGAATTAAATCGTCTTAAAGCGCCTTTGACCGTCGCTAACTTTCTCAACTACGTGGAAATTGGTAGCTACAATAACACCGTATTTCACCGTGTTATTCCCGAATTTGTGGTGCAAGGCGGGGGCTTCGATCCCGACTTCATAGCCAAGCCTGAGCGCCCCCCGATCGTCAATGAATCAGGCAACGGCATGAGCAACAAACTCGGCACCCTTGCCATGGCACGTAGTAGCGATCCGCACAGTGCTACGCGGCAGTTCTACTTTAATATGGCCGACAACAACAGCCTCGATCCAAATCCGAGCCGTTGGGGCTATGCGGTATTTGGCTGGGTTATTGAAGGTGAAGAGGTACTGTTGAAAATAGCTGAACTCGAAACCACCATGCAGCATGAAATCACCGGCTACCCCGATGTACCACTCGAACCACCGGTACTGATTCGCATCGACGTCTTACCGCCGTTGTAATGGTATTGTGAACAAACCGAGCTGGAGAAATGATCTACGCGTCTACGCCGAACCACGGGTGTGGATTATCTTTGCCTTCGGTATTATGAGTGGTTTCCCATGGGTATTGATCGGCTCGGTGCTATCAGCATGGATGCAAGAAGCCGGTGTATCACGCAGCGAAATAGGCTTATTTGCAGCTGTGTTCGCTGCCTATTCGATTAACTTTCTCTGGTCACCGCTGGTTGAGCGACTGAAATTACCGCTATTATTCCGCCTGTTTGGTCAACGCCGCAGTTGGCTGGTGCTCTGCGCTGGCGCCATCATGGTGCTGACCGCCGCGTTAAGTCAGGTCGATTTGGCCAATGAGTTGTGGACCGTGGCCTTGATCGCGGTGTTGATTGCAATATTCTCTGCCACCCAAGATATTGCTATTGATGCGTTTCGGATCGAAAGCTTCGCTGCCCATGAGGCGCGTTTACAATCCGCCGGAGCCGCTATGGCAACCGCTGGCTGGTGGACTGGCTACAGCGGCTTAGGCGCCATTCCGTTCTTTTTAGTGAACGGTACCACCTTGCAGTGGCAAGATGCCTATTTATTCCTCAGTGGCATGCTAGCACTGCAATTATTCGTCGTTATGTTGACCCGTGAACCAACGCGCTACAGCGCTGTGCAACTGCAATTCAAGCGCTGGCAAGAGTGGCTCAAGGCGAGTGCCGTGGACCCAATCACCGAATTCTTTAAACGCAGCGGCTGGAAACTAGCGCTGGGCATGTTAGCGTTCATCTTTTTATTCAAGATTGGCGAAGCCTTTCTCGGCCGTATGTCGATTGTATTTTACAAAGAGATTGGTTTTACCAATGAAGAAATTGGTATGTACCCGAAATTAGTCACCTGGTGGGTGACCATTATTTTTGCCATGCTCGGCAGCTTTGTCAATTTACGTATGGGCATAGTTCGCGGTCTGCTCACCGGTGGTGTCGCTATGGCCGCCAGTAATCTTATGTTTGCTTGGATTGCCGTGACCGGCCCAAGCACGCAATTATTGTTGGCGACTGTCTTAATCGATGGTTTCACCAGCGCGTGGTCGACAGTAGCTTTTGTGGCCTTTATCAGCATGCTCTGTAGCCGTACTTTTACCGCCACTCAATACGCGCTGTTAGCGTCACTGGGTAACTTAGGTCGGACACTATTATCGTCCTACTCAGGTATTATGGTGGATTGGTTAGACGGAGACTGGCAAACCTTCTTTATTATTACCGCGTTAATGGTGATCCCAAGCTTATTGATCTTATTTGCTCTGCGTAAGCCGCTGACCCGTTTAGAACGTGCTTACCAGGACGAGTTAAACCGATGAACTGGGTGATCGTTGGGCAAGGCGCACTAGCCTCATTGGTGGCGATAAAACTGCAACAACAGCATCAGTCAGTGGCTATTTTGACGCGCCATGATAGTGCCGCTGAAGTGCGTTATTTCGAGCACCAATGCTATCAATTCAACACTACTTCAGTGCGTGACTTGGCTGACCATGACCACCAGACAACACTGTTTGCTGCCGTCAAAGCCTATCAGGTTGAAGCACTGCTCAAACAACTCGGCCCAGCTGCTGACAACTGCCAACTGGTGCTCAGTTACAATGGCATGCTCGATAATGAGTCGCAGCTGTTACCTGCTAGGTGCTTGCATTGGGTAACTACCCATGGTGCTTATCGTGACGGTCTCCAGCTAGTGCATGCCGGCAAGGGGCAAAGTTGGTTGGGGTGGCAGCAGGGTCATGGTGCCGCAACGCCGCACCAGTTGCTCAATACCTTAGGGCAGACACTGCCACCGCTGCAATGGCAAGCCGATATTCAACGCCAGCGCTGGCAAAAACTGGCGATAAACTGTCTCATAAATCCGCTGACGGTCATCCACAACTGCCGCAATGGTGAGCTATTATCGTTGGCACTTGATGCCGAGATGCTGCAACTGGCTACCGAAATCAGTGTGCTGGCGGCCCGCCTACAACACCTTGAGTTGGCGCCACAGCAATTGCTCGCACAGGCACTCGAGGTCGCTCACAAAACTGCCGATAACCGCTCATCGATGCTCAGCGATGTCTTGGCCGGGCGGCCCACTGAAATTGATTATTTGAATGGTTTCATTGCCCGCCAAAGCGCGCACTTGGGGTTTACCGCCAGCGCCAACGAACGGCTCTGGCAGCAACTTCGATAAGACGCTGCTTAACGCTCGTCAGGCTGCTGTGGATCTTCGATAAAATCGACCACCTCAAGACCAAAGCCAGATAACGCCGAATAGCGTTTCGGTGAACTCATCAGGCGCATTTCATGCACCCCTAAATCAGCCAAAATTTGTGAGCCAATACCGACATTGCGTGATGCATTGGAAGCCGCTGCTGTTGGTTTTCCCTCGCCCCGATCTTGCTCCGCGAAGCTGCTCACCAATTCAAGAATATCCGCCGGGCTCTGTTGCCGGCTAATCACCACCAACACACCACCATGGCTACCAATATAACTCATGGCATGGGCCAATGGCCAACTTCGCTTCGCGGCTCGGTCTGTGGCAAACAAGTCATTGAAGGTATCTTGTAAATGAACCCGCACATTGACCACTTGCCCAGCGTTGATAGCGCCATTGACCAAGGCATAATGGACCTGCTTATCAATCGTATCTTGATAGGTGTATAACTCAAAATCACCATATGCGGTGGGCAGCCGACACTGGCCGCGTGGTATCACCGTTGTTTCTTTAAGCGACCGATATTCAATTAAATCAGCGATGGTACCTATTTTTAAATCATGCTCAGCGGCAAATTTTTCCAGATCAGGACGGCGCGCCATACTGCCGTCTTCATTAAGAATTTCGACAATAACCGCCGCCGGTTCAAACCCTGCCAAGCGCGCTAAATCACAACCAGCTTCGGTATGGCCAGCACGATTAAGCACCCCACCCGGCTTGGCTTTTAATGGAAAAATATGGCCCGGCATCACCAAATCACTGGGTTTGGCGTTGGCAGCCACTGCCGCTTGCACGGTGCGAGCTCGGTCAGCCGCCGAAATACCTGTGGTCACACCTTCAGCGGCTTCAATTGATACCGTAAAATTAGTCGCATACGGCGATGAATTTTGGTCCACCATCAGCGGCAAACGCAATTGTGCACAACGTTCTTCGGTCAAGGTTAAGCAAATCAAACCACGCCCGTAACGAGCCATAAAGTTAATCGCAGCTGGAGTGATACACTCGGCGGCCATAATCAGATCGCCTTCATTTTCGCGATCTTCATCGTCCATCAGAATCACCATTTTGCCGTGACGAATATCGTCAATGATCTCGGCGGCGCTGTACAGAGTAGTCACGACTTAACGCTCCTGTTGCCTTTGCTGGCTGGTTCAGCATGATTGGAATAGCGAACTGCAGCGGTAATACGAATGTCATCACCAAGCGGCTGCAGATCGGTAAAGCTCAGGCCGGTTGCTTGGCTGAGCTCGGTCAGCGCCGGTAAAGCCAATAATGGCTGCGCCTGCGCTCCTAATAGTTTCGGGGCTAAATAAACGATCAGTTCATCAGCTAATTGTTGCGTAATCAGTTGCCCAGCAAGGGTGGCGCCGCATTCTGTCCACACCAGATTGACTTGCTCGGCAACGGCTAAATGCGTCAGTACTGCAGCAATATCCAGCCTACCGTCAGCTTCAGCCACCGTTAACCAGCGTACATGAGCCGGCCATTGCTGGGCTGGCACTTTGACTTGATCGCCATAGACCAACAAAATCGGCCCACCGTGGCAACCGAACAGTGTCTGCTCTGGAGTCAGTTGTGCGCGCCGATCCAGAATCACTCGTAATGGCTGTGGCGTGGATTCCTCAGGATGTTGCCAGCGCACGTTCAACTGAGCATCGTCACGCAGCACCGTTTGTGCGGTTGACAAAATAGCCTGGCTGGCAGCGCGTTGCAGGTGCACATCAGCGCGGGCGGCGCTGCCGGTGATCCACTTACTAGCACCATTACTTAATGCCGTAGCACCATCAAGGCTAGCGGCTAATTTCACCTGCACAAACGGTCGCTGACGCCGCATGCGGCTGAAAAAGCCGCGGTTCAATTGCTCGGCTTCGCGGCCTAACAGACCAACCTCAACGGCGATACCGGCAGCACGCAAAGCGGCAATACCGGTGCCCGCCACTAACGGATTAGGGTCTTGCATTGCTACCACGACCTGAGCAATGCCGGCATCAATAAGCGCATGTGCACAAGGCGGCGTGCGGCCAAAATGACTGCATGGTTCGAGGGTGACATAAGCCGTAGCACCGCGCGCTTCAGCACCGGCTTGTTGCAGTGCAAAGACTTCGGCATGATAACCACCGGGACGCTGATGCCAACCTTCACCGATCACCTGCTGGTTTTTTACGATGACGCAACCCACCATGGGATTCGGCGCAGCACTGAAACGCCCCTTGGCAGCGAGTGCCAATGCACGGTGCATATGATGGCGGCCAGAATCAGTCATTGAGGCGGGCAATTTCTTCGCCAAATTCCCGAATATCGGTAAATGCGCGGTACACCGAGGCAAAGCGGATATAGGCTACCTTATCGAGGCTTTTCAACTGCTCCATCACCAGCCCACCAATAAACTGGCTAGTCACTTCACGCTCACCAGTGGCTCGCAACGCCGCTTTCACTTGGTTAATCGCTTGCTCAATAGCTTCAATACCGACCGGACGTTTTTCCAAAGCCCGCAGTAATCCATTACGCAGCTTGTCTTCATTGAAGGGCTCACGGGTGCCATCAGACTTAATCACCCGCGGCATAATCAATTCGGCCATTTCAAAGGTGGTAAAGCGCTCGCCACAGTCTGCGCATTCGCGCCGCCGCCGCACCGATGCCCCATCCGCCACCAAGCGCGAATCAATCACTTTGGTATCTTGTGCTTCACAAAACGGACAATGCATAGCTGCCTCCTAGTGAGCGCTGTTGGTGGTTTACACCCAACGCTTAACCGTATACCGGGAAACGCTGACATAGCGCTTTCACGTGATCACGAACGTGTGCTTCTACCGCCTCATTACCGAGGTTATCGAGCACGTCACAAATCCAGTTGGCTACTTGTTCCGCTTCAGCCACCTTAAAACCGCGACGAGTAATCGCTGGAGTACCTAAGCGTAAGCCCGAGGTGACAAAAGGTGACCGCGGATCATTGGGCACCGAGTTTTTGTTCACTGTGATAAAGGCCCGGCCTAAAGCTGCATCAGCATCTTTACCGGTGATATCTTTATCAATCAAATCAACTAGGAACAAATGATTTTTGGTACCACCGGAGACAATTTTATAGCCCCGTGCTTGCATCACCCGCACCATGGCGTTGGCATTATCCAGCACCTGCTGTTGATAAGCTTTAAACTCAGGTTCCATCGCCTCTTTAAAGGCCACTGCCTTGGCCGCGATGACATGACACAGCGGCCCACCTTGGCTGCCTGGGAACACTCCACCATTTAATTTCTTATGCAGTGCTTCGTCGTCTTTACCTGACAAAATAAGACCACTGCGCGGGCCGGCCAGCGTTTTGTGGGTTGTGGTCGTGACCACATCGGCAAATGGCACCGGGTTTGGATACAAACCAGCGGCAACTAAACCCGCTACGTGCGCCATATCGACCAATAAGTAGGCCCCTACTTCATCGGCAATTTCCCGGAACTTAGCCCAGTCGACGATGCCTGAATAGGCCGAGAAACCGGCCACAATCATTTTCGGTTTGTGCTCGCGGGCTAAACGCGCCACTTCGGCGTAATCAATTTCACCGGTACTTTCATCCAGACCATATTGAATAGGATTATAGTTCTTGCCCGAGAAGTTCACGCTGGCACCGTGAGTTAAGTGGCCGCCATGCGCTAAGCTCATACCCAATACTGTATCACCGTGGTTTAACAACGCTAAAAATACGGCGGCATTGGCCTGTGAACCGGCATGTGGCTGAACGTTGGCATACTTGGCACCGAACAGCTGTTTAGCGCGCTCAATAGCCAAGTTTTCAACGATATCAACGTATTCACAACCGCCGTAGTAACGCTTATGTGGATACCCTTCTGCGTACTTGTTGGTAAGCTGTGACCCTTGCGCCTGCAATACCCGCGGACTGGTGTAGTTTTCTGAAGCGATCAGCTCAATATGTTGTTCTTGGCGCTGTACTTCGTCTTGCATCGCTTGCCATAAATCGGCATCGTAATCAGCAATGGTCATATCACGTTTCAACATCAGGGTTCCTCCACAAAATTGTGCGCTTAGTTTACCAATATACTTGGGTTCACGCCAACTTCAGGGTTAAAATAGCGGCTTGATTTTTTGTTCACTAAGGAACAGTCGCTGCCATGGCACAATATATCTATTCAATGTATCGGGTTTCTAAAGTTGTCCCGCCCAAACGCACTATTTTAAAAGACATTTCTCTGTCATTTTTCCCCGGCGCCAAAATTGGTGTGCTCGGTCTGAACGGCTCGGGGAAATCGACCTTGTTACGTATCATGGCCGGTATTGATAAAGACATTGAGGGTGAAGCACGCCCACTCGCCGGTATTCAAATTGGCTACCTGCCACAAGAACCGCAGCTCGATGAACAAAAAACCGTACGCGAAGTGGTCGAAGAGGCCGTTGCTGATGTCAAAAATGCATTGACCGAACTCGATGCGGTATACGCCGCCTATGCCGAAGAAAACGCCGACTTTGATGCGCTGGCCAAACGCCAAGGTGAACTGGAAGCGATTATTCAAGCCAAAGACGGGCACAATTTAGACAACATGCTCGAGCGCGCCGCTGATTCACTGCGATTACCGGCTTGGGATGCCAAAATCGCCAAGTTGTCTGGTGGCGAGCGCCGCCGCGTTGCTATTTGTCGCTTGCTGCTTAGCAAGCCCGATATGCTCTTGCTCGACGAACCAACCAACCACTTAGATGCTGAATCAGTCGCTTGGCTCGAGCGCTTCCTGCATGATTACGAGGGTACTGTGGTGGCCATTACCCACGACCGTTATTTCCTCGACAACGTCGCCGGCTGGATTCTCGAGTTAGACCGTGGCCATGGTATTCCTTGGGAAGGTAATTACTCGTCGTGGTTGGAGCAAAAAGAAGCCCGATTGGAGCAAGAAGAGAAATCTGAGAAGGCTCGCCAACGCAGCATTAAGCAAGAATTGGAATGGGTACGGCAGAATCCCAAAGGCCGCCAAGCTAAATCTAAAGCGCGGATGTCACGCTTTGAAGAATTACAAAACAGCGATTATCAAAAACGTAACGAAACCAATGAGTTGTTTATTCCGCCTGGTCCACGCTTGGGCGATAAGGTGATTGAGGTCAGCAACCTACGTAAATCGTACGATAAACGTCTACTGATTGATAACTTGAGCTTCAGCCTACCGAAAGGCGCAATTGTCGGTATTATCGGCCCTAACGGTGCGGGTAAGTCGACGCTATTCCGCATGATTACCGGTCAAGAGCAACCAGACAGCGGCACCATTACCATCGGTGATACGGTTAAATTAGCCAGTGTTGAACAGTTCCGTGACAGTATGACCGCCAGCAATACTGTGTGGCAGGAAATATCCGACGGCCAAGATATGCTGCGTATTGGTAACTTTGAAATTAACAGCCGTGCCTATGTCGGCCGCTTTAACTTTCGCGGTAACGATCAACAAAAGCATATCGGTGAATTATCCGGCGGTGAACGTAACCGTGTGCACTTAGCTAAGTTGTTAAAAGCCGGTGGTAACGTGCTGCTGCTCGACGAACCCACCAACGACCTCGACGTTGAAACGCTGCGAGCGCTTGAGGAAGCCATTTTGGAATTCCCCGGCTCAGCGATGATCATCTCGCACGATCGCTGGTTCCTTGACCGTGTCGCCACCCATATTCTCGATTACCGTGATGAAGGCCAGGTGAACTTCTACGAAGGGAACTACACCGACTATGAAGCCTACATGAAGAAAACCCATGGCGAACATGCTATGGATCCACATCGTATCCGCTACAAGCCGATTGGTTAATAAGCTCGAACAAGGTCGTTGGTGAATAAAAATTAACCAACGACCTTGACAAATCATAGGTCTTTAGTCTAATTCCTTTGAGTGACACACATCGGTGTTTCTTCTCCATAAGGATTGCTCTAATGACACCATATACGACTCTACGATCGAGCCTGTTGGCAATAACCATCGTCCTCACAGTAGTGCTCAGTGCAGCGGCAGAGGCGCGCTCCTATAAATCCTTTACCATCAATTATCACTATGTCGGTGAAGGCAGCGCTAGCGAATGCTTCGAAGGATTATGCGTATCGCTCTACATCAAAAATGTGAATGTGAACGGCGATAAAAGTAGAATTTGTGCGCGCCTGGTTAATTCGGCGTCAACCCAATGGCGTGGCGCCTATCGACTGACCAATCGCGATGACAGTTCAACCTTTGCTAGTGCGCAAGTCAATGCACGCAGTAGCAAAGATATCTGTGAAATTCTCCCGGCCCAGCGTAATTACCGGTTGGTATTACGCCAAGACAGTTAATGGACCCATCGCCAAGCCTAGAGCTTAGCGAATTGATCAACTGCAATTGCCGCGATGCGGAGTTTCTCAGTGGCTTTGAGGGACTTCGCTTCGTCAGCAGAAATCACTTCAGCCTTGCGCGCTGCTTTCACCAGTTCATCACCACTTAAGTCTTCGGCGATATCACCACGTTTGATTGCTTTACGAACACGTTTATACACCTCAGCCTGCTCTTTCATCGCTAAAAACGCTAATTCCATATGACCGGTCACGTCTTTCGGGTCATCGCGCCAATAGCACAAAAAAGTATGCCGATCGCGGGTCGTGCCGGGCTGCATCATACTCACGGCAATATGCTGCAGGGTTTCATCCTGCGGCGTGCGATAGTTGATGCCAAACGGGAAGATGATTACCTTAAGCAGCCAGGCCATACCGCGTTTCGGGACGTTCGCTAAAAAGCCTCGGAAGGCCTCACCAATTTGGTACAGATGATGGTCCAGCGCATAAGTCACAAACGGCTGGTCGCCGGCTTGGCGGCCGTCATCTTCATAACGTTTCAATACCGCTGAGGCCATATACAAGTGGCTCAATACATCACCCAATCGCGCTGATAACATTTCTTTGCGTTTTAAATCACCGCCAAAAGTCAACATCGCCATATCGGCAGTTAAGGCTAGGGCACGGCTCATACGCGTTAGTTGCTGATAATAAGGTACGGTGAAGCCACTGACTGGTGCTTCAATGAAGCGGGTCCCACCGAGAGCAAACCACAGGCTACCGAAAAAATTACTCAAGCCAAAACCAATATGTTTAAGCAATAAGCCGTCAAAATCACGCAAGCCGGCTTCTGCATCGGGGTTACTCGCAGCGGCCATTTCGGCAAGCACATACGGGTGACAGCGGGTTGCACCTTGGCCAAAGATCATCAAATTACGGGTTAGAATATTCGCGCCCTCAACGGTAATCGATACCGGCGTAGCCATATATCCATGCCCTAAATAGTTTTTCGGCCCCAGTTGAATGCCCTTGCCAGCATGCACATCCATGGCAGCGTCCATCACCTGTCGGCCCATTTCAGTCATGTGATATTTGGTCATGGCGGTAATCACCGCCGGGCTCTTACCTTCACAAAGTGCCGTAATCGTGAGCCGCCGCATTGATTCAATGGTGTAGTTTAAGCCACCAATTTTACCCATAGCCGCTTGCACACCCTCAAACATACCGATGGGCATGCCAAATTGTTGCCGCACATAAGCATACGCACCGGTCATTCGTTCGGCCACGTGGCCAGTAGCCGCAGCTAATGCCGGTAACGATATGCCGCGCCCAGCCGATAGACATTCCATCAGCATCTGCCAGCCTTTGCCGGCATAATCAGGGCCGCCAATAATCCACTCCAGTGGAATAAAAACCTCTTTGCCTGAGGTGGTGCCGTTCATGAACGCTTGTCCCAAGGGTAAATGGCGATCGCCGGTTACCACGCCGGCATGACTGGTTGGAATGAGCGCACAGGTAATACCCAGTTGTTGTTGCTCACCCAGCAACTGATCGGGGTCATACAATTTGAACGCTAAGCCAAGCACTGTGGCCACCGGCGCTAGAGTGATATAGCGCTTATCCCAGCTCAGTCGAATGCCGATAGTCGCTTTACCCTCGTGTTCACCACGACAAATGATACCAGTATCTGGAATAGCGCCGGCATCTGAGCCGGCTTCTGGCGCGGTTAAAGCAAAACAGGGAATATCGATACCAGCGGCCAAACGCGGCAGCCAGTAGTTCTTTTGCTGCTCGGTACCATAGTGGCTGAGTAACTCACCTGGGCCTAACGAGTTTGGCACCATCACGGTGACTGCGGCGCTGATGGAGCGCGATGCAATCCGTGACACAATATGCGAGTTAGCCGCCGGAGAAAATTCCAGACCCCCGAATTCTTTGCCAATAATCATCGCAAAGAACTTTTCCTGACGCATAAAATCCCACACCGGCTTGGGCAGATCACGCTGTTTTTGAACAATTTTATAATCATCCAATAGCGCCAGTAACCGCTCCAATTGATTATCGATAAACGCTTGCTCATGCTCACTAAAAACCGGTGCGTTGACACTATGCAGTTGCTCCCAGTTGGGGCGCCCACTAAAGAGCTCGGCATCCCACCACACATCACCCGCTTCCATTGCAGCGCGTTCGGTGGCTGACAACGGTGGCAATACCCGCTTGAAAAAGGCAAACATGGGACGGCTGATGAGACTACGGCGAATATCGGTGACCACAAATAGCAACGCCACCAGCACCAACAATAGAATTAACATACTCATACATCACCTATGTTAAGCAACAGCGGCATCAACACCGCCGGCTACGAATGGAATTAGTTTATCGATAATCTGGTCGGCACGGACACTTTCGCCAAAATCGGCGGCGGCAATTTCCCGTAACGCCCGGCCTGACACTTGAGCGAATACTAAAGTGCCGAGCACAAAGTGTAAGCGCCAAAACATATCCACTGGGCTCAAATTTGGATTGGCACGGTGCATCATCACCTGCAACAACTGCATCACGTCACCAAAATGGGTCATGATGTAACGTCGCAAGTGCCCCTGAATTTCGGCGTAAGCAAAACCGAGTAAACTTAAAAAATAGGTCGGACCGTGTTTACGCACTGTGGCTAACTCCCGCAGAGGCTCACGAAAACAGTCAAAGACTTGACGAGAATTAATCACTGGTTGCTGGGCTAGCTGTTCAAATTGACGTTGTAAAGCCGGCATGAAGACATCTAAATAACGCGCCATCACCGCCTGAATTAGGGCTTTTTTGGAACCAAAATGGTAATTTACTGAGGCTAAATTCACCTCGGCCGCCGCGGTAATTTGGCGTAATGAGGTTTGCTCGAAGCCGTGCTCAGCAAATAGCTGTTCAGCCGCATCGAGGATTTTATCTTTGGTGGTCATACGCTTTACCATGCGGGATTTCCCTAAATTCAAACATGCGTTTTAATTTAGAGCATATCGCTAGCAAGCGCAAGCACAGTCGTTTAACCGCAGTGATTAAACGTTGTTGGTATCCAACAAGGGAAAACTTTTGACTAATTGATCGACCGCTTGCATCTGCTCTAAATAAGGTTGTAGTTTATTGAGTGGCAGTGCGCATGGGCCATCACACAGCGCTTCGTCGGGATTGGGGTGGGCTTCAATAAACAACCCAGCCAAACCCAATGCAACGCCGGACCGCGCCAATACCGCAGCTTGTGCTCGCCGACCGTCAGCAGAATCGGCTCGCCCGCCGGGGCGTTGCAAGGCATGGGTCGCATCAAACATCACCGGTGCCAATTGCTTCATGTCATCCATACCCAGCATATCAACCACCAAGTTGTTGTAACCAAAGCAGCTACCGCGCTCACATAGAATCACTTGATGATTGCCGGCCTCGGCAAATTTTTTCAAAATATGACGCATTTCTGCCGGAGCTAAAAACTGTGGTTTCTTCACATTAATCACAGCCCCAGATTTCGCCATGGCTACCACTAAATCGGTTTGCCGCGCTAAGAATGCCGGTAACTGAATAATGTCAGCAACTTCAGCAACCGCGGCAGCCTGATGTGGCTCATGCACATCGGTGATAATCGGTACCCCAAAGGTGGCTTTAATTTCAGCAAAAATTTTCAGCCCTTGCTCGAGCCCCGGCCCACGATAGGAATGAATCGATGATCGATTGGCTTTGTCAAACGAGGCCTTAAACACATACGGCATCTTAAGTTTCTGCGTAACCGTTACATAGTGTTCGGCAATGCGCATGGCTAGATCACGTGATTCCAGCACGTTCATGCCGCCAAATAACACCAGCGGCAAATGATTTGCTACCTGGACCTTGTTACCCACCTTGATGACTTGGCTATTAATCACAATTATCTCCGTTACAGCGCAATGGCGCGCAGCACCAAACCGCAGAGGTAAGCAACATAGGTACCAACCGCATAACCTAATACTGCCAGCAATACGCCCACTGACGCCAATGCCGGATGGAATGCCGAAGCAACTATTGGTGCCGAGGCGGCGCCACCAACATTGGCTTGACTGGCAACTGCCATATAAAACAGCGGGGCCTTAATCATGCGCGCTACCAGCACAATTAACCCAGCATGAATCAGCATCCAAATAATACCGATTAGGAAATACTTTGGCACCTCGAAAATGGCAGTTACGTCCATACTTAAACCAATGCTGGCCACTAAAAAATAGATCATCACCGAACCAATGCGCGAGGCCCCAGCACCCTCAAGTTTACGCGCTGGCGTAAATGACAGGGCAATACCCACCGCCGTTGCAATCATAATAACCCATAAGAACTTGGCATCGAGGCTTAATGCTTTTAAGGACGGATAATTGTCAGCAATAAACGGTGACATCACATCAGCAACGGCATGACCCATGGCTGCCGCCCCGAAAGCCACTGCCAAAATCAGCATGAAGTCGGGTAGACTCGGGATACGTTTATGTTGCGCCTCAAAACTCTCGACCCGCTGTTTGATATCGTTAATAGCACTGGTATCAGCGCCCATCTTGCCGTCGATACGCTGACTATTGGCGGCTAAGTACAACAGCACCGCCAGCCAAATATTCGCCACAATAATATCCACGGTGACCATTACCGAGAAGATTTCGTTGCCAACGTCAAAGGTTTCCTTCATGGCTAACTGGTTGGCTCCTCCACCTATCCAGCTACCAGCCACCGTGGTCATGCCGCGCCACACCGCTTGCGGACCATCAACACCGAGCATTTCAGGGAACAAGGCGCCGACTACCAATAAGGCAATCGGACCGCCAATCAAAATACCAAAGGTTCCGACAAAAAATAGTAGTACCAGTTTCCAACCGAGCCGGGCAATTGCTTTCAGATCAAGGCTTATGGTGAGTAACACTAGACAGGCCGGCAACAGGTAGGTTTTTACCGCTTTCGCAACACCGGAGCTTTCGCCATCGACGATATTAAAGGTATTTAACAACGACGGAATGAAATAGCACAGCAGTAACGCTGGTATCCACTGATAAAATTTTTGCCAAAAACTATGGCTCGATTGTTGGGTATAAAATATCCCACCTAAAATAGCGGCAAGAATACCAAGTACGATACCTTCATTACTAATTAATGCTGCACTGTCCACGCGAACCTCGTATTGTTGTTATGGTGTCGGCGCCTAATGCAATGTATGCGTTGGCGTCGCCCAGGTTTCGAGTTGTAAGCGCAGCAATTGTGCGCTTGGATCATCAGGGCATTGTTCGACAAAATATTGATAGTCGTCAACTGCCGCTTGCTGGCAATCCAATTCTTCGAACACGTAACCGCGGTCACGGATCTCGTATGGATCATCGGGTAATAACTGCAAAATCATATGCACCACGGTGAGTGCATCAGCAAACTTCAAATCATTGATAAAAGCATGTTTTAATTCACTTAAATAGCG
>DIVC01000126.1:20594-30967 GCA_002423905.1 Idiomarina sp. UBA6142
ATCGGGTCGATAAAATAGCTGTGGCCGACATCATCAAAACGCAGCAACGGGTAATCTGGGAAATCAATCAGCTCCAAAGTAAGACCCGCATAGGCAGCAACTTCTTGCAATAAAATTGCCAGACTCACAGGCATGCCAGTACGCAGCCGAATGACGCGATCGAGTAACACCCGTTTGGCACTCAGCACCGGCTCTGGAGCATCACTAAAGCCCATCTGTAGATAAAAGTTATCGCACAGAGCATTCAGCCGATCCAGCCCAGACAAACCCTCGCTCAATTCGGCTGCAGCGCGCGCTAACTGATAAAACTCGGCAATGTACTGATCGCTGTCGCTGTGAAAGATACGGCTAATATCCCAGCCAATTTCAATGCTCGGTAGCAACTCCTGATCGACCTGGTCGAGAAAACTAAAACGCATAGTTGTTAAACACTTACCCTAAAAAATCATGAACCAAACAAGGGTACTTTGGCATAGGCCACATGCAATAACAGCATGATCCAACCCAATGCCACAAAGAACCCGAGGTAACGCCATAATGCTGTTTGTGCGCGCATGGCGATAATACCAAACACGATGTAACCAATCAGACCAATGGTTTTATTCATGTACCAGGCCGAACCTAATACCAAGCCATACCATAGCAGCGCCACGATGCTTAATAACAGCAGCGTATCAATAATGTGTGGTGCTATTTTAACCCATTTTTGCTTGGCAATTTGGGCATCAATGCTGCGCCAGAAAAACCGTAAGATAAAAAACAACACACTAATCACTACTAGGGTGACGTGAATATGTTTAAGCGCTAAGTACGACATTTATGCTTGCTCCTCGGATAGACGTGCGGTTACCTGCTGGTAGGCCGCTGGAAAATCGTGTTGTAGTTGTTGTAGAACCTGCTCTAACTGTCGCTCCAACTGCTGTCGTTGTTGCTCCACTCGCATGATATCGCGATACGAGCGCAACGATGACATCACGGCAGTAAACAGTTTTTGCGAGGTCAGTTCAGTCTTCGCTTTGTAATCGTTTATATCATAGTGAATGACCACCGACCGTTCAGGCGCTTGGCCTGGTTGTCCGGTGCGTAAAATAATCCGCGAGAATTGATTTTTCATGGTATTGCGGACAAATTCGGTCACTTTTAAACCGGCGTCATCAGTATCCATCACCACATCGAGCAAAATCAACGCGATATCGTGATGTTGGGTGACCAGTTGCTCCGCTTCAGCACGAGAGTATGCACTCAAAAACTCTAACCCACGCTGCTCGAAACTGAGCTCCATCAATGCTAAACGTGTCACCGCATGAACTTCTTTTTCATCGTCAACGATCAACACCTTCCAACCCGGCAACTTGGGGTTAGCCTGATGTTGTGGTTGCGGTTCATCGGCAAACAAAAATTCCTGATTGACCGTCATTCGCCTACCCATTGTCCGAGAGTGATGCGTTCCAGCTTAGCATAATCACGCTGACTGGAAACCTGCGTATAACCCCGTTGTTGAAACAGTGCACGGACCGCCTGCCCCTGCTGCCAACCATGTTCAAGCAACAACCAACCGCCGCTGCGCAAATAATGTGGTGCTTGGCTAATCAACTGGGCTAAATCGGCGAGCCCCTGTTGCGCGGCAACCAGCGCCGAACGCGGTTCAAAACGCACATCACCTTGCTGCAAATGCGGATCGGCGGCATCAATATAGGGCGGATTGCTCACCACTGCATGAAATTGCGGTTGTAACGTTAAAGCGCTGAACCAATCACTTTGTATCACCGTGACATCCAACTGCAGCCGTTGGGCATTGCGTTGTGCTAGGGCTACCGCCCGAGCATCACGCTCAAGTGCCAGCACCTGCCACTGCGGCCGTTCACTTTTGAGCGCTAGCGCAATAGCTCCGCTACCGCAACCCAAATCAATCACCTGTGCACACTCTGGCAAATCCAGCGCCAGCGCCGCTTCCACCAAATGTTCAGTGTCTGGGCGCGGGATCAAGGTGCTGTTGTCAACCGCCAGTGGCAACGACCAGAACTCGCGTTCGCCGAGTAAATAAGCCACTGGTTGCCCCTGTTCACGGGCGCTGATGAACTGTTCAAACTGCTGTTGCTGCGCTGCATTCACGCCACGCTCAGGCCAAGTCAGCAGATAGCTACGCGACTTACCCAATACCTTACCTAACAGTAATTCAGCATCCAAACGCGCACTCTCACTCTGCCACAGCCGCGCTTGCGCCTGCTGAATTAATTCGGCAATAGAGAGCGGCGCCGCCACCATTAATGCTGATCCGCCAATGCTGCCAACAGATCAGCTTGGTGCTCTTGAATAATGGCATCGAGCAGCAAATCAAGTGAACCGTTGAGTACTTCATCCAGCCGGTACAAAGTCAGGTTGATACGATGGTCACTGACCCGCCCTTGCGGATAATTATAAGTGCGAATACGCTCCGAACGATCACCGCTGCCGACCAGACTACGGCGGGTGCTCTGCTCTTCAGCAGCACGCTTGTCATCGGCGGCTTTTTGCAAGCGCGCTTGCAATACCGACATCGCTTTGGCCCGGTTCTTGTGCTGTGAGCGCTCTTCCTGACATTCCACCACCACGCCCGATGGAATGTGGGTAATACGAATCGCCGAGTCGGTGCGGTTAACGTGCTGACCACCGGCACCTGAGGCGCGATAGGTATCGACCCGCAAATCGGCTGGGTTAATTTCAATAGCCTCGGCTTCGGGAACTTCCGGTAACACCGCAACGGTACAGGCTGAGGTATGCACCCGACCTTGTGACTCGGTTTCCGGCACTCGCTGCACGCGGTGACCGCCCGACTCAAATTTCATACGGCCGTAAGCACCATCACCCGACATGTGCGCGATCACCTCTTTGTAGCCGCCATGTTCGCCTTCGTTGCAACTGACAATACTCACTTTCCAACCGTTCACTTCGGCGTAACGGCTATACATGCGGAATAAGTCACCAGCGAAAATTGCCGCTTCATCACCACCTGCTCCAGCACGGATCTCAAGGTAGCAAGGGTGATCATCATTGGGGTCACGTGGTAGCAACAATACTTGTAATTGCTGCGCTACCTGTTCCAGTTTTTCTTTGCTCTCGGCCAGCTCCAGTTCCGCCATTTCGCGCATTTCCACATCGTCTTCTTGCAGCATCTCACGAGCGCCCGCTTCATCAGCCTGCAACTGTTGATACTGTTGAAAGCAGGCGACAATTTCTTCAAGCTGCGAGTACTCGCGCGATAACGCACGAAAACGATCCTGATTGCCAATCACAGTGGCATCGCCCAGCAAATGCTGAACTTCTTCATAGCGCTCCAGCAAACCTTCCAGCTTGCGGACAATCGATGGGTGAATCATAGGTTATTGGTCGTCTGTGTTTAATTGTTTAAAGACGGCGAGTGTCGCGTAATCGCCCTGCGCCCCTGACGCGCGAATTAACCGCGTAGGAGCGTGTAAAAATTTCTTGGTGAGGCGTTGCGTGAGTTCACTTATTACCTCATCCGCCGGCTTTCCGGCTGCTAATTGTTGTTGTGCTCTGAGTAACTGTTCCTGAGCTATCGCTTCAGTCCGTTGGCGATAATTGCGCAGTAAATCGACATGGTCGAGACTTCGTAACCAAGCATTAAACTCGGCCACTTGGGTGACAATGATCTGTTGTGCTTCAGCCGCTGCTTGTTCGCGATTGCGCAAATTCTCAGTGATGATCCCTTGCAGGTCATCCACCGTGTATAAGTAGGCGTCATTGAGATCGTTGACCTGCGCTTCAATATCACGCGGCACAGCTAAATCAATCAATAAAATGGGCTGCCAGCGCCGCTGTTTCAGTGCGGTCTCAACCATGCCTTTACCGATAATCGGCAAGGTACTCGCGGTTGAGCTAATCACCACATCGGCTTGCGGCAGGAGTTCCGGCAACTCGGCGAGCGTGTGTGCCTGACCATTAAACTTACTGGCCACCCCTTGCGCCCGCTCTAAAGTCCGGTTCGCCACCAACAGTTGCTTCACCCCATGCTCGCGCAGATGTTGAGCAACTAACTCAGCGGTATCACCAGCCCCCACTAACAGCACCGTCGACTGCTTGAGGTCGGCAAATATTTGCCGCGCCAAATTCACCGCAGCATAGGCTACCGATACTGCATTGGCGCCAACACTGGTTTCGCTGCGTACTGTTTTAGCCACTTTAAAACTATGCTGAAACAACCGCTCCAATACACCACCGACACTGGCTTGGTCTTTAGCGAATTGATAGGCCTGTTTCACTTGGCCAAGAATTTGCGGTTCACCCAACACCAACGAATCAAGCCCACTCGCTACCCGCATGAGATGCTGCATGGCTTGTTCATCTTCATAGCTATATACGTGGTTGCGCAAGGTATCGATAGCAATACCATGATAGCCGGCTAACCAGCCGATCAATAAATCCGCCGAAGCCTCGCCATAGCAGTACAATTCGGTGCGATTACAGGTCGATAAAATCACTGCTTCGTCCACCCCTGCCTGCACACGCAAAGCCGGCAGCGCTTGATGCAGCTGCTCTGGACCGAAGGCAACTTGTTCGCGTAATGCCACAGAAGCCGTTTTGTGATTAACACCGAGTGCAAAAATGGTCATAATAACCTGAGTAAACTAGCCCTTAGCTGCTGCGAAACGCTGGCAATTGTACGCCAATGCCCGCATGATGAAAAGCATACTGCTGTCTGGATGAGCTGATGAGACCATTATTAACCCTGCTGTTGTTGGCTGTGCTGCCAGTTACCCTCAGCGCATGCACCACCACACCCCAGCACCATAGTTTAAGCGCCATTGATCGCACTGCGGCGCTGACCCATCAGCAACAGCTGCAGAGCATGAGCAGTTGGCGCTTACAGGGCCAATTAGCGCTATTTGATCTCAGCGCCGACAAACGCCATTCGCTGTACATCGATTGGCAACACAGCCCTGCCCTTATTAACATTCGTTTCTCGCATCCACTACAAGGCACCTTAGCGCGACTGGAACAAACTCCCGCCGGTGCCGTGCTGATCGATGACAACGACAAGCGCTTTTACGCCAGCGACGCTGAAACGCTGTTGCGCGATTACTTTAATTTGGCCCTGCCATTTAACTTAGTCAGCGAACTTATTTTGGGGCGCGAGCAAGCAACCATGCAGCAGCAACACTATATTCTCCTCAACCAACAACAACCGCCATTGGCGTTGCTCAGTCGGTATGCTATTCCAGCTACCGGACAGCTGTGGAAAGCCCAACTTAGTAATTATAAATCAATACAAAACATCATGTTACCGCAGCAATTTGAGTTAACCGCGAACGAATGGCGGATCAAATTACGAGTCAGTCAATGGCAATTTTAACCCTACCAGCACCGGCTAAACTCAATTTATTTTTACACATTACCGGGCGCCGAGGTGATGGCTACCATCAGTTGCAAACGCTGTTTCAGTTTCTCGATTACTCTGATCAATTGGATTTTAAGTTACGTAGCGACCAACACCTCGGCTTTGATTGTGATGACCCGAGCTTATGCGGCGACCAAAACCTGGTGCTGCGGGCAGCCCGCTTAATGGCCGAGCGCTATCCCAACCACCCTGGCGTCGATATTTTCTTGCATAAAAAGCTGCCCTATGGCGGTGGTTTAGGGGGCGGATCATCGGATGCAGCCACCACCCTCTTAGCGCTCCGGCAGTTATGGGATCTCGCTATCAGCGACCACCAATTAGCCGACATCGGCCTGCAATTAGGCGCTGACGTGCCCGTGTTTGTGCATGGTCATGCTGCCTTTGCCGAGGGTATTGGTGACCAATTACAACTCGCCACGCCAGCGCAGCTTTGGTATCTGGTAGTGCACCCTAACGTGCACGTGGCGACCGCCGAAATTTTTCGCCACCCCGACTTACCGCGCCAACATGCCCACTTACACTGGCCACAGTGGAGTTGGGACAGCACCAGCAACGATTGCCAACAACTGGTCGGTGATCTTTATCCCGAAGTTGCCAAGGCACTGGAGTGGTTGGTACACTATGCACCCGTTCGTATGACCGGTACCGGAGCCTGTATTTTCGGTCGGTTTGAGCAGGAAGGAGCAGCCCGTGAGGTACTCCATCAACTGCCGTCGGCCTGGCGAGGCTTTGTTGCTCGCGGCTGTAATGAATCGCCGGTCTGCCATGCCCTAAGGCAGGCCGCCACTGTCAACCTGACCAACCAAGATTGAGGTTTAGTGTGCCTGATATGAAGCTGTTCGCTGGCAATGCCGTGCCAGAACTTGCCCGTAAAATTGCTGACCGCCTGTATATCAAACTCGGCGATGCCGAAGTGGGTCGTTTCAGCGATGGCGAGATCAACGTTAAAATCAACGAAAACGTGCGTGGTTCTGACGTCTTCATCATTCAATCCACCTGTGCCCCCACCAACGACAATCTGATGGAACTGATTGTCATGGTTGATGCGCTACGCCGCGCCTCGGCTGGCCGCATTACTGCGGTCATTCCGTATTTTGGTTATGCCCGTCAAGATCGCCGCGTGCGCTCAGCACGGGTACCAATTACCGCCAAAGTGGTAGCGGACTTTTTATCTTCAGTCGGTGTTGATCGCGTGCTCACCGTCGATTTGCATGCTGAGCAGATTCAAGGCTTCTTCGATGTGCCAGTGGATAACGTTTTTGGTACCCCGGTACTGATGGAACATCTGCGCCAACAAGCTTTCCATAACCCAGTAGTGATATCACCTGACATTGGTGGTGTCGTTCGTGCTCGGGCACTGGCCAAGTTACTCAATGATATCGACTTAGCGATTATCGATAAGCGTCGTCCGCGTGCCAACGAATCGCAAGTGATGCACATTATAGGTGATGTGAACGATCGTGATTGTATTATCGTCGATGACATGATTGACACCGGTGGCACCCTCTGCAAGGCCGCCGAAGCACTGAAGAAAAATGGCGCGCGACGCGTGTTTGCCTATGCCACCCACCCAGTATTCTCTGGCAATGCCGTCGCCAACATTCGCGACTCACACATTGATCAAGTGGTGGTGACTGATAGCATTCCATTGAGCGCTGAAATGAAAGCACTCGATAAAGTGCATCAACTGACCCTGGGCGGGATGTTGTCAGAAGCACTGCGGCGGGTCAGCAACGAAGAATCAATTTCAGCAATGTTCGAGTACTAATTGAATTCTGTCGGCGCTGGTGGTAATATTTCGCGCCCTCAAATCAGAGGTATATGTCGGTTATTTGGTCGCGAATAGCCGACGTTCTTTTATTTAACGGAGACACTACCATGTCGACAATCGATTTCGTAATCCATGCAGAACTTCGCACGGACACAGGGAAAGGTGCGAGCCGCCGCCTGCGTCGTGAAGAAAAAATCCCTGCAATTTTATACGGCGCTAACAAAGAGCCGGTTATGCTGACTGTTGATCACAACAAAGTGAACAACATGGCGCAAAACGAAGCGTTTTATTCACACATCTTAACCGTCGTAGTTGATGGCAAGAAGCATCAAGCTATCCTGAAAGATGTGCAACGCCACATGTTTAAGCCTAAGTTAACTCACTTAGACTTCCAACGCGTTGAAAAAGGCCAGAAGCTTCACACTCACGTGCCAGTTCACTTCATTAATGAAAAAACTGCACCTGGCGTGAAAACTGACGGTGGTGTTGTGATGCACCATATCGCTGATATCGAAGTGACCTGTTTACCAGAGAACTTGCCAGAATTCATCGAAGTGGATGTAGCTAACATGAACTTGGGTGATACCCTGCACTTAAGCGATCTGACCCTGCCTAAAGGCGTTGAGTCAGTTGAATTAGCTAAAGGTGAATCACACAACCAAGCCGTGGTGTCTATTGTTGCACCGCGTGTTGACAAAGCCGCAGCCGCAGACGACGAAGCAGCAGCTGAATAAGGTCTAATGGCCACGATTCGCTTACTCGTGGGCCTGGGTAATCCAGGCCCCGAATATTCCCAAACACGTCACAATGCCGGTTTTTGGTTAGTCGACCAATACGCACGGCAGCATCAAGTCAGCCTGCAATCCGAACCTAAATTTTTTGGTCATACCGCCCGTATTCAGCGTGGTAGTAGTGATTTACGCCTATTACAACCGATGACCTTTATGAATCGTAGCGGTCAAGCGGTGGCAGCAGTTGCAAACTTTTATAAAATCAGCCCCAGCGAAATTTTGGTCGCTTATGATGAGCTTGACCTTCCGCCTGGTGTGGCAAAATTCAAGACTGGCGGCGGTGCCGGCGGTCACAATGGTATGAAAGATATGATCGCGCAGCTTGGCAGTGACCAATTTCATCGCCTGCGCATCGGCATTGGCCACCCTGGCGATAAAGCTCGGGTAACCGGCTTTGTGCTCGGTAAAGCCCCTGCCAGCGAACAACAATTGCTCGAACAAAGTATCGACCAAGCCTGCCGTGGTATTGATTTATTGCTCGACCAAGGCATGCTGGCCGCCCAGCAGTATTTACATAGTTTCAAAGCACAGCGAGATTAATTATGGGTTTCAAATGTGGCATCGTTGGTTTACCCAACGTCGGTAAATCAACACTTTTCAATGCTTTAACCAAAGCAGGTATTGAAGCAGCAAACTTTCCATTTTGTACCATCGAACCGAATACCGGGGTGGTGGCAGTTCCTGATCAACGCCTCGATGCCTTGGCAGCCATTGTGAATCCGCAACGGGTGGTGCCCACTAGTATGGAATTTGTTGATATTGCTGGCTTGGTTAAAGGCGCCTCCAAAGGCGAAGGCTTGGGCAACCAATTTTTGGCCAATATTCGCGAAACCGATGCCATTGGTCATGTGGTTCGCTGCTTTGAAAATGAAAATATTGTCCACGTTGCTGGCAAAGTGGATCCAGCCGAAGACATTGAAACCATCAATACCGAACTGGCATTAGCCGACTTAGATAGCGTCGAAAAAGCCATTTATCGACAAGCTAAAAAAGCCAAAGGCGGCGATAAACAAGCCGCAGCTGAGGTCACTGTCTTACAAAAATTGTTGCCTGCGCTGGAACAAGGCGAAATGGCCCGCTCGGTTACGCTAACTGATGACGAGAAAGCGGTTATTCGTAGTTATAACCTGCTGACCATGAAACCAACCATGTATATCGCTAACGTCAATGACGACGGCTTTGATAACAACCCATACTTGGATGTGGTCCGCGCTATCGCCGCCAAAGAAAACGCCATCGTGGTGCCAGTCTGTGCCGAAATTGAAAGTGAAATTGCTGAGCTAGACGAAGCCGAAAAAGCTGAGTTTATGACCGATCTGGGCCTCACTGAGCCGGGCTTAAACCGAGTGATTCGCGGCGGCTATCAATTGCTCAACTTGCAAACCTATTTTACTGCTGGGGTAAAAGAGGTGCGTGCTTGGACTATTCCAATCGGCGCAACCGCACCCCAAGCAGCCGGCAAAATTCACTCCGACTTTGAGAAAGGCTTTATTCGCGCGGTGGTGGTTGGCTTTGACGACTACGTTCAATTCAAAGGCGAAAATGGCGCCAAAGAAGCTGGCAAACGCCGCGAAGAAGGCAAAGACTATATCGTCAAAGACGGCGACGTGATCTTGTTCCGCTTTAACGTTTAAGCCCTCTTCAGCTATAAAAATGGCTTGCCGGGCGACTATCGACAGATAGTCGCCCGTTTTGTTTCAGCGCTAGCCAATCAAATACGACCGAATTCTGCCCACGACCCGTCATACAGCTGCAATCTTGCCGCAATCCCAGCCCGCTGAGCCGCTAACAACAGAATACAGGCAGTAATGCCTGAACCACAGCTGAATAGCAATCGTTGCTTATGGTCTAAGCCAAGCGTGGCAAATTGTTCAGCCAGTTGCTCCGGCGCGGCAAAACGATATCCCTGCATGAGTTCGGTAAAAGGTAAATTGCACGAACCCGGGATATGGCCACTGCGCATATCGGCCCGTGGCTCCGGCTTACGTCCATAAAAGCGCTCGGCCGAGCGCGCATCGACAATACCTACTGTGGCCTGGTGCATACTCGCTTCAACCTCGGCCTTACTGACTAGCCAACTTGGGTCATAGTGCGCAACCGCATTACCTTGACGCCTCGGCGCAGCATAGTCGGTTGTGGTTGGCCGCTGCTCTGCCAACCATTGCGGCAGGCCACCATCGAGCACTGCCACATGGCTTAGGCCCATAGCCTTAAGAATCACCCAGGCTCGTGGTGCACTGTAAATGCCTTGATTGTCATACAGCACCAATTGACTGTGTTGATTAACGCCAAGACGCTGCAATACCTCGGTGACCTGGTTCGCAGACGGAAAGGTATTCGGCAGCTCGGCGCTGTGATCAACCAGATCAACTTCCAAATGAAGCTGTTGTGCCCCGCGAATGACCGTCAGCTGGTC
>DIVC01000126.1:31008-31934 GCA_002423905.1 Idiomarina sp. UBA6142
CTAACGGCAATGATCATGCTCATGGCGCAAGCCAGCAATAATTTCAGCATTAACGGCGCGATAAACTTAAACCAGCGCTCATACGGCACCCCAGCTAAGCCCAAAATACCCATTAACACGGCATTGGTCGGGACGATCATATTCATTAAGCCATCACCCATTTGGAATGCTAGCACCGCCACTTGGCGGCCAATTCCAGCGGTATCGGCGATGGGCACCATAATCGGCATGGTAACAAAAGCCTGGCCACTGCCCGATGGAATGAAGAAGTTGAGAATACTTTGAATAAACAACATGGCTACCGCGCCAAAGTGAGCACCCAGTGCCTCGACCGGCATCGCCAAATAGTAAATCACCGTATCAAGAATTTGCCCTTGCTCCATCAGCATCGCAATAGAGCGGGCAAAACCAATCAAAATAGCGGTGCCGGTTAACTCAGCGGCACCCTCGATAAAACGATTGGCTGCATCACTGCTGTTAATGCCAGCGACTAGCGCGGCATACAGCCCAAAACCTAAGAATAACGCGCTCAGCTCAACCAAATACCAGCCGTGTTCTTTGATGCCCCAGACTAACAGGCTCAGGGTGATCACAAAGCCGAGCAAAATAAACTTATGGCGCTTATTCAGCGCTGGGTAATCGCTCACTTGAGCGACGCTGCCACTTTGCTGTAAATCGGCTAGCAATGATGTGCTTGGGTCGGCAGCCACCATTTTGGCGTAGCGGTACACATGATGAAAGCCAATGGCTAACAGCACCGGCCACAAGGCCAAGCGATACCATAAACCCGAAGCCGGTGGCACTTCGGCGATAGCTTGTGCAACCAGCAAGGTAAAGGGGTTAAACAATGACAACCCATAGCCAATGCCGTAACCAACGATCAAAATACCCATGGCGGTGATGCCATCGAGTTTCAGTGCCCGACA
>DIVC01000083.1:0-3147 GCA_002423905.1 Idiomarina sp. UBA6142
TGATTAATGCTTCGGGACCATTGAGCACTCCGGTGATGCCTAATTTTCCTGGTCGAGATAGCTTTGCCGGGGCAAGTTTTCATACCAATAATTGGGATCATTCGGTGACGCTAAAGGGTAAGCGATTAGCCATTATTGGCAGCGGTGCCAGTGCCGCACAAGTCATCCCAGCGATCGTTGATGATCTGGCTGAGTTACATGTTTTTCAGCGTTCACCGCACTGGGTGGTTAAGCGCCATGATTATGTATTTAAACCCTGGCAACGACGTATTTTACGCACTACATGGGGTTATAAACTGTTGCGTGGTGCTATTTATTTAGCCTTGGAGCTTCGTGTTTTTGGCTTTAAATATTCTAAAATGTTACTACAATTGTTGGCCGGCAATGAGGCTCGCCAGCTGATTCGCGAACAAATTAACGATCCAAATCTACAAGCCAAAGTAACACCCGACTTCACCATTGGTTGTAAACGGGTCATTATTTCCAACACCCTCTACCCCGCCTATTGCCGCGAGCATGTGCATGTGCACGATCGCCATGATGGTATTCAGGCGATAAATGCCAGTGGTATTGTCACCCAATCGGGCCAGCAAATTGATGTCGATGTGATCGTCTACTCGACCGGCTATGACGCCACCGATGGCATGATTTGCTACCCCGTTATTGGTGAAGATGGCCATCAGCTAGCCGATTTTTGGCATGATTATCCACGCGCCTATTTGGGAACCACGGTGCCAAATTTCCCCAACTTATTTATCGTCACAGGGCCAAACACCGGTATCGGACATACCTCAGCTATCGTGGTTATTGAAGCGCAACTGCAATATATTGTGCGCGCCATGAGTGCAGTACAACGCGCTGGCAAACGTGCCATTCGGGTTAAACCAGCGGCCGAACAGCGTTATACCGAGCATATTCATCAGCAGATGAAGAAAACGGTCTGGCATTGGGGGGGCTGCAATAGCTGGTATAAAAGTAAAAGCGGTAAAGTGATCGCGATGTTCCCCGGCTTTAGCTTGACCTTCAAACGCTGGACACGGAATTTTAAAGTTGCTGATCACGACTTATTGGATTAACGCTTGGCGATAATCAGCGTATTACGAGGGCTATCTTGGTAACGGCAAAACTGGCGTAATTGCACCTGATAGCCCTGCTGTTGAAGATATAACACGTAATCAAGCTGCAACCAGCGCTCTAATGGTAGCCGAAATAATTGCCGCACCGTATCGATTTCACGGACTAACTGCAATCGTTGTTGCGCCCGCGGCAGCAATGCATCGAGCTGCGCTAGCGTGGGGAGAGCGAGTTGTTGTTGCTTGCAGGCCCATGCAATAAAGGCCATCAATGGTCCAGAAAACCAATGTTTGGCAACCGATGGTAATGGCCTGTAGCTGGTCTGCCCGGTGCATTCTGCTCGATACGTTTCAAACAGTAGTCGCCATAATTGTTCGATATCACGTAGTCGTGCGACACGGTTGCCTCCAGTTACTTGCTCTTGTACCGCTAGTTTTAGCTGAGCCCGACTGAGTGTTATGAGCGATTGCTGTCCACGTTTGGATAATGGCTGATAGTGCTGATTTTTAATTAAGTGGTAACAACAAGGCGCGATAAATAGTTTGCGTTGCCCCTGAGTAGCCGCCTGTTCAAGTAACCGTCTGTGCAAGTCACCACAAGCATGCAAAGCCACTACTGACCGTTCGCTCGGCAACCAATCAAAGGGCAATTGCATCACATCGACGGCTAAAAATTGCTGCGCCACCCGCTGATGTTCGGCTAATTGCTCTCCCTGTTGGCACAGTCCCGCTTGCCATTCTAAGCTTAAAACAGATTGTTGTGTCCGAAAGCTCGATAAACGACCGAGGTGTCCCTTACCAGCACACCATTCAATGAGCGGAAAGTCACCATCAATATGTTGAACAAAGCCCTGCAACTGCTCTAACTTACGGCCAGGGATTCCCTTAGCTAGCCAAAATGGAACGGCAAATTCCTCGCCGGACACTGCGGTATCGATGATGTTCGGTAACGCTTGTAATGCTTCACCAATAGTTTTCTGAAGTTGCTCGGTGCTTTCCTGCCACGGCCACGACCGCGCAGTAAAAGGGCTAATTTGCCAATAATCTCGATAGCTCGCAAGCACCTCATCATAATAACTGTAGGCTTCATCAAAATAATTACTTACACGCATATTACTCTACTTCAATCATTTTGCGATCAGGCACAATGGATCTACAACGCCCCCTAATAGTAACTCTTTTAGTTATTTTTATCGGAGTGTTTATTTAATTTTAGCGCCTTGACAAAAATCTACCCTTGGATAATACTTACACAGTTAACGAATTACAGTATAACATTTGATGTAATAAGTGCACATTTTGCTCGTTAACAAAAAATTCAACGAATGGGTACACCTATCGAAAGGTAGGGTCACAAAGCCACAGGTCTCGATGTTCTGATAGAGACAGCTGGGTTACCGAATCGGGTTGATTACGCGCAATCGGCGCAAGGAAATTGTAGTTAAACCTTTCGGAGTTAAATGTATGAACCGTAAATTTTTTCTAATCTCATCTATTCTTATCTTACCTTTTACCGCAGCTGCCTCAGTATCCTACGATGATGCCGGCGTTGGTTTTGTCGGTAAAGGCGACATTCAGAGTGTTTTTGACTGGAACAACCAAGGACTGCAAAATAATGCCGTTCATCTGCAGTTTCGTATGTTGATGCCAAGCGCAGGAACCTGGAAATGTGCTGGTTTTAACCCACAAGGGCATTGGGTTGTGCAATCGCAGAGCAGCGAATCACAGTCAGTAAATACTGCAGTGAACTTTGACAGCCGTAAAAATAAAACAGGGCAAATAACTGGATTTATTTTAAGTGGCATGAATTCACAACAGTCGCCAACTTTCACCTCAATGGCTAGCTGCGAAGCACCGAATGATAAGTGGACAAGTTACGGCTTAGTCGATGGTTCAGTAAGTTATGCGAATGAGGATGCTGAATTTATGTTACAAGCATCAGTCGATGGGACTACTTGGGTTGACTTACCGATCTCCTATTAAGGGGTCGCTGCGTAAAAAAAACACCGGCATCTGCTGGTGTTTTTTTTGCTTTAAAATCTGGGAGATAATGGTGCCCGGGGCCGGACTCGAA
>DIVC01000083.1:3296-8064 GCA_002423905.1 Idiomarina sp. UBA6142
GTCAATAATAAATTTGTAATTTCTGTTCGTTTGGCTGTTTTTTGACTGATTCGCTGCAGAAACCAGCAAATGTCTTAAAAGTGCCTAACTACGTGCCGATAGATCCGCCCACGCAGCACGTAAATACTCATACATCGACCATAGCGTGAGCACAAAGGCAACGTACAATAGGATGATGGCGGTAGTTATCACAAAACCCTCAATACCCCAGATTAAGCCGCCAATAGCGACCATCTGTACAATGGTTTTTAACTTACCCAGATTAGATACTTTAACTTGCTCCTGCCGACCAATCTGCGCCATCCATTCACGCAGCGCTGATACCACCAATTCACGGCTAATAATGGTTAACGCAGGAATGCTGATCCACCAGACTGCATAATGCTCTACCACAACCACAAGTGACGCAGCAACCATGACTTTATCGGCCACTGGGTCTAAAAATGCACCGAACGCGGTAAATTGATTATATTTACGCGCTACATAGCCGTCTAACGCATCGGTGAAACCAGCAATAGCAAACACCAACGCCGCCCAAAAACCAGCATGTTCGATCGGTTGGTAATAAATAATCAAAAATACTGGAATTAATAGAATACGAAAGCCAGTCAAAAGATTGGGAATATTCCACTTCACAATAAGCGTTCCTTTATTCATCCCTAAACGCGTGATAAATGGTTTCGGCCAGATCACGACTGATACCTGGGATGGCCATGAGTTGTTCAATACTAGCTTGTTTTACCTGTTGTAATCCACCGAGATTTTGCAAAATTTTCTGCCGACGTTTGGCTCCGATACCCGGTATTTGCTCCAAACTAGAGCTGCGGTGCACCTTGGCGCGTCGCTGACGGTGGCCGGTAATGGCAAACCGATGTGACTCATCACGAATATGCTGAATCAAGTGTAACGCTGGGGCGTCAGCATTGAGATCTAACACCTGATGGCTACCCGCCATAATTAAGGTTTCCAAACCAGGCTTGCGACTTTCTCCTTTTGCCACACCGATTAACATTGGGGCGCCGTAAGCCCAGTCAGAAAAATAGCTTTCAGCTTGCGCCAATTGCCCTTTGCCACCATCAATAAATAGAATGTCTGGCAATTGTCCTGTTTCTGCGTGGTGCGGCGGCTTCAACGGATCAAACCGACGTTGCAACGCCTGCGCCATGGCGGCGTAATCATCACCCGGCGTGATGCCTTTTATATTGAAACGGCGATAATCGCTTTTCTTTGGACCGTTTTGATCAAACACGACGCACGATGCCACTGTTTCTTGGCCCATGGTATGACTAATATCAAAACATTCCATGCGCTGGATCGGTTGATCAAGATCCAGTACATCCATCAATGCTTGAATACGTAAACTCATCGTGGAGGCTTGATTCAATCTACTTTCGAGCGCATTTAAGGCATTCTTTTGGGCCAATATTTGGTACTGACGGCGTTCACCGCGGACTTTATTGGTCATGCGTACTGATTGCGCCAACACTTGCTCCAACAGCTGCAGTTCATGCTCAGGATCTAAAACTTGGGTGCTGTTCGCTTCAGGTAAAATAATTTCGCGCGGTAACCGCCGCTGAAAATCATCGTTTAAATAAAACTGCATCAAAAATGCCAAGAGAATTTCATGATCCTCAGTATTTGCCGGTACCTTTGGAAAATAACTACGACTGCCCTGCACCGCACCTTCCCGAATAAATAACAGATGCACACTGGCAATCCCGCCATGGCGAGCAAAGCCAATCACATCAAGCTCTTGTTGATTACCGGTTACCGCATTACGCTCTTGCACCACCCGTAAAGCAGCAATTTGATCACGATAACGCCCAGCTTTTTCAAATGCTAACTGCTCACTGGCAGCACTCATACGGGCAACTAATTGATCGATGACCTGTTGATTTTTGCCCAGCAGAAAAGTCTTTGCTAATTCAACTTGCTCGCTGTATTCAGCATCCGTGGTGTAGCCCGCTACACAGGGGGCCAAGCAGCGTTTTAGCTGATATTGCAAACAAGGACGGCTGCGCGCACGATAATAAGAATCTTCACATTGTCGGATGGGAAATAGTTTTTGCATTAGTCGTAACGACTCGCGCACCGCTACGCCATTTGGAAAGGGTCCAAAATAATCCCCTTTTTCACGCCGAGTACCGCGATGAAACGCTAGTCGAGGGTGATTATGATGGGTTAACAAAATATAGGGATAGGATTTATCGTCACGCAGTAAGACGTTGTATCGCGGGTGATACTTCTTAATAAAATTATTTTCGAGAATAAGTGCTTCGGCTTCTGAATTGGTAACCGTGACATCCATGCTAGCAATTTGACGTACTAAGGTCTGTGTTTTCGGTAGGTCGACGCTGGTACGAAAGTAGCTGCTCACACGTTTCTTTAAGTCTTTGGCTTTACCTACATAAATTACCACACCGGACTCATCATACATGCGATACACGCCGGGCTGATGAGTCAGGTGTTTTACGAATTGCTTCGCATCAAAGAGGGGTTCGCTCATAGTCTGAGAGTTGCTCTAAATCGATTAAGCCGGTCTGAATGGCTACATGCGCCAATTCAACATCTCCGGAAACACCAATCTTGGCAAAAATACGATAACGAAAGGTGTTTACCGTCTTGCTGCTGATATTAAGGTGTTTGGCGATTTCTGCAACCCGTATTCCACGACCGATCATCTGTGTGACCTGTACTTCACGATCGCTTAAGCTTCGTAAAAGCTTGACTTGTTCGCTTCGGCGCGGATTACGAGCCAAGTATTCGGCTACTGCGGTAGCGACATACATCTGTCCGCGTCCGACACTTTCCGCTGCTTGAATGAATTCGTTATGCGTTGCCGATTCAAGTAAATAGCCGTCAACTTGACGCAGATTGCATTGAAAGTCTAAAACATCTTGAAAGCGTTTGGCCCACAACAATAGCTGAAGATCAGGGTGGCGTTTTTGCAGCCTACGCCAGGTTTCAATGGTGCCATCACCACCGAGGTGGCTGCACAAGATCACGGTCGCAAAAGGCTTAGCTTTGACCGCATCGCGTAATTGTTGAAAGTTCGCAACGCTATCTGCGACGGTCAGTTTATGGTTGGTGAGTGTGGCGTACATCCCGGCTCGAACCAAATCACTCGATACTGCGATAATATACTCGTTCATATATCACTTATCCATTGTGAATTATCGTGCTCTGGAACCATTCCAGAGTTCCATAGGTATGTAAAACTATGACAAAAATTTCAAGTATTTATTTAAAAAATATTGAAAATTGTGTTATTTCTTAACGATTTAGGTATCAAGTGACACATTTTTTTGTCACTTGATTGCTTTTTGCTGGGGTAAGCACTTAACCAAATACCGTCACCGTCTGACGACTTATAGCGACTAACTGACCCTGCTCATCCCAAATGTGCGCATGAGTGTGACCGTAGCCTTCGGCGGCGTAATCGATATAGGCAGAGTATTGCCACCAATCACTACTCCATTGCAACCGACTTATTGGCTCGGGAAACTCAATGGTCCAGGTTAATGAACTAGCCGGAGCTGGCTCACTGAGGTGCGGTAATAACGCCGGTGGCCAGGCATCAACTAAACCAAGCAACAAACCAATCGACATCGGTTGGCGTTCATGACTAAACCGCATCCAGCCGCCAAATTCTCGCAGCTGTTGGCCACTAAATGGCATCGCTCCGACACTCACATGATAATCAAAATGATGCGTGAATTCGGGCATAAGCCGACTTTTTGGGAAGCTCGGCCCGTGTTCCCGAGCTGGAACTTGGGCGGCAGCGGTGTCAGTAACTCGTACTGCTGAAGCGCGTGATCTGCCATAACTCGCGAGCGCTGATAAAACCACGTGTTGGTGCTGGTAAATTTCGACCGCAACTTGGGTGACGTTATTGCCGCGCCGTAAAATACGTCGAAGTAGGCGAACTTCACCAGGTTGCACCGGTGCTACAAAGGATACGGTAAAGGCGCGCAAATGCTGTTCCGGATCCACGCCAAGGTCAGCGTGTTGCCAGGCTACCGCTGCGGTTAACCCACCAAACAAAGCGCGGCCTTGGCCCCATCCCTCGGGCAATTCAATATGCTGCTCAGGAGCTTGGGTGATTTGCGCCAATATTTCACTAAATTGCATACAATCCTCACTACAACGAATGCTTACAGGCGATTATACACAGGTATGACCAGATGACTAGGCGTTGAATCAGAACGACTTTATTATGAGCCAACAAAAAAGCCCGCTCACAGAGCGGGCTTTAGGAATTTGGCGGAGAGAGAGGGATTCGAACCCCCGGTGGTCGCAAAACCACGCCTGATTTCAAGTCAGGTGCATTAAACCGGACTCTGCCATCTCTCCGTGTCTACAGGTGTTCACCCAAAGACGATGCGAATGATAAAGAGGTGTTTGGAGCTTGTAAAGCAAAAAATGAAACCTTCTGCATCGTTTGCTGTCATTTTAAGCAGTTGGGAGCGAATGATCGTTGAAATGCTTGTCGATCATACCCATTTATACGGTACACTCTAGCTATTACAATAACTGCAGTACAGTTTAACCACACGGAGATAACCATGAGTAACCAAGCTCACATTTCAGCCACGCGCAGCGAGTCGGTGTTAGCCACCAATAAAGTACTACGCAACACCTATATGTTGTTAGGTATGACCCTAGGCTTCAGCGCCTTAGTTGCCTATATCAGCGCTAGCATGGGGCTACCCCACCCTGGCTTTCTGATCACTATTGTTGGTTTTTATGGGTTGCTGTTCTTAGTGCA
>DIVC01000125.1:0-1212 GCA_002423905.1 Idiomarina sp. UBA6142
TTTCCGCGCACCGGTGCTGATATGAAAGAAGCGCGGCGCTTGTTACATGATGCCGATGGCCGTGCCCTGCTCTGTGCCAAAATTGAACGAGCAGAAGCGGTGGCCAGCGATAGTGCCCTTGATGACATTATTCGGGCGTCAGATGCCGTCATGGTGGCTCGAGGCGACCTCGGCGTAGAAATCGGTGATGCACAGTTAGTCGGTAAGCAGAAAAAAATCATCGCCCGTGCCCGCGCGCTAAACAAAGTCGTGATCACGGCCACGCAAATGATGGAATCAATGATCGAAAACCCGATGCCGACCCGTGCAGAGGTGATGGACGTGGCTAACGCCGTATTAGACGGCACTGATGCCGTTATGCTGTCGGCAGAAACCGCGGCTGGCAAGTATCCTGTGGCGACAGTTAAAGCTGTTTCAGGTATTTGTTTGGGAGCAGAAACTCACCCAAGCGCGGCGCTAGAACGTCATGATCTGCAGTATACCTTTAATAGTATTTCTGAAGCGACCGCCATTACCGCGATGTATGCAGCAACCCACCTGCAAGGGGTTAAAGCCATTATTGCGCTGACTGAGTCCGGCTCAACAGCCAAATTGATGTCGCGTATCAATACCACGCTACCGATTTTTTCATTGTCACGTCATCCGGAAAGTCGCGCTCGTTGTGCCCTTTATCGTGGTGTTTATCCTATTGCCTTTGATTCTACCAAGTGTGCGCCAGAGCGTTTGGTGTATGAGGCGGTCAACGAAATCAAGGTGCGTGGTCATGTTACTGTGGGTGATTTGGTGATTTTAACCCATGGCGATACCATGGAAACCATAGGCTCAACCAATACCTGTAAAATTATTAAGGTGCGCTAGCATAGCGCTCAATGAGGCTATCTAGGTCTCCTAGATAGCCATCTAGAGTGCGCACCAGACGATGTTTTTGCTTGGGCGTCAACGATTGATACAGCGAGTAAATCATAATCATGGTCGCTTCGCGACCGCTATCTAATGATTGTTGTAGCAATTCCGGACGCATCTGTTCTGGTTTTAAAATTAACGCACTTAGCCGTTGTTGCACCTGCTCGCTATTATCCTGCATCATCACCAGCGTAAATTCATTTAACCAAAGCTGTTGATAATCCAGCCACATCAGCCGAACATCTTGGCGTTGCTCAAGCCAGCGCCGCAAATAGCGCAACTGTCCTGGCTCTAAGCGGCCGACCCAGC
>DIVC01000125.1:1260-3203 GCA_002423905.1 Idiomarina sp. UBA6142
GTTTGGGCGTGCCAAAGATGAAGTTCATCGATACTCGAGCTGACATCAGCGCTAAGTTGCCCGGAGAGGCTTACATAATCAGCAAGCTTCCATTCTATAAAGGTATCGGCAAAGCGATAACCCAATCTATTTGAGCAACCAACGAGGACCAATACTGCGATGAATAGGACTGCCAGTCGCTGCATTCGGACTCCTTGATGATTAACTCGATAAGATTAATTTCTTAATGCGATCTTTATAACTGCGGCTTACTTTGAGTTCTTTACCGTTACGTAACACCAAATGGTATTCACCATTCTGCCGACTGCATAATTTCTCAACGTGATCTAAGTTCACAATAGCAGAGCGATGAATACGCTGAAAACGCGTCGGATTTAATTCATCTTCCAGCTCTTTCATGGTTCGTCGTAAGATGTGCGTTTCATTACAAGCATGAATACACATGTAGTCACCTGCCGCATCAACCCATTCAATCGAGTTAATAGCCACTCGCGTTATTTCGCCACTTTCTTTAATGGCAATATGCTCGGGATAACGTGCCATGGTCATATCTTCACCGCTCGCTAACCGCTTGAGAATATCTTCGCAATCTTCACCGGTCGCATCAGCCAACAAACTAAGGATACGTTGATGTTGATCATTTCGTTCACGTTCAGCTAAATTTTTTTCAATACGGGCTAAACTTTGTTGCAGCCGTTCGTGATCAACCGGTTTTAACAAGTAATCGATAGCGCGGACTTCAAAGGCTTTGATCGCGTAATGATCATAGGCAGTAACAAACACCACTAAGGGCATCTGTTTACCCGCTGCTTGCACTTCACGTAACACATCAAAGCCATTCATACCGGGCATTTGTATATCAAGAAAGACGAGGTCAGGTTCCAGTGCAATAATTTTGTCGACTGCTTGGCGAGCATTCTGGCATTCATCCAAAACCTCGACGTGGCTGAATTCAAGCAACCGCACAATAAGACCGCGCCGTGCTAAAGACTCATCATCAACTACCAGAGCGCGAATGGTTTTGCTCATACGTTTTCAACCTGCTCGAACGGAATACTTATTTCGATCCGCAACCCTTGGGGATCGTTGTTCGCTACTGTAAATGAGTAACGCTTACCAAACAAGGCTTGCAAGCGATCACGGGTATTTACAAGACCAACGCCGCCAGTATTCAATAGTTGATCGATGGGCTTTTTGGTGCCGGGACCGTTATCTGCGACCACCAGCAGCAACTGCTCGCCATCACGATGCGCGTGGATGTCAAGCCGTCCACCTTCTTCTAATTTGGCGATGCCATATTTAATGGCATTCTCAATCAGTGGTTGCAAAAACAAACTCGGTACGAGCGCTTTAAGCGCCTCTTCTGTCACGTCAATATTGACCTGCAGACGTTCGTCGAAACGCACTTTTTCAATGTCCAGATAGAGATTGATCGCCTCGATTTCACGCGCCAATGGGATTTTTTTGATGGGCTCATTATCGAGCGAAAAACGCAAAAACAAACTCAGCTTTGACATCATTCGATTAGCCAGATCATTTTCACCAATCAGAATCAATGTTGAGATAGCATTTAAGGTGTTAAACAAAAAATGCGGATTTAATTGGTAACGCAACATCTTCAATTGGGCCTGATGAGCCATCGACGTTGCCATCAGGGCCTTTTGCTTTTCGTCTTGCAACATTTGGTAGTACTTGATACCAAAATACAAACCACTCCAACTGAGCATGATGTAAAACTTAGCAATAGAGTTCTTAAAATAGAACCAATTGTTGTCGGGACGAAATCCGAACTTATAAATTTCCCAATAGGTCGCGTTATCAATCACCGCCCAGCAGGCCGCTGACAGATAAGAAGCAGCCAATACCACAATAATCAATTGCCATGGGCTGATGTCCCAAATACGCCGATATAAATGCCGAAGCGGAACGGTCAATAAAAACCC
>DIVC01000113.1:0-14075 GCA_002423905.1 Idiomarina sp. UBA6142
CAAGCACAGTTAAATTTTACCCTGTGGCTCAACGTCCTCAATGGGGTATTTGATGACGGCTTGTTAACGCTGCGCGATACCAGTTTGCAATGGCAAGCGCAGCAACAAGCGAACGACCTGCGCATCGCCAGCGGTGCTATGCGCTTACGCAGTCAAGGCAATGGTTGGTTGGTGAATAGTACACCACTGACGGTGCAGCATAACGATGCCGCATGGGAGATCCCGCCGCTGAGCTTTGAACAGCAGCCCGAGCACTGGCAAATGAGTATTGAACAGCTGCCTATTGCGCCATTATTACGGGTCGTCAGCCCACAGGCTGCAGCCACCGAGTTATCTGGTTCGTTATCGGTAAAAATGCGCCAACGTAGCCAACAGCCGCTGTTTTGGCAGGTACAGGGTAGCCAGTTAAGCTGGCCCAATGCGGGTGCAATACCAGGCTTACAGAGTGTCGATTTAACCGTGATTGGGCGTGATGACCAAGCGCAGTGGGCACTGACCGGTGAAGCGGTGACATTGCAGAGTGATGCCGCCTCATATACCCATAGTTGGCAGTTGCCACGGTTGGCCTTAGCGGGTGATTGGCAGTGGCACCAAGGAGCATGGCAGTTTGCGGTCAACGCCGGCAGTGAAATAGAATTAGAGGGCATGACACTCAGTGTCAGTTCGCGCTTACAGGCGGTTGATGAGGATGTGCTGGTCAGGGCACGGGTGTTCACCACTAACGTTGAACCGCTGGCTATGGATATCCTGCGTGAACATTTACCCATCATCATGGGGGAGAATTTACACGACTATTTATATACGGGTCTACTCGATGGCCAGGCCGATCATATTGCCATGGTGTGGCGTGGTCGAGTCGGCGAATTTCCTTACTATCAGCAGCAGGGTAGTTTTGCAGCCCAAGCCAATTTGACTGATGTGATGTTTAAGTTCCAACCGAATTGGCTGCCGGTTTATGACACCAATATTGCCTTAAATTTCACCAATGAGCGCATGCATATTGTTGCAACTGATGCGCGTTTGGGACAAATGCAATTACCTCGAGTGGATACCGTGATTGCCAATATTAATGCTGCTGATGCAAGCTTAGCGATCAGTGGCGAGGTGATGGGTCTGGCCGAGCAGTTGCAACCGATCTTTGCGCAATCGCCTTTAGCCGACAGTGTTGCTAGCAGTTTGCAGCAAGTTCAACCAAGTGGCGCCATAACGGGCGGACTTATGCTGACTATTCCATTAACCACGCCAGCCGCAGGTGAGCCAGCGGTGACCGCCACAGGTCATGTTGATTTCGCTAATAACCGGCTACAAGTGACCCCGTTGGGACAAAAATTCACTGACTTCAGTGGTCGATTACGCTTCAACAATGAACGTCTGCAGGCCGATAATCTGCGCCTAAAATGGCAAAATTTACCGCTACAAGCGAGCTTAAATAGCGCCCTGCAAAGCGACGCTTATCAATTAAGCATTGATGTCGATGCAGACTGGCCGTTGGCACAAGCACCTCATGCTAATAAAGGTCTTAATGAGCTAGTAAGTGGTCACTTCAAATGGCAGAGCCGGCTCGAAATACGCTTGTTAGAAGGCAGTGATTATGCCTTTCACTGGCGTCAACAAAGTACTTTGGCTGATGTAGCGCTGTTACTGCCCGAGCCGCTTAATAAACCACCGGCAGTGGCTTGGCCGATGCAATTACAAGTATCTGGTGGTCCTGAACATATTCTGATCAATATGGAACTAGCAGAACGCGGGCTGTTGGAACTTCAGCTGACTGGAGATGCGAGCGCGGTCATGCAGGGCTATGCCCGTGTGGGCGAGGCCGTCAGTCGTACTCCTAATGCCAATGTGCTGCGCTTGAACCCAACCTTTGCGGTTGATATCAATGCTGACACCATCACCTTACAGCAATGGCTCAGCAGCAGTGGTGCCCTGACTGATTGGGTGCAGGCGTGGAGTGCGGCAGTTACTGAAGCCGACACTGCGGCACAGCCTGATCTATTGGTGCCCGATTTAATTCAACTCAGTAGCAGCTACTTTGATTTGTATGGCTACCCATTAGGGCCCAGTAAAGCGGTGTTGTGGCCTGATGCTGAGCGCGGCTGGCGGCTTGACTTTGAAGCAGATAATGCGGCTGTGAGTGGTCATATTTTTCACAATGATGAACGGTTACAGGTTGATCTAGAAGCCGAGTTCGTTGATCTGCCGGCAATCGATACTACTAGCAGTGACGATGACGCGCCGGTATTCACCAATTTCAGTCAGTTCCCACAACTCAGTATCAACTGCAAGCGTTGTCGTTTTGGCAGTTATAATCTGGGTAGTGTCAATTTAGCGATAGCACCGGATGCCGATGGTTTGTGGTTGCAACAACTGCATTTACAGCAAGGCCGACACCAATTGAAAGCTGCTGGGCACTGGCGTGCCGCCACCTTGGAGCAGCCGGCGCAGACCAAGCTGAAAGGGAACTTTAACTCAGCTGACTTAGGCGCATTTTTACGTGATCAGCAAATCACCACCATGGTGCAAGATAGCCCAGCTAATTTTGATTTTGATCTAAGCTGGCAGGGCACGCCATTTGCTTATAACTCAGCTACTTTAAATGGCACCGTAGGCTGGCGCTTAGGCCAAGGCTACTTGAATGAAGTCAGCGATGGCGCTGCGCGCTTATTCTCGTTGCTCAGTCTGGAAGGTTTGATTCGTAAGTTGCGCTTTGATTTTCGTGATGTGTTTGCCAACGGCTTGTTCTATACCGAGTTCGGTGGCCAGTTTAGTATTGCCGATGGGGTGGTGCGCACCGATAACACGCGCTTAAACGGCTCTGCCGGTGACATGGAAATTAACGGTACGGTCAACCTGGTTAACTCCGAACTGAATTATCAGATATTTTATATCCCCAAGGTCACCTCCAGTCTACCGGTGATTGTGGCGTGGATGGTCAACCCACCGTCCGGTCTGGCGGCCTTACTGATTGACCGTATGCTGCATGATGCCCAAGTGATCAGTCGACTTGAATACCGCATTACCGGTACCTTGGAGGAGCCACTGGTGGAAGAAGTCGCACGTGATAGTCGCGAGGTTAAACTGCCAGTAGAACCGCCACCACAGCCGCTACAGGAATAACCGTATGAGCCACAGCAACCATCGCCCGCCGCTGCAACTGACGGCGGTGCAGTTAACCAGTAGCCCGGATCCCAGTGACAACTTAGCCACCTTACGCGACTTGTTTCAGCAGTTACCGCCCGCGCGACCACAATTGGTGGTGTTGCCTGAGGCCTGCCTGTGCTTTGGTGCTGGCGATGAGCGACAGCGCGCTATCGCCGAATTACCCGGCAGCGGGCCGATGCAAGAGGGCTTAGCGGCATTGGCGCGGGATTTTGGCGTATGGCTAGTGGCGGGGACCATTCCACTGATTGACCAGCCGCAGCAACAGCGGTTTAGCGCCGCAAGTTTGCTCTATAACCCAGCCGGTGAGTGCTTGGCACGCTACAACAAAATTAATTTATTTGATGTCGAGGTGGCTGATAGTACCGGCACGTATCGAGAATCTGCGGCTACTTTACCGGGTACCGATATCGTCACTGTGACGACTGAAATCGGCACTATTGGCATGGCGGTATGTTATGATCTGCGCTTTGCCGAACTGTTTCGCCAACTCCGTTTAGCCGGCGCTGACATTATCGTGTTGCCATCGGCCTTTACCCAAGTGACCGGTTCAGCGCATTGGCACGTATTAACCCAAGCGCGGGCTATTGAACAGCAATGCGCGCTGGTGGCAGCGGCTCAGGTTGGCCAGCACGCCAATGGCCGGCAGACTTACGGCCACGCGCTAGTTGTTGATGCCTGGGGTAGCATACAAGCCGATGCTGAGCACACCAGCCCGAGCTTGGCCAGTGCCAGCTTCAATGCGTCACGGCAGCAGGATATTCGCGGCACTATGCCGGTACTTAAGCAATTTCAAACTCAGCAGGTGTTTTAATCATGCAGTCAGCTTTTGATCAGGTCACCCATAATCTTTTGACGCAGCGCCAATTAGGCGTTAATGCGTTGCAGCAAGCGTTACAGCAGTTGTATACCGGCGCGATTGATTTTGCCGATATTTATTTGCAAAGCAGCGTGAACGAATCGTGGGTGCTGGAAGACGGCATTGTTAAAGACGGCAGCTTCCATATTGAAAGCGGTTTAGGGGTGCGTGCTATTCACGGTGAAAAAACCGGTTTTGCTTATGCCGATGATATTAGCCCACAAGCCCTGCAGCACGCAGCAGCGGCAGCGCGAGGCATTGCAGCTGCCGGCAGTCATGGACGCTTGAATGCATGGCAGACGCCGCTGGCAACGCAGCGCTATGAAGCGGTCAATCCGCTACAGAGCCTCAATGAAGTGGCAAAAATTGATTTGTTACGTGAATTGGATGCCTATGCACGTAGCCTCGATAGCCGAGTGGTGGAAGTGATCGCTAGCATCAGCGGTAGCTACGATGAAATTTTAGTGGCGGCAACCGATGGTGTATTGGCCACCGATATTCGGCCGTTGGTGCGGCTCAACTGCACTGTGTTGGTTGAGCACAACGGCAAACGTGAGCGCGGCAGCGCCGGCGGTGGCGCCCGGGTTGGCTATAGCTATTTCATCACCGACTTACGTTGGCAAGAATATGCCAAAGAAGCAGTGCGGCAAGCCCTGGTAAACCTTGAAGCACGCCCAGCACCGGCGGGCACTATGCCGGTGGTACTTGGCTCTGGCTGGCCTGGAGTGCTATTGCACGAGGCGGTGGGGCATGGTCTAGAAGGCGATTTTAATCGCAAGGGCGCTAGTGCTTATGCCGGCAAAGTGGGCCAAATGGTTGCTTCCGAGCATTGTACTATTGTCGATGATGGCACCATCAACGACCGCCGCGGTTCGCTCACGGTCGATGATGAGGGCACGCCAGCCGGCTATAACGTATTGATAGAAAAAGGCCGTTTGGTCGGTTACATGCAAGATAAACTGAATGCGCGCTTGATGGGAGTGGCCGCGACTGGTAATGGCCGCCGCGAATCCTACGCGCAATTGCCGATGCCGCGTATGACCAATACTTACATGCTGGCGGGTGAGCATAATCCGGCGGATATTATTAAGAGCGTAAAAAAAGGCATTTACGCGCCACACTTTGCCGGTGGCCAAGTCGATATCACCTCAGGCAAGTTTGTGTTCTCTGCCTCAGAAGCCTATTTGATTGAAGACGGTAAAATTACTGCACCCATTAAAGGTGCTACGCTTATTGGCAATGGCCCTGAAGCAATGTGCCAAGTGTCGATGGTCGGTAATGACTTAGCGCTTGATGCTGGTGTTGGTGTGTGTGGTAAAGATGGTCAGAGTGTGCCGGTTGGTGTTGGTCAACCCACCTTAAAACTGGATGCACTGACTGTCGGTGGCACCGCTTAAGCGGTTGCCACCGTACGTAAATATTTGAACAGCTCACGAGCTGCGGCGGGAGGTTTGCCAAGCTGCAGTTCTTTGCTGGCGTTACGTTGTAACTGGCGCAGTTGTTGCCGGTCAGCCTGCGGATACAGGTCCATGAAGGCCTGAATGGCGCTATCGCCTTCAGCAACAATGGCATCACGATGCTTTTCTAGCTGATGAAACAAGGCATTCATAGCATCATGTTGGTGTTCAACGTCATGCAGAGCTTGTTCAATAGCAGTGGTATCGCGTTGCCGCATTAATTTACCCACTAATTGAACTTGGCGCCGATAGCCCTCACGTTTACCGCGAATACGTTGTGCCAACAAAATAGCATCGCGCAGCATATCGTCCATAGGGATCTTGGCCAACTGCGATGGCACGAGGGCAATCAGTTTTTCACCAATATCTTGCTGGGCCTCGGCTTCGCGCTTTTGCTGTGACTTGGTGATGTAGTAAATTTCGTCGTCGTCGTACTGATTGCTCATGCTTTGCCTGTTGGTTTGCTGGCGTGTGGTTACAGTCGACAGTTTAGCATTAGAAGCGTTAAACCGACATGACTAATCATGATAAACTCAATGGCATAACGCCACCGTTCACCAGTTCAAGCCGATTACGGAGTATGCAGTGACCCCAGATATGCAGCAATTACGCCAAGAAATGCACGATGTAGAGCAGGCTGTTGCAGAGGCCGTCGCCTTTGCTAAAAAGCTCGGCAGCAGCGCGGTAGAATGTGCTATCAGCCGCAGTCGTGGTATCAACGTAGGCACCCGTTTAGGTGAGGTAGAAACCGTTGAGTTTAATCAAGATGGCGCCTTGGGCATCACCTTGTACCGTGGCCAACAAAAAGGCTCGTCGTCGACCACCGATTTAACCCCTGCGGCCATTCGTGCGGCAGTCGAAAAAGCCAATGATATTGCCCGTTTTACCTCGCCAGACCCCTATGCCGGATTGGCTCCTGCGGAGCTTATGGCGGAGCACATTGCTGATTTGGAGTTGTGTCACCCAGCCGACCAAAGTGCTGAATTTGCGCTCGAGCAAGCGCTAGCCTGCGAGCGTCACGCCTTGGGCTTAGACCCGCGCATTGTTAACTCTGATGGCGCTAGTTACAGCAGTCATGTGGGTTATCGCGTGTACGGTAACAGCCACGGTTTCTTAGCCGGCTATTTGCAGTCGCGCCATAGTTTGAGTTGTTCGCTGATTGCCAAAAGCGGTGACGCCATGCAGCGTGATTACAGCTATACCGTTGCGCGTAAGCGCGAACAGTTATGGAGCCCAGAGCAAGTGGCGCAACAGGCGGTAGCAGCTACACTAGCACGCTTAGATGCGCGTAAGCTGGCTACCGCACACGTACCGGTAATTTTTCGTGCAGATGTGGCCAACTCACTGTTTGGGCACTTGGTCGGTGCGATCAGCGGCGGTAATTTGTATCGTAAATCAAGTTTCTTGCTGGACCACCTCGGTAAGCAGGTGCTGCCCAGCTGGCTGACTATTCGTGAGTTGCCGCATTTGCCGGGTGCTTTGGCGAGTAGCCCGTTTGATCAAGAAGGCGTTGCCACCATTGAACGCGATATCATTACCGACGGGGTGTTGCAGACCTATCTGACCACCAGTTATTCGGCGCGCAAACTCGGTTTACAACCAACCGGTCATGCTGGTGGTATTCACACCTGGCAGGTCAGTGACAGCGGAGTGAATCTCGCACAAATGTGCCGCGAGATGGGGAGTGGTTTATTGGTGACGGAATTGATGGGGCAGGGCGTTAACTTGCTCACCGGTGATTACTCCCGTGGTGCAGCAGGTTTTTGGATAGAAAACGGGGAAATTCAGTTCCCGGTAGAAGAAATCACTATTGCTGGCAATCTCAAGCAGATGTTGGCCACCATTGTTGCCGTCGGTAATGATGTCGATCTGCGTCATGGTGTACGCACCGGCTCCGTGTGGGTTGACTCACTGCGCCTCGCTGGGGTGTAGTTAGCCAAGCAACAAGGTGGCGGTGCCGAGGAAGGCAAAAATGCCAACCACATCGGTGATGGTGGTCAGGATCACCCCGCCGGCCAGGGCCGGATCAATATCAAATTTCTTCAAGATCAGCGGAATGGTTACCCCGGCTAAGCCGGCGGCAACTAAGTTAGCAAACATCGCGAAGGCAATGATAATACCGATAGTGAGATCTTGCTTCCACAGTGCGACCACACCGGCAATTAGCACGGCCCAAACTACACCATTAATAAAACCGATGGATAGCTCTTTCATGATCAGCCAGCGTTGGTTGCTGGCACCAATATGACCAAGAGCCATGCCGCGAATAACCAGGGTAAGGGTTTGTGAACCGGCAATGCCACCCATGCTGGGCACGATGGTGTTCAAAATGGCTAAAATGGCCATTTGTGCCAAGATATCTTCAAACAACGAACTCACCATGGCTGCCAGCAGCGCGGTAATTAGGTTGATACCAAGCCATAGCGAGCGGCGCCCAGCTGATTTGCCTACTGGGGCGAAAGTATCTTCGTCATCGTCAAGACCAGCCATGCTCAACATCGAGTGCTGCGCATCTTCGCGGATAATATCAACCACGTCATCAATGGTAATACGGCCTAACAAGCGATTGTTTGCATCAACCACCGGTGCCGAGATCCAATCTTGCCGTTCGAACAATTTGGCAACTTCGGTTTCATCCATATCAACCGGGATACTTTGCACATCATCATCCATGACATCATTGACCATCCGTGCGGGGTCAACGGTCAGTAAGGAGGTAATGGCAACGGTACCAATAAACTTATCTTCACGATTGACCACGTAGAGTTTGTCGGTGCCGTCGGGCAATTCGCCTTTTAAACGCAAGTAGCGCAAGACTACGTCAATGCTGACATCGGGGCGAACCGTGGTGGTATCGGTGCTCATCATGGCACCAGCCGTTTCCTCGTCGTAGGACAGCGCTAACTCGGCCCGTTGCCGGTCCTGCTCGTCCATCGATTTGAGCACTTCCTGATACACAGTTTCTGGCAAGCTACGCAATACGTAGGCCAAGTCATCGGTATCCATGCCTTCGGTAGCGGCTGCCAGCTTATCGGGCGCCATTTGCCGAATAATAGATTTTTGGACTTCTTCGGAGAGTTCTTCAAGAATATCACCGTGCTCATCGGCATCAACCAGTTGCCATATGATCAAACGCGACTTGGGTGGTGACGATTCCAGCAGCAGAGCAATATCCCAGGCCGGGAGATTATGCAGTAAACGCCGTGCTTGCACATACATGCCACGGGCTAAGGCAGCGGTTACTTCTTGTAAGCGCTGTTCAGCAAATTCTAAGTCGGCAACTTCGGCAAGCATAAAAAAACTCCTCGTGATTTGAGGAGTTTAGCTGATTTTCATCGATTCGTCAGCAGCGCTGTGCAACAGCAATAGCAGTCAATTAACAGTCCTCGTCAAAACACCCTTCGACTAATGCCGCAATCGCAGCGACTGCCTCTTGTGCATCGTTGCCTTCGGCTACGATATCGAATTGCTTGCCTTGGCTACCGGCTAACAACAGCAAGCACATGACACTGGAAGCATCATATTCTTTCCCGTCATTCAGCACTTTCACGTGCGCCTCAAACTGATGCGCCAATTTCGCCAGTTTAGTCGCGGCGCGGGCATGCAACCCGAGCTTGTTGCGAATGGTGACGGTTTGTTGAGCGCGGCTCATGACTTCTGCCGCAACATATCACGGTGCCGAACTTGTACTTTAAAGGTTTGGTTTTGAAACCGTGCCGCCAATTGTTCAGCAAGATAGACCGAACGGTGCTTGCCACCGGTGCAGCCAATACCGACGGTCAAATAGCTGCGGTTACTGCGCTGAAAGGCGGGTAGCCACGTCTCGAAAAAGGTTTCTAGCTGATGCAGAAACTTGGTCATCTCGGGTTGTTGTGAGAAAAAGTGTTGTACCTCGGCATCTTTGCCGGTAAGTGGCTTCAGTTCAGGAACCCAATGCGGATTGGGTAAAATACGCGCGTCAAAGGCGTAATCTAAGTCACCCGGCAGCCCGTATTTAAAACCAAACGATTGAAAGACAACGATTAACCGCGACGCTGCTTTGCCCAGCACGCGCTCGCTGACCTGCTCACTGAGCTGATGCACACTGAGCTCGGTGCTATCAATACGCCACATGGCTCGCTCCGCCAGCGGTTCTAACAAGCGGCGTTCCTCGGCCAGCGCATCAGCGAGCGGCAATTCATTTTTTGAGAGCGGGTGTAAACGCCGTGTTTCACCAAATCGGCGCAGTAAAATTTGATCATCCGAATCAATGTAGAGTATTTCTGGCTTGATCTTCGCTGGTAAGAAATCCAGCGCATCGGTAAGAATGTCAGAATCACGGGGCAGGTTGCGCACATCGACACTGACCGCTACTTTGTCATATTGCTCAACCACCGCATGCACTAACGTCGGCAACAAGGTAATAGGTAGGTTATCGACACAGTAGTAGCCGAGGTCTTCGAGAACTCGCAAGGCGATAGTTTTTCCTGAGCCTGAGCGGCCACTAACGATGATTAGTTGCATTGGATAAANNTGTGCCACGGCAGCTAGAGTATGCAGATGTTGCTCATGTTGGTGTTCCGGCACCAGTAGTGCAAAAATAATGTCCACCGGCTGATTATCAATAGCGTCGAAGTCGATGCTTTCAGCGAGGGTGATTAAAATGGCGACGGGTTTGCTGGCATCAGCAACACGACCATGGGGAATAGCGATACCAAAACCAATACCGGTACTACCTAGGCGTTCGCGCAGCAGCAGGCTTTCAAATACATCGAAGGCAGTGGTATTGGAAAGCCGCGGAGCAGCTAACTGCCCGAGCAGTTCAAGCGCCTTCTTCTTGCTTGTGACCTCGACTGCACGACGGGTGCAGTCGGGGCTTAACAGAGTGGATAAATCCATGATTTAGTGGCGTTTCAACTTTTCTTTATGTTTGATTACTTGTCGATCAAGCTTATCGATCAACCCGTCTATTGCTGCGTACATATCACTATCGGTCGATTCGGCAAAAATCTCACCACCGTTTAGATGCAGTGTAGCTTCGGCTTTTTGTGTGATCTTTTCAACATTTAAAATCACGTGCACGTTCGTGATGTGATCGAAATGTCGCTCAAGCTTGGCGAATTTTTCGTTCACGTAAGTGCGCAGCGCATCAGTTAGTTCAACGTGGTGACCAGTCAGATTAATTTGCATAACATCTTCCTTCTGTTGTACGAAATTCAGATAAGACGCTTGCGTTGGCTCGAGGGCGCAATATTCAGCGCTTCTCGATATTTCGCAATAGTCCGTCGGGCCACCTGAATACCCTGATCCGCCATTAATTCAGTCAATTGACTATCGCTTAACGGCTTTTTCGGGTTCTCCGCGGCGACCAACTTCTTCAGCAACGCGCGTATGGCTGTTGACGAACATTCTCCCCCGTTATCCGTTGCCAATTGGCTAGAGAAGAAGTACTTCAATTCAAACACACCGCGCGGCGTGTGCATATACTTTTGTGTGGTTATTCGTGAAATTGTTGATTCATGCATCTCTACTGTAGCTGCTATGTCGGCAAGAATCATCGGCTTCATTGCTTCGGGCCCAAATTCAAAGAAACCTTGTTGGCGCTGGACGATACTTTGCGCCACTTTCAGTAAGGTATCATTGCGGCTGTCGAGGCTGCGAATAAACCACTTGGCATCCTGTGTTTGCTGACGTATGTATTGAATATCTTCGCGTTCACTGCTGCTGTCAGCGAGGGCTAAATACGTCGCGTTCACCTTTAATTTGGGTGCACTTTGCGGATTAAGTTCCGCAATCCAGCGCGAGTTTTTCTTGCGCACGAGAACATCTGGGATCACATAGTCATCGCTGTTGGCGGTAAAATCATCGCCTGGCCGTGGTTTAAGTGACTGAATTAATTCAATGACTTGTGCCATCTGTGGCTCGCTAACACGTAAGCGCCGGATCAGACTGCGGTAATCACGGCTGGCCAGCAGCTCTAGGTGGCTTTGCACCGCCTGTAATGCCAGCCGCTGCAAATCAGGGCAGACACCACGCAAGGCACACAATTGTAGCTGCAGGCATTCACGAATGCTGCGCGCAGCAACGCCAGTCGGTTCAAAATGCTGAATTCGTTTCAGTACTACCGCTACTTCATCGGCTTCTAGATCATCAAGTTCACGCGCTAATGCTTCCACTAACGTGTCGATATCTGCTTGCAAGTAACCATGCTCGTCAATACTGTCAATAATCATTTCGGCAATGATTTCATCGCGCTCAGTGAAATGTGAGAGCTGCATTTGCCAGCGTAAGTGGTCCTGCAATGAAATATGGGTTTCGCCTTGGTACAGGGGGGTGTCATCGCTGAGGCTTTGGCCGCTCGAGCTCAATGCGGCAGAGTAGGGGTCATCCCAATGATCATGGTCAACAGCGCTATCGACAGTGGTTTCGCCCTCGACATCGCTGTCTTCGAGTTCAAGTAACGGGTTATCTTCAAGTGCTTGTTGCACTTCTTGCTGCAGTTCTAGTGTCGATAATTGCAGCAACTTGATGGCTTGCTGCAGCTGCGGTGTCATCGACAGCTGTTGGCTGAACTTGAACTGCAAACCTTGCTTCATAGGGTAAATTGTTCACCTAGATAAACATCTTTTACCTGTTGATTGGCCAAAATAGTTTGGGCATCGCCCATGGCAATCAGCTCACCATGACTGACGATATAGGCGTGCTCACACACCGACAGCGTCTCACGCACGTTGTGGTCGGTAATCAACACACCAATGCCACGGTTGCGCAGATGTTCAATGATTTTCTTAATATCGAGTACCGAGATAGGGTCAACCCCAGCAAACGGCTCATCCAGTAAAATGAAATCGGGCTCAGCGGCTAACGCCCGTGCAATTTCAACCCGCCGCCGCTCGCCGCCTGACAGGCTCATGCCGAGACTATTGGCAATGTGGCCGATATGAAATTCTTCCAGCAGGCTATCAAGCTTTTCTTCACGCGCGGTTTCATCGAGCTCTTTGCGCGTTTCAAGAATAGCCATAATGTTGTCACGCACGGTCAGTTTACGAAAGATTGACGATTCTTGTGGCAAGTAGCCAATACCGCGCCGCGCCCGTTCGTGCATCGGTAATAACGTGATGTCGGTGTCATCGAGCAGAATGCGACCCTTGTCACTATTGACGAGGCCCACAATCATATAAAAGGTAGTGGTTTTGCCGGCCCCGTTAGGGCCGAGCAGACCAATCACTTGGCCCGATTCTACGCTTAGGCTAACATCTTTAACGACCTGCCGCTTCTTGTAAGATTTAGCGAGGTGTTCAACGGTTAATCGGCTCATCGTTGTTCTTTTTTGGCATGAAAATAGTGGTTACCCGCTCAGAATCTTCACCACGATTGGCGCTGAGTTGTTGGGTGGCGAAGTTATAGACAATTTCGTTACCTTGAATGACACTGTTGTTTTGCGCCACCGATGCTTTACCGCGCAAGGTAATCGTTTGCCGAACTTGATCGTAGCTAATTTGCTCGGCCTGGGCCTCAATCATCGAGCCATCCTCAAGTTGTTGCTTGTAGGTAGCCGGGCTGCCACTGGCAATAAATTCGTCAGTTCCAGCAACAGTATCGCGTTTAACCCGCAAGTTATCCGCTTTGATTTCTAAGGTGCCTTGCCGAACCAACACGTTTACATCAAACACCGCTAAGTTATTAGCGAGGTCAAAGAAGTCGCGTTCGGAATTAATTTCAATGGCTTGCGCAAAATCAGTTTTGCCTTGTGCCCACGCCGTTGCGCTGAGCACTATGCTTAAACTAATCGCGAGTTTGCGAGTTGCCGGTGTAAATAGTTTGAACATGTGTGGTGAGTTCCAACGTTTGTGCACGTAAATCGGCCTGTAAACCTTCACCGCGAACGACAAAGTCGCGGCCGTAGAGGGTGACTGGTTGATCGGTCTCCATGGTTTCCAGAGTGGTATCAATGACGAGGTAGCTGGTTTCTGCGCGCTCCATAAAATCGCTGCTATTCAGCTTAGAGATGCGCACGCCACGCTCGAGAACTAAATTTTTGTCATCATAAAATGATCCCGCTTCGGCAACTATTTGCCAGCTACTGACTCGGTCTGAGGTGTTCACCACATAGACCGGCTGATTCAATTCGGTCAGCTTAATCGGGCTAAAATGGGTCATTTCATCAGCCGATATTTGATGCATAAGCTGGCCATCTTCCGCGTATACCCGCAAGACTAAACCTTGCGCGGTGAAATCAGGCTGAATGGCACGATAACCAGCGCTATCGTTATTATTGAGATCATCGCTAAAGGGCCGCCAGATCAGCAAGGCGCCGGCAACAAATAAAATCGCAATGAGCCAAATAATATTTCGGTTCACACACTAACTCCGCCATGTAACTGCAAGTTACCTTGGCTTAACAGAATTAAATCGCTGACCTCGCGTACAGCACCAAACCCACCGCGTAAGCTAGTCACGTAGTTGGCCTGCTGTTGCACAAAGGGGTGTGCGTCGTTAACGGCGATACCAACCCCAGCGCGTTGAATCATCGCAAGGTCAGGAATATCATCGCCAATACAGGCAATTTGCCCATCGCTCAGCTGCAATTGGGTAGCCAGTTGCTGATAGGCACTCAGCTT
>DIVC01000113.1:14183-21688 GCA_002423905.1 Idiomarina sp. UBA6142
GGAATGTTGCCGTACCAACTGCTGACATGGCTGTTCGCTGTGGTCATTAAATCACTCCTGCCTTGAGTAAATCGTGCATATTCAGGGCACCTAATGCCTGGCCGTGCTGATTCACCACAAACAACCCGTTAATTTTTCGGTCTTCCATCGTTTTTAAGCCTTGTGCAGCCAATACATCGGCTGCAATGGTGACTGGGTTACGCGTCATCACTTGAGCGATAGCGGTGCTGTGAACATCAATGCGTTGATCCAAAATGCGGCGTAAATCGCCGTCAGTGAAAATCCCCAACAAGCGGCCATCGCTATCGGTAACGCCAGTCATACCCAAGCCTTTGCGGGACATCTCCAACAACGCTTCGCTAATAGTAGCATCGGCGCTGACTTGTGGCAGCCGCTCGCCGCTGTGCATGATATCGCGAATATGCAGTAACAAACGACGACCTAAGCTACCGCCTGGGTGCGACATGGCAAAATCATCAGCGGTGAAGCCACGCGCGTGCAGCAGCGCAACGGCGAGCGCGTCGCCCATAACCAAAGTGGCGGTGGTAGATGAGGTGGGGGCCAAACCCAACGGGCAGGCTTCTTTGTCCACCGCAATACACAGGTGCACATCCGAGAGCTGGGCTAACGTTGACTGCGGATTACCGGTCATACTAATCAGACTCACGCCACGGCGCTTAATCAGCGGAGCAATGGCTAAAACTTCGTTGGTTTCGCCGGAATTAGACAGTGCCAACACCACATCGGCATCGGTAATCATGCCTAAATCACCGTGGCTGGCTTCACCAGGGTGAACAAAGAACGCTGGGGTGCCGGTTGAAGCCAGCGTGGCAGCAATTTTGCCACCAATATGACCGGACTTGCCCATGCCAATAACCACCACCCGGCCACGGCATTGCAGCAGCAGCGCACAGGCGTTGGCAAAATGGTCATCAAGATAGCGGGATAGGCCATGCACAGCCGCGGCTTCAATAGCCACAACCTGTTGCGCAAGGGCAATAAAATCTGCCTTAGTCACCGCACTCATAGAGTTTTCATCACCGTTCATACTCAGCTCATCAAAGTTCAGCATTAGTTCATGTAGCTTAATGCAACAATCATACCCGATCGTTTTTCGATTTGCAGACGTAAATGCCTCGACACTCACGTTTTGTCACAAATTTTAATTATGGGAATACCTGAATTACCGGCAAATCTGTTAAACTACAGGGTCTGCAACAGGAGATACGTGAATTATGTCGGATCATACGGTCGACTATTTAGTGGAACTGCAGGGCGTTGATTTCGCTCATGCTCATGGCGCCCATCCGGTGTACCGTGACCTCAACATGCAGGTTCCACGGGGTAAAATAACTGCCGTATTGGGGCCAAGCGGGGTCGGTAAGACCACGCTGTTACGCCTGATTGGCGGCCAATTGAAGCCGCAACAAGGGCAAATTACCTTTGCTGGACATAATATTCCAAGCTTATCGCGCTCGGCCTTGTATCAATTGCGTACGCGCATGAGCATGCTGTTTCAAAGCGGTGCGCTGTTTAGTGACATGAGTGTGTTTGACAATATTGCCTTTCCACTGCGTGAACACAGTCGCTTGAGTGAAGAAATTATTGAAACCGTGGTGCTGATGAAGCTTGAGGCAGTTGGCCTGCGCGGTGCCCGCCACCTGATGCCAAGTGAGCTGTCTGGTGGTATGGCGCGCCGAGCAGCGTTAGCTCGCTCGATAGCGCTCGACCCTGAATTGATCATGTACGATGAGCCGTTTGCTGGCCAAGACCCGATTTCCATGGGGGTTATCATTAAGTTGATTAAAAGCTTGAATGAATCGCTGGGGCTGACCAGCATTATTGTTACCCATGATGTGCAAGAAGTCATGACCATTGCCGACTATGTCTTCATTATGGCGAATAAGACCGTGGTCGGTTCGGGAACACCAGCTGAGCTGCTGGCTTCCAGCGATCCGCTGGTACACCAATTTTTGCACGGTGAGGCCGATGGTCCGGTACGTTTCCATTATCCAGCCGCTGATTTAAGCAATGAACTTCTCGGTATTCAGCCAACTGGCACGGAGGCTAAGCATGTTTGATCGTATCGCGGCACTTGGTAAAACGGTGCTCGACACTGTCGCTGGCGCCGGCGCAGCGTTAATTATGTTGGTCCGGGCATTGATCGGGCGACCTAACCTGCGCAAATCATGGCCGCTATTGATGCAGCAAATGTATTCATTAGGCGTGTTATCGCTGCTCATTATCATAATCAGCGGTTTGTTCATTGGCATGGTATTGGGCCTCCAAGGCTACACCATTTTGGTTGATTTTGGCGCTGAGCAAAGTCTCGGGCAAATGGTCGCGCTGTCGTTACTGCGGGAGCTAGGGCCGGTGGTCACGGCACTATTATTCGCCGGCCGTGCGGGTTCAGCATTGACGGCTGAAATTGGTTTGATGAAAGCCACCGAACAGTTATCTAGCCTTGAAATGATGGCTGTTGACCCCTTGCGTCGAGTGGTGTCACCACGCTTTTGGGCTGGTTTTTATAGCATGCCAATATTGGCCACCATTTTTTCTGCGGTCGGCATTTACGGTGGCTATTTAGTCGGTGTGCAATGGCTTGGTGTTGACGATGGCGCCTTCTGGTCAGTGATGCAATCGAGTGTGGAATGGCAAGAAGATATTCTGAACGGCTTGATTAAAAGTATTGTTTTCGCCTTTGTAGTGACCTGGATAGCACTTTACAAAGGCTATAATTGCACCCCAACCTCAGTCGGTATTAGCCGCGCCACGACCTCAACCGTGGTCACTGCTTCATTAGCGGTATTGGGATTGGATTTCGTTTTAACTGCACTGATGTTTGGATAATGCTCATGGAATCACGTAATACACATTTAGCGGTTGGTATGTTTGTCATTTTGGGCATCGTGGCGATGTTATTTTTGGGGCTACGAGCAGCCAACACCAGCGCTGTCACCACTGGTGAAACCTATAAAATTTTTGCCAAGTTCGACAATATTGGTGGTCTGAAAGAGCGTTCACCGGTGAAAGTAGGCGGCGTAGTGGTCGGTCGAGTGAGTGCCATTAGTCTCGATGGCGCCTATTACGAGCCATTGGTCGAAATGACCATTAGCAAAAGATACAGTGAATTTTCTGACACCTCATCGGTCTCAATATTAACCTCGGGCCTGTTAGGTGAGCAGTACATTGGTTTGAACCCAGGGTTCATTGATGACACGGTTGAAATGCTGGGTGATGGTGATTTTATTTACGACACCAAATCGGCCTTGGTGTTAGAAGACTTGATCGGGCAGTTCCTGTTTGGCCAGGGTAATGATTAAGGAGACCTCATGAGATTAGTTGTATTGAAAACCTGGGCAATTGCCGCGGTTACGCTATTGATGCTGAGCAGCGTTAGCGCGCCGGCACAGGCGGAGTTGATCCGCGATGACAACCCCTATTTGCTGCTTGAAAAAGTGGCCAACAGAACCTTCGATCGGATTGGCACTGATCGCGAATTAATTAGCGCGAACTTAGACCATTTACGGGTGATTATCCGTGAAGAAATGATGCCATACGTTGATTGGGTTTATGCCTCTAAGCGGGTTCTGGGGCGTGCCTTACAAGATACTACAGCGGAACAACGGCAAGAATTTTATGCGGTGTTTCGTGATTATTTAATTGCCACCTATGGTCGTGCGTTTACCGCCTACGATGAAAGTAAGCACACCGTTCAATTTGGTGACGCGCGCCGGTTTAACGCCGGTAGCCGCATGGTTGAAGTGAATACCCGCGTGATTGAAGCTGGCACCGGCCGTCCACCCATGCGCATGGATTTTAAAATGCGTTACGATAATGACGATAAAATTTGGAAGGCGTATGACCTAGTGGTTGAAGGCGTTAGCCTACTCAACAGCAAGCAAGCCGAGGTTGCACAGGTCATTCGGCAACGCGGCATTGATGGAACCATTGCGTTACTGCGTGAAAAAGCCGCAGAACCGATTCGCCAATACCAAGAAGGTGATGATACATTATGAGCCTCAGTTACAGCCAACAGGGTGACCGACTGGTGCTGCAGGGTGAATTGAGCCGAAGCACTATTCCCGCCATGTGGCAAAAACGTCAGCAATGGCTGCAAGGCGCAATCAGTAATGCTACCTTGAACATTGATTTGGCTGGGGTAGAGCGTGTGGATTCAGCCGGCGTGGCTATGTTGTTGCGGTTAAAAGGAGCTTTGCAGCAGCAACAGTGTGACTTAGTGATTGTGGCGTCTAACCCACAATTACGAGCCATTGCCGCAGTCAGCGGCGTTACCGACATCTTGCAATTGTCAACGCAGTAACTCACCGTTAGGTACTGCCAACATTGTTAAAGCGAGTAAAATTCAATTGATTAGTACCGAACAAATCCGCACACTTATTGATAGCGCTTTAAGCCCCGACGACATGGTGATTAAAGTGGATGGTAGTCATGCCACCATTACGGTGGTGAGCGCAGCGTTTGATGCCATAAGCCGAGTGAAAAAACAGCAATTGGTCTATGCACCATTAAAACAACTGATTGCTAGCGGTGAATTGCACGCAGTATCAATAAAAACCTATACCCCGGCTGAGTGGCTGCGGCAGAAAAAACTCGCCAATTTAAGCTAACAGAGTAGCAAATTCATATGCAAAAACTAGTCATTCAAGGTGGTCAACCGCTACACGGCGAGGTCATTATCTCTGGCGCTAAAAATGCCGCGCTGCCTATACTTTTAGCCGCATTGCTTGCTAGCGACGATATCATTATTGATAACGTCCCCGCGTTGCAGGATGTTCGTACCACGCTAAAATTATTGGCTGAATTAGGGGTTAGTAGCCAACAACTCGCTGCCAACAGCTATAAAATCTCACCGCAAGGTTTGAATCATCACGTTGCCAGCTACGATTTAGTAAAAACCATGCGCGCATCAATATTGGTGTTAGGGCCATTATTGGCGCGTTACGGTAAAGCGCAAGTAAGCTTACCGGGCGGTTGCGCTATCGGTGCGCGTCCAGTTAATTTACACATTGAAGGGTTGCGGCAAATGGGCGCCACCATTACCGTGGAAAACGGTTACATCAATGCGACCAGCCCAGGCCGCTTGCGTGGTGCCGATATTTTCATGGATATGGTATCGGTCACCGGCACCGAAAACCTGATGGCGGCAGCGACTCTTGCTGACGGCATTACTCGTATTGAAAATGCCGCGCGTGAACCTGAGGTAGTTGATCTTGCCAACTTTTTGAATACCTTGGGCGCGGATATTCGTGGTGCTGGTTCGGATACCATCGAGATCTATGGCGTTGAAGCCTTGCACGGGGGCCATTACCGAGTGCAGCCTGACCGCATTGAAACCGGTACCTTTTTGGTGGCGGCACTTGCGACGGGAGGCGATGTGACCTGTCGTAATACCGACCCACTCATGCTCGATGCGGTGCTGAAAAAGCTCACTGAAGCCGGTGCTCGCATTACTAAGGGCAGCGACTGGATTCGCTTGGAAGCCAACGGTCGGCCCAAATCAGTTAATATTATTACCGCACCACACCCAGCGTTTCCGACCGATATGCAAGCCCAATTTTGTGCGCTGAACGCTATTGCTGACGGAGCTGGCTGGATCCGTGAAACGATTTTCGAAAACCGCTTTATGCATGTGCCTGAGTTGCAGCGTATGGGTGCTGCCATTGAACTCGAAGGCAATACCGCGATTTGTAAGGGTGTGCCGCAGCTTACTGGAGCACAAGTGATGTGTACCGATTTACGCGCCTCGGCATCATTGGTGATTGCCGGCTTAGTGGCACGTGGTACCACAGTGGTGGAGCGTATCTATCACATTGATCGGGGTTATGAAGGCATTGAGCGTAAGCTTGCCGCGCTGGGTGCTATCATCGAGCGCCAAGCCTAAGGCTTAGCGCAATTTACGAATGGTGACCACCGTGGTCATCAGCTGTTGGCCACGGTAAAACTTCACTTCCAGCTTGGTGCCAGGCTTGGTTTCGGCCACTAAGTTCAGCCCTTGAGCTGCAGAACTTACCGGTGTGCCACCCATTTCAACGACATAATCTTCAGCTTGTAAACCGGCCTCTTCAGCCGGGCTACCGCGATCGACGCCACTGATAAAAATACCCGGCTGGCGGTAGATCTCCGCCGTATTCGGCGCTTCACCAACATTTACGCCTAAATAGCCGCGCACCACTTCACCTTCTTCAATCAGCGCGGTCATTACTAATTTTGCTAATGAGTAGGGGATGGCAAAATAAATGCCGTCAACGCCCTGACCGCTGGGGCCGCGGAATTGGGCATTATTAATACCAACCAAATAGCCTTGGCTATTCACCAGCGCCCCGCCTGAAGTGCCTTCACTGATGGCGGCATCCATTTGGATTAAATCGGCGTGAGAATGAATCACCCCCATACGACCGCCAGTAGCACTGATAATACCCTGGGTAATGGTTTGACCAAGATTCAGCGGATTGCCAATAGCCAGCACCACATCACCCACCCGCGTGCGAAGATTGTCATCGGTCAGAATCACCGGCAAGTTGTCGGCTTCAATGCGCACGACCGCTAAGTCGGTAATGCGGTCAAAGCCAATGACCTGGCCGGAATATTGGCGACCATCTTGCAGTGCAACTTGAATTTGGCTGACGTCAGCCACGACATGGTGGGCTGTTAAGATGTGTCCGCGATTATCCATAATGACGCCTGAACCGAGTCGAAATATACTGCCGGGGCGGCGCGAGTAGTAGGAATCAGGTAGCTCACCAATGCTGTAAATGTTGACCACTGCCGGAGCGGCGCGGTTTACCGCAGTCGCATAACTCGCAGGTTGCTCACTCATGAGCGGCTGGGGGTTATTGCTCAACCAGCGTTGCACCGTGATGACCACTGCGGCCACCAGCAGGCCAAGAAAAGCAAAGCGAACGATGTACCAGAGCCAGTCGCGCAGGGTCATGAGATTTCCGTAAATGATTGATGTATCGCTAGTCTAGTGCATCGAGGCGCAGAAAAAAAGCAGGCAACTGTTGAGCTGCCTGCTTTATGACTTAATCAAACTGCGATGATTAACCGCGCAGTACCAGATAGAGCGAGGTATTGCCGCGGCGAATATTTAAGGCAATCACATTACCGGCTTGGTCCATAGCCTGACGCAAGTCAGCAACAGTATTGACCGGGCGACGATTGACCGCGACGATCACATCGTCTTTGCGCAAGCCATAGCGTGCTGCTAATGAGTTTTGTTCGAGCTCAGTCAAACGTACACCGCCATCGGCATCACCGGCTAACGTGGCCCCCTCAAGCGCAGGATGCAGCTCGGCGGCTTTTACTTCGCGTTCTTCGGCACGCAAGGTGACCTCAAGCTGGCGTTCTTTGCCATCCCGTAGCACCGTTATTTCAACCTTTTTGTCGGCTCCAACCGTGCCCACACGGGCAATTAAATCGGCAAAAGTTCGGATGCGTTCTTTATTCACCGCAATAATCACATCACCCGACTGAATTCCAGC
>DIVC01000089.1:0-1837 GCA_002423905.1 Idiomarina sp. UBA6142
TGGACCATGGTCGGCGAGGTGTTACCTGAGTTGGGCTTCACCATTGATGATTTGAATCAATCCACAGGCTACTATTATGTCAGCTATAGCAGTGAAACCTCGACCTTAGGTAAGCTGGCGTTCTGGCGCAGTAACCCAACTCTAGCCTTAACCAGCGGGGCCTATGAAGTTCTGGTGACCGGTGACCTAGCCAATACCAGTATTACTTTTTATCGCAATGGTTCGCCGCTGTCAGCGGCAGAAGTTAACGCCTTGTATGCACCAATTGCTGCTGAATTCCGTCGTCAACTTGAGTTATAATGGCGCATCTTAATTAACCGGCTGGAGACGAAGCTGAGCATGGAAAAACGTACAGAATTGTATCGGGGCAAAGCCAAAACAGTATTTACCACGGACGACCCTGAGCGCTTAATTTTGCAATTCCGTAACGATACCTCGGCCTTTGATGGTGAGCGTATTGAACAGCTTGATCGGAAGGGCATGGTGAATAACAAGTTTAATAACTTCATCATGCAAAAACTTGAAGCTGAGGGTATTCCAACCCAGCTTGATCGGGTACTGAGCGATACCGAAACCCTGGTCAAACGCTTAACCATGATCCCGGTTGAGTGTGTCATGCGTAATTTCGCCGCCGGTTCACTAGTGCGGCGTTTAGGGGTTAGCGAAGGTCAGCCATTGAATCCGCCTACCTTTGAGCAGTTTCTCAAAAACGATGCGTTGCATGACCCCATGGTCAATGAATCACTGGCGATCAGCTTTGGATGGGCAACCGCGGAGCAGTTAGTGCGTATGAAAGCACTGACGTTGCAGGTTAACCACGTGTTGTCGGCACTGTTTGATCAAGCTGGGCTGATGCTGGTCGACTTTAAACTAGAGTTTGGCGTAGATGCCAACGGTAACATTGTTTTGGGTGACGAATTTAGCCCCGACGGCTGCCGGTTATGGGATAAGGCCACCAAGAAAAAGCTCGACAAAGATCGCTTCCGCCAAGGTTTAGGCGGTGTGGTTGAAGCCTACGAAGAGGTTGCTGCGCGCTTAGGGCTGGTCATCTGATTGTTGTTGTTTCTGCTTTTCGAGTTCATCCAAATGCCGTTGCTTGAGCGACGGCATTTTCATATGTGCGGTATGCTTAATCAGCATAATATTGCCGATGACGATGCCAAATACGATCAACAACGCTAGCCAAACCATACTGCTGCTCCTGAGTCGTCGGGTCGACATACTGGGTCGATATACCGTTGTTTTAATTCTGCCAATTGCGCTAACACAAACTCTTTGCCGGCTAAATCACTTGCGGCTAACACCTGGTGCAATAACTCGGTGCTAAGTTGTGCCGCCGCCGGTTCTGCCAATGCAGTATAACTGAGATGCCAGGGTTCAGCAGCAACACCGCCTTGATAGCGGGCGTAGGGCAAATGAAAGCCAAAGTCTTTGGCGTGCTGTTGTAACCATAATGCCGCATCATAACATGGACCGCCGTGCTGATACTCGGCGGCGATCAGTTGTAAGGGTTGCTGCTGTTGATGAAACCAGCGTGGGTCGTAGATATCACAATCGGTGCCCCAATGATGACGGCTGGCGCCGGGAAGGGCCGACCAGGTCATTATCGCCGCAACTTTTTCACCGCAACTTAAGTGCTCAGCCAGCAACAGGTCGCCATGCTGGTTGTAGAGCGGAGCTTGGCCGTGATACTTGCGATTCCAGATCGCCAGTTGGCGGTCAAAATCACGAAATGCTGAGGCCAACGCCAGTTCAACACCGTCACTGCGGGCGGCAGTTTGCATGGCGATAAAGGCTTGCCATACCGGTGCCTGTAGTTTTAAGGCCGGCGCGAAGT
>DIVC01000089.1:1921-7381 GCA_002423905.1 Idiomarina sp. UBA6142
CAATAAAGCGACCATCTGAGGTACCCCCTGAGGTGGAAAGCTTGGCCGGCCGGCCGGTATTGGTTTGGATAGCGGCTAAAGTTGCGCTGAGCAATTCACCGGCAGCGGTCAAAAACGGTTCACCGTTGAGTTTCCAGCTTAGTTGATAATCCAGTTCATGCTTGGCCAACAGGTTAATGACCCGATGTTTTAAGGTGTCGGCATCGGTTTCAGTGCTGTAGCGGAAATTAAATTGCACCAGTAATTCACCCGGGATCACATTACCAGCACCGTTACCGCCGTGAATGTTGGAAATTTGCAGGCTGGTCGGCGGAAACGAGTCATTGCCGTTATCCCAATGCGCGTGGGTCAGTTCGGTTAACGCCGCCATGGCTTTGTGAATTGGGTTATCGGCTAAATGCGGGTAGGCGACATGACCTTGTATACCGTAAATGGTGAGATCACCACTCAAGCTACCACGGCGGCCATTTTTTACCACGTCAGCGAGCTGGGCTGAGCTCGACGGCTCACCGACCAAACACCAGGTGATCGTTTCATCACGCGCTTGCAGCGTTTCCACGACTTTGGGCGTGCCATTAATGAACGGGCCTTCTTCGTCGCTGGTGATTAAAAAGGCAATACTGCCGCGATGATCAGGGTGTTGTTGCACAAAGCGTTCGGTCGCCACCACCATAGCGGCGAGGCTACCTTTCATATCGGCGGCACCGCGACCATAGATCATGCCGTCCATTAAGGTGGCGGAAAACGGCGGAAAACGCCACGCTTGTTCGGGACCGCTGGGCACCACATCGGTATGACCAGCAAAACAAAATAACGGCTCATGCTGGCCTCTGCGCGCCCACAAGTTGGTGGTATCGGCAAATACCATCGGCTCGAGGTCAAAGCCAATTGCCGCCAATCGCTCACCGATCAGGGTTTGGCAGCCTTCATCGTTCGGTGTTACTGACGGGCGCCGAATGAGTTCTTGCGCAAGCGCAGTAACCGCCTTATCCGCCATCATGTTGGTCCAGTAAGGCTTGCCAGTGTTGGCTGTCAAAACCAACTGCAAGGTGCTGGTTCAGCGCCAGTAAGGGGCGTTTCATTAGGGTCGGAAATTGCTGTAACAAGGCGATGGCATCGGCATCATTACCAAGTTGCTGCTGAGCCGTGGATAATTGCCGCCAACTGCTGGAGCGCTTGTTGATGAGATTATCGCGGCCCAATTGTTCCAGCCATTGCTGCAGAGTGACTGCAGTCAGCGGTTGCGTGCGTACATCGTGAAAGTCGATGGACAGATCGGTACGTTGTTGGGCGACCTGTTCGAGCCAGTTACGCGCTTTGCGTACGGTGTCACAATTTGGAATTCCGTAAATGGTTGCTTGCATGGTGTTGTTTTCAGTCACATCATAAGTAAGACATCAGAGAGCTGCATTGTGGCAAACCTCGTTAGAATTCTCCACAAATTATGTGGATAACTCTGTGGGTTAGCTGAGCTGAACAGCTTAATATATTGATATAGTTAATAATTATGTTCTGCTCGAAGCGTGAGCAGGGCGTTGAAAAGGTGAGCCAATGAGCTTGTTGAAAACCTTTGCCCAAGGGCAGCATTATGCCAGCTTGTGGCCGCGCCATTCGATTGTTGCGGCCTTACCAGAAGCCACGGTGGTACCTGCCGTGGCCTTCGCCGCACGCTGGATGCCAGCACTGGCGGTGGTTAATTTTTTGGTGCAGTTCAATTGGCAGGGGGCGGCAATGATTCCACAGGCTATTGTGACCTCGTTATTTTTGCTATCGATACCATTACAAGGCTGGTATTGGCTGGGTAAGCGAGCACACAGTCAACTGCCACCCAGGTTGCATCAGTGGTATTTAGAGTTGATGGCAAAATTAGCGCTGCAGCCGCAGCACAAAGCTACCTATTTGGCACTGGTGATTGCTTTAAATAAGGCCCTGCGGGAGTTACCGCCGGAACAGCATTAGCGCAAAGCTAATGCCGCGACGGCAGGGCAGACAGGTGCTCGTGTTTATAGCGCAAATTCAGACCACACTGGCGCATGATCAGAGGGCTTATCGATACCGCGTAATTGGTAATCGATACCACTATCACGGCAGCGTTGCGCCAAGGTGTTGGTGGCCATAATTAAATCGATACGTAGGCCACGATTATCGTCAAATCCGCGGGACCGATAATCAAACCAACTATATTGCTCGGTGAGCGTCGGATGACAGACGCGGAAGGTATCTTGTAAACCCCAGTGCAGCAGGTCATTCAACCACACCCGCTCTTCCGGTAAAAAGCTACATTTGCCGGTTGCTAGCCAACGTTTGGCGTTATCCGCACCAATACCAATATCACCATCTTGATGTGAAATATTAACGTCGCCCATCACGATCAGTGCTTGTTGCGGGTCATGGTAGCTGGTTAGATAAGCCATCAAGTCGGCGTAGAATTTTTCTTTGGCTGGAAATTTAAGCGGATGGTCGCGGCTTTCGCCTTGCGGAAAATAGCCATTGAGAATGCGCACGGTGCTACCATCGGGTGCCACCCAATCGCCCATAATCATCCGCCGCTGAGCATCATCAGCATCACCCGGAAAACCGTACTGTGGATTGAGCAGCGGCTGTTTACTCAGCAGCGCCACCCCGTAATGACCTTTTTGCCCATGAAAAATAACCTGGTAACCCAGCGCTTCAATATCGGCTTGGGGGAATTGTTCGTCATGAACTTTAGTTTCTTGTAAGCCGATAATGTCGGGCTGGTGTTTGGCAATGAGCGCTTCCAGTTGATGTAACCGCGCGCGTAGCCCATTAATATTAAAAGAGATAACTTTCATGATGTTACTTGGCTTATCCGTGGCAATGAACGATGCCAACAAGCATACCAGATGGGCAACCGCCATGCGACCTTAGCAGGTGCAATTGCTGATGCTTCAGTGCCACGGATTAATTAGGTATACTGACCGCTAGTTATACTATTCTGAGCACAAGTTTGCCGACAAGGATTATGCATGAGCACTGATTTACTGCAGATTCGCGCTGGCCGCGAGGCGTGGTTGCAGATTCAGGAGCGTGGTTTGCGCGCTGATGATATCAGCCTATTGATGGGCGCTTCAGGTGGCCCTAAGTGGTTTATTTTACAGGGTTTAGACCGCTTTTTATTTGGTGACTTTTTTGCCAACCGGCAGCGTCCCCTGAATTTATTGGGCAGTTCGGCCGGTGGCTGGCGTTTTGCAGCATTAGGGCAACCTGATCCGGTTGCTGCGAGTGAACTATTCTGCCAATTGTATAGCGGTCAAACCTATAGTGAAAAACCCGACATTGCCGAAATCACCGATGAGGCGCGTAAGCTGTTGCATCAGTATGTGCCTGATGCAGTAGTGCCGGAAATTTTGGCACAGGACCAATTTCATCACCATATGGTGGTGGTTCGCTGTAAAGGCTTAACCGCAGCGGAGGGCAAGCGGCAGTTAGCTGGGATGTTATTGGCGGCCGGCGCGAGCAGTGTAAAGCGGGCCTGGCTGGGTAAGTTTTATGAGCGTGTGGTGTTTCACCATCCGCACTCGAGCTGTAGTTTTAGTCGCCACTGGAATGATTTGCCAACCACGCACATAGCCCTTACCGCGGCTAACTTTAAGTCGGCATTGCTAGCCACAGGTTCTATTCCGATGGTGCTTGATGGCGTACGTCACATTGCAGATGCGCCTGCTGGGGTGTATCGTGATGGTGGTATCACCGATTATCATTTTGATGTTGATCTAAGCGCGGTAGATGGTTTGGTGTTATATCCACATTTCTACAGTCATGTGATTCCAGGCTGGTTTGATAAAGCTCTCAGTTGGCGCCGCACGACCGGCAAACAGTGGCCCAAAGTGATCCTTATGGCGCCCTCAGCCGAATTTGTGGCAGGCCTACCGTATGGCAAAATCCCCGATCGCAAGGACTTTGCCCAACTTGACGTAAAAACCCGCTTCGCTTACTGGCGCGAGGCCGTGGCACAAGGCCAGCGGTTGGCCGAACAATTGCAAGAGTGGATCGCTAGCGATCAAATTCGTAGCAAAGTAAAACTTTGGACCCCATAGGATCACCCATGAAATATCAAGGCAGCCCCACCTTTACCCACAGTCAGACCGATAAAATTGGCATATTAGTGACCAATTTAGGGACTCCCGATGCACCGCAAACCAAACAGTTACGGGTGTATTTACGCCAGTTTTTGTCTGATCCACGGGTAGTGGAAGTACCACGCCTGTTGTGGAAGTTATTGCTGGAAGGGATCATTCTTCGTACCCGGCCAAAACGTTCTGCTGCGGCGTATCGTACGGTCTGGACCGAGCGCGGTTCACCGTTGCTCTATATCACTAAGGATCAAACCGAGGCGCTGCGCGTGAGTTTGCAACAGCGCTATGGCGATGATGTTGTCATTGAATTTGCTATGCGCTATGGCAATCCATCCATCGCATCGGGGTTACAATCACTGTTTGATCAAGGCGCCCGTAAGTTACTGGTGTTGCCGCTTTATCCGCAGTACTCGGCGGCGACCACCGGCTCAACCTTTGATGCCATTGCTACTGACTTTATGCAGCGTCGCTGGTTACCAGACTTTCGTTTTATTAACCACTACCATGATTTTCCGCCCTACATAGCGGCGGTGGGTAACAGTATTAAAGCCTATTGGCAGCAGCATGGGCAGCCACAAAAGCTGGTGTTTTCGTACCATGGTGTACCGCTCAGCTATTTGAAGAAAGGCGATCCATATCATTGTGAGTGTCACAAAACATCGCGGCTGATTGCCGACTATTTGGGCTTAAGCAAAGACCAGTACCTGACCACTTTTCAATCACGCTTTGGCCGGGAAGAGTGGCTCAAACCTTATACTGATGAGACCTTGAAACAATTACCCAGTCTGGGGGTCAAATCAATTCACGTGGTGTGTCCGGGCTTTTCGGCAGATTGTCTGGAGACTATCGAGGAAATTGGCGAAGAGAATCGCGAATACTTTATTGAAGCCGGTGGTGAGGACTATGCTTATATTCCGGCATTAAATGCTGAGGCAGAGCATATTTCGGTGTTAACAGGGTTGTTGGAGCAGCATTTACAAGGCTGGCAACTGGTTCATGATGAACCACAGCGCGGGCAGTTAGCGCAACAGATGGAGCAACAGTATGGCAAAATCAACGGATCGTGAACGCGATCGGGTCTTTCAAGTATCCACCAACCGCAATAGTGCACAGCATAAATTGCGCTACGTTGAAGCATCGGTGGCGGCGGATGAGCTGCAAGATTGCCGGATGTGTCGGGTAGCCTTGGTTGCGCAGCCAGCAGCGACTGAAACTGAGCAAACACCGCCAGCAAAGGATGAGGATGATCAGTCGGCTTCATGAATAACATGCTGGCACCGAGTTGGTCAGAGGCGGTTCAAGAACAAATCAACGCTCACCCGGGTTTGACTGGTATTTTACCGCTGCCTGATGCGCAAGAGGC
>DIVC01000089.1:7508-8624 GCA_002423905.1 Idiomarina sp. UBA6142
TATTTGATTTCCGTCGAATTAATCGGCGTATGCATAATAAGGCTTTCATCATTGATCAGCAGGTGGTGATTAGTGGTGGGCGTAATATTGGTGACGAATACTTTGGCGCCAAAGATGATTTTTTGTTCGCTGATTTAGATGCATTGATGATTGGTGCGGTGGTACCACAGGTAGTCAGCGAATTTGAAACCTATTGGCAGAGTGAACACGCCCAGCCACTGGGTAAATTATTTCGCTTACAAATTAAACCGCAACAATTGGATCAGCTGCGTCAACAAGCAAATCACATCACCGGTGATCCGAGCGCGCAACACTATGTGGCGGCGGCGCGTGAATTACCCTTTATGCAGCAGTTACAGCAACAGCAGCTCGCGTTCGTTTGGGCCAGAACAGAGATGGTGGTTGATCATCCGGATAAAATTCGTGGGGTGGCTAAACGTCACCAATTAATTATGCACCAACTGCAGCAAGCGGTTGGTGAACCGCAACGTTGTTTGTCGATTGTCTCCCCCTATTTTGTGCCGACTCGGGCCGGGGTAGAGGCACTGGAGCGTTATGCTGCCGCCGGTGTGCAGATTCAAATTCTAACCAACGCGCTGGAATCAACCGACGTAGCGGTGGTGCATGCCGGTTATGCGCGCTGGCGCAAACGCCTGCTGCTAGCCGGCATCGAATTATTCGAATTGCAAAAAATCTCGGCTTTGGCAAAGCGGCAAGAACGCAAAGCCAGACGCCAACGACTAAAAGGTAAAGACCGTTTTGGTAGCTCGGCGTCGAGCTTGCACGCCAAAACCTTTGCCACCGATCAGCAACGGGTGTTTGTTGGCTCATTTAATTTCGACCCACGTTCGGCGCAATTAAATACCGAACTTGGTTTTGTGATTCATAGTGAGCAACTAGGACAACAAATCAGTAACGCGTTTCATCAGTATTTGCCCGATTATGCCTACAAAGTCGTTCTTAAGGGTCACCGTTTACAGTGGCATGAGCGGCTGGGTCAGCGGCATATTGTCTACCGCACTGAACCGGGCGTATCGATATGGCGGCGCTTGGCAACACGGGTATTAGCGCTATTGCCGATAGACTGGTTGTTGTAGAGTAAGCAGGACTAGGTTG
>DIVC01000089.1:8639-11191 GCA_002423905.1 Idiomarina sp. UBA6142
CGGGTGTTAATCGACTGTGGTCTGTATCAAGGCTATAAATGGCTGCGCCGCCGCAACTGGCAACCGTTGCCCTTGGGTATCGACGCAGTAGATGCCATTGTCCTTACCCACGCTCATTTAGATCATTCCGGTTTTATTCCGGTGCTCTATAAGCATGGTTTTCGCGGTAAAGTATTCACTCATGCCGCTACCGCCAGTTTATGCGGTTTGCTATGGCCAGATAGCGGTAAAATTCAAGAAGAAGACGCTAAGTTCTATCATAAGCATAAGTTGAGTCGACATGCTGAGCCAGAGCCACTGTACGATGAGGCGACTGCTCAGGCGGCGCTGAAATTATTGCAGCCGGTTGAATTCCATCACACCTTTCAGATCGGTGATCTCAGCTTTACGCTCCAGCCCGCTGGACATTTATTAGGCGCGGCCAGTGTGATTGTCCAACATCATGATTATCGCATCGGTTTCAGTGGTGATGTTGGGCGCCCCAACGATATTCTCATGCATCCGCCAGAACTGCTGCCGCAGGTCGACCTGTTATTGCTCGAGGCGACTTATGGCGATCGTCGTCATGCACCTGAAGATGCCTGGGAACAACTCGCTGAAGTGGTCAATGAAGCGGCCCGTGATGGTGGTGTGTTGTTGATCCCGAGCTTTGCTGTGGGCCGTGCGCAGCTATTACAACATATGTTGGTGACGCTCATGGCTGAGCGGAAAATACCACGCTTGTCCATTTACCTCGACTCGCCGATGGCGATTAGTGCATCGAATATTTACCAGCGTTATCACACCTATCATCGCTTAACTCACCAGCAGTGTGACCAAGCTTTTCAGCAGGTTATTTACACCCGCAGCATCGATGAATCAAAAGCCTTAGCTAGTGAACGTGGGCCACATATCATTATTGCTGGCAGCGGCATGGCAACCGGTGGCCGTATTTTGCACCATTTCAAGCATTGGTTGAGTGATCACCGCACCACGGTGTTGTTTTCCGGTCATCAGGCCGGTGGTACCCGCGGCGCCAAAATGGAGCAGGGGGTGGAAAGCATCAAGGTGCATGGACAATGGCTGCCAGTGAAGGCAAAAATAAGACGCCTTGATGGTTTATCTGGGCATGCCGATTATCTTGAGTTAGGGGCGTGGTTGGCGGCATCGCAATTAAACGCTAAGACTCAGATTTACTTAGTGCACGGCGAACCCGATGCGTTGGAGTCGATGGCGGATTACCTGAAGCAGACCACTGATTTTGACGTCAATATTGGTGATTACCGTGGAATTTTGCAGCTACCATAAAGGTGCCTAAGGCTAAACCACCACGACCATGACCACCAAAGTGGTTATCACCGCTAATATCACGTTGAGTATCACGCCCTCACGAACCATGGTTTTGATGGTGATTCGTTCCGCTGCAAATACAATCGAATTGGGTGGTGTGGCAACAGGAAGACAAAATGCGCAGCTACAGGCAATCGCTGCGGTAACCATCAACACTTCCACCGGTAGCCCCAGTGCCACCCCAGTAGCGGCCATAACCGGCATTAATAAGGTCGCAGTCGCGGTGTTTGAGGTGACCTCGGTCAGAAACGACACAATCAGCGCAATGCTGAGAACTAATAACCAGGTCGGCAGTTCCGATAAACTGATTAAACTATCCCCGATAATAGCGCTCAAACCGCTCGTCATAAATCCTTGAGCGAGGGTAATACCCCCGGCAAACAGCAACAAGATTCCCCACGGAATAGAGCTGGCCAATTGCCAAGTCAGCAAGGGTTGGCCGTTATCATCGCGAACCACAAACATAGCAATAACCCCAGCCAACGCGACCGTGGCATCGCCGATCTGGGGTAATTGCAACCACGCTATCCAACCACCAAACGGGGCGGTACGAAATACCCACAGCAGAATAACGGCGGCAAAAATGACCAGTACGCGCTTCTCGGCACTGCTCATAGTCTCCACTGCTGGAAGTTTAAGGCTGATATGGTGACGCACATGACGGCTCAACCACCAAGCCATAATAGGAATGCTGATAATCACCAACGGCAGCCCAATTTTCATCCAATCTAAAAAGCCAAAAGCCTGGCCAGTGGTGGTTTGATAAACCGAGGCAAAGATCAGGTTCGGGGGCGTACCTACCAGTGTTGCCACACCGCCGACCGATGCCGAGTAGGCCAACCCTAATAACAAGGCGCGCTGAAAGCTCTCATTGTCACAGGCATCCGCTAACGCTAAGGCCACAGGTAACAGTGCTAAAACTGCTGCGGTATTGGAGATCCACATGGATAATACGGCGGTTGCGGCCATGAATGAAAAGATCACGCGCTGCCCGCTACCAGCGCCAATCAGGCGAATTAACCCAAGTGCGATGCGTTTATGCACACCGCTGTGCTCGACCGCTTTGGCGAGCATAAAGGCCCCCATAAATAATAATATAATCGGGTTTCCGAGCGCAGCTAAACTGGCACTTTCTGAAATTACCCCACCCAGTGGCAGCAAAATAAAGGGTAACAGTGATGTTACCGGTAACGGCAGTGCCTCGCTAATCCACCACCATGCTA
>DIVC01000021.1 GCA_002423905.1 Idiomarina sp. UBA6142
CTAAGTTGGCACATTCAGCCTGAATCGTAACGCCGGCATTGCTGGCGTTTCGTTGCAGCATTTGCACCATTGAGGGGACCCCCTCTACTGCGGTCACATCAGCTCCTGTTTGCGCTAGCGGAACTGAAAAATGACCGCTACCCGCGTACAAATCGAGAATAGCTTCGCCCGGTTGTGGTTGCAGCCAAGCCAGCACCTGCGCCACCATGGCCTCGCTGAGAATTGAGTTCACTTGCAAGAAATCACCCGGCATAAAGCTCAATTGCGCTCCTGCGCTGCGATAACTAGGCAGTTCTTGGTGTGGTGACAGCGGTTGTATGGGCTGCTCAGCACACTGCAACCAGATCTGCACGTGCTGTTGTTCGGCGAATTGCTCGAACACATGGCGATCGCTTTCACCCACGGCACAGGTAAAGCGTGCTAATAATACTGTTTGTTCAGCGGCGATCAGCTCAATATGGCCCAAACCGCGAATCGCAGTTAAACGCGGTAACAGTTGTTGCAGAGGTTGCAGCAGCTGATCCAATTCTGGCTGTAAAGTCAGACAGCTGTTTACGGCAATGATGGTTTTACTGGAACGGCTGCGATAGCCCAATAGTAAGCGCCGTTGTTTACCATCCCAGTGCACCGCTAAGCGCGTACGTCGGCGATATTGCCACGCTGCTGCGGTCAATGGCGGTAGCCACTTCAACGCCTCAAGTTGAGCGAATTTTTGTAGCAATTCAACCACTACCTGCTGCTTGTGTTGCACCTGCTGTGTATAGGCCAAGTGTTGCAGATCGCAGCCACCGCACTCATGATAATACTGACATGGCGGAGTCACCCGCTCTGCAACTGCTTCGTCAATTGCAATAAGTTCAGCTTGGTAGTGCCCAGACGGGCGAAACCTGATTAATTCACCCACTAACGCGCCGGCGACAAAACATACGCCGTGATCGCCACGCACCACGCCACGACCTTGATGATCGAGACCCTGTACCCGATGCTGCTGCACTGCGGCTACTTTGCTGGAACGCTTTTGCGGGCGAAATATTTGTGCCATGGGCTTTAATCACCTTACCCTATAGTCAGTGCCTGCTGGCGTGCCTGCAGCATCAACGTTTTCATCTCGCGCACCGCGCTATCCAGACCAACCATGACCGCGCGGGCAATAATAGCGTGGCCAATATTGAGTTCAACCAGTTCCGGAATTGCCGCGATGGCGACACTATTATGATAATGCAAGCCGTGCCCCGCATTCACTTGTAATCCGGCTGAATGAGCATAACTGGCTGCTTGTCGCAACGTATGTAAAGCTTTTAATTGGGCGCGATCACAGCGCTGTTCGGCATAATGTCCGGTGTGTAATTCAATAATCGGAGCACCCGTGGCAATCGCCGCATCAATTTGCGTTTGGTCGGCATCAATAAACAACGAGGTTTGAATACCATGCGCAGCTAAGCGCTCTACCGCCGCGGTAATTTTAGCTCGTTGACCCGCCACATCCAAACCACCCTCAGTGGTGAGCTCTTCACGCTTTTCTGGGACCAAGCAACAATAGGTTGGCTTAATCCGACATGCTATGCCCAACATTTCTTCAGTCACTGCCATTTCTAAATTCATGCGCGTTTGCAGTGTTTGCGCCAAAATGTCCACATCACGATCGGTAATGTGGCGGCGATCTTCACGCAAATGCACAGTAATCCCATCGGCCCCAGCCTGCTCGGCAATCGCCGCAGCAGTGACTGGATCAGGATAGCCCACACCACGTGCGTTACGCACTGTCGCGACATGGTCAATATTAACGCCGAGCAAAATTGCTGAATACCCATCACGCTGCTGCATTTTAGCTATCCTTGGTTGCTATCAATGAATGAAAAAGTTGGCGACTACGTAACGGCTGATCGCCCAAATATGGCTGTAACGCCATACGCATGATACGTTTCATGGCTTGTAAACAATGTGCGTCAGACAAATCGAATTGACTTAAGCGCAAAATAACCTGTCCCTCAAACGCTCCAGGGCTCATCTCAAGCTGCCGCACGAAGCCGATGTGCGCACTAAATTGATAATACCCTGTCGCACTAATGCCGTCACCCGCACTATCGTGTAACCAATCAAAATGATGACCAAGATGATCCAGTAACTGCCATTCAAAGCGCCGCAGAATAGGCTCAACCTGAGTCGCCTCACTAAGCAAGTGCAGCGTTTGTTGATAGTCGGTAAATAAGCCATCAAGGGGTTGGTACAAGGCGGTCAATCGCTGCACCAGCTCGTTCACGTAAAAACCGCTATACAGGCAGTCACCACGCAGATGGTAGGCATCACCGCTGGCTTCAGCGTGGACCAGGGTTTGCAGTTCGTGGCGGCCGCGGCTACTGATCAATAACGGGGTAAATGGCTGCAAGCAAGCGCTCCAGCGGCTCTTAGGCCGTCGTGCACCTTTTGCTATAAGGCGGAAGCGCCCATGCTGAGCGCTAAACATCTCAACCATATAGCTGCTATCTTGAAACGGCCAGCGATGCAAAACAAACGCCGGTTGCACGCTTATTCCTCGCCGTAACCTAGGCTACGTAATGCTCGTTCGTCGTCAGACCAGCCCGATTTGACTTTAACCCATAGCTTTAACAGCACTTGGCCATCCACCAAGGTTTCAATGTCTTTGCGCGCTTCGGCACCAATAGTTTTTAACTTTTGCCCACCGGCGCCAATCACCATGCGCTTTTGCCCATCACGTTCGACCAAAATCAGCGCATGAATATGGGTTACACCAGACGGCGCGACTTGAAATTGTTCAATGGCTACAGTGGTACTATAGGGTAGTTCATCGCCGGTAAAACGCATTAGTTTTTCGCGAATAATCTCAGCCGTCATAAATCGCAACGAGCGGTCCGTTACATAATCATCTGGGTAATGATGAACCCCAGGCTTGGCATAGTGATGCACAACCTCACGTAACGCATCAACTTGTTCACCGGTTTCTGCTGACAATGGAATAATTTCAGCGAAATCGTGCAATTGCGCATATTCTTGTAGGCGCGGTAACAACTTACCCTTGTCTTTCATTAAATCAATTTTATTCACTACCAGAATCACCGGGAGTTGGGTTTTCTTCAATTTTTCAAGCACATGCTGGTCATCGGCGGTCCACTTATTCGATTCCACCACAAACAACACCGCCTCAACCCCGGCAATTGAGCTGCTGGCAGCGCGATTCATTAAACGATTCATGGCTTTCTTTTCGTCTTGATGCAACCCCGGTGTATCCACATAGACAATTTGCCGTTCATCAATAGTTTCTATGCCAAGGATACGATGTCGCGTGGTCTGCGGTTTACTGGAGGTAATGCTGATTTTTTGCCCAAGAATTTTGTTCAACAAGGTTGATTTGCCAACATTAGGTCGGCCAACGATGGCGATAAATGCAGATGCCTGTGGCATCGATTCAACTGACATACTTAGTTATCCTGTTGCTGCATAAGTTGCAGCGCTTTGCTGGCGGCGTGTTGTTCAGCTTTGCGGCGGCTAGTACCTTGCCCTAATACCGGTTCCGCCAAACCAATCACGGTACATTGCACAGTAAACTGCTGATTATGTGCCTGCCCTTGTATACTCACCACGTCATAAACGGGCAAATCGAGTGCCAAGCCCTGTAATTGTTCTTGTAAGCGCGTTTTCGGATCTTTGTGGCTAGCACCAGGTTTAATCTGTTGCAGCTCAGTGTCATACCAACGCAGCACCACCTCACGACAACGAGCTAAATCACTATCGATATACATCGCACCTAAAATAGCTTCAACGGCATCGGCTAATATGGATTCGCGCCTTTGCCCGCCGCTTTTCAACTCACCTTGGCCTAATTCCAAATGGCGGCCTAATTCAAACCGTTGCGCTAATTTGGCCAGCGACCGACCGCATACCAAGGTTGATCGCATGCGGCTTAGATCGCCTTCATCAATGGCTGGAAAGCCTTCGTATAAAGCTTCACTGATAATGATGCTAAGCACCGAATCACCGAGGAATTCTAACCGTTCATTGTGCAAATTAGCCGCACTGCGGTGAGTTAACGCTTGTTGCAACAACGCCTGCTGCTGAAATTGATAGCCGATGGTCTGTTCTAGCTGCGCTAAGGGCGGTTTGGGTAGACTCAAGGTTTACTCCACCGAACCTAAACGATGCCAGCGCACACCCGTCGGTAGCCATTGCGGTAGCACACTGCTAGCAGGACGGTCCATCTCAAAACTCATCCAAATGAATACCGCACGACCGACTAAATTTTGCTCCGGAACAAAGCCCCAAAAGCGACTGTCTTCGGAATTGTCACGGTTGTCACCCATGAAGAAATAATGCCCTTCTGGCACAATCCATTCATCTACTTGTGTACGCCTATCGGTTTGCTGATAGTAAAAACGTTCACGTGGAACAGCGCGTGGGTCGATCAATATCTCATGACTGACCTCACCGAGTTGCTCGCGGTAACGTAATAACGGTGACGCGCCATTGAAATCAATACTATCGGACGCTGCGACATCACGAGCAATAACTTCAAGCTGTTGCGGACACTCGCTCTGGTCAGCCACGCAAACTGGCTCTAAGTAGATCGTTTTATTACGATAGATAATACGATCGCCAGGTACACCAATAATTCGCTTGATAAAATCCACTTGGTCTTGCGGTGGATATTTGAATACCGCGATATCACCACGCTTCGGCGTGCCAGTGCGCGCTAGTTCAGTCCGCCATAGCGGATCTCTCAAGCTATAACTGAATTTTTCGACCAAAATAAAATCGCCCGCCAACATGGTCGGCATCATCGATGCGGAAGGAATACGAAAAGGCTCATAGACAAACGAGCGGAGCAATAAAATAACCAATAGAATTGGAAATACCGACTGCGCAAATTCAGCCACGCCGCCTTGCGGGGCCAGCCGTTGGCGCGCTGCTTCATCAAGCTGCTGATCGAGTCGTTGCTGCTCGGCAGCAATTCGTGCCAACCGTTTTGGCTTGTTCACCCGCGCATCAAACAACCAGATTAAACCAGCCGCCAGTGTCACCAGAGTCAACAAGACCGAATAAAAATTAGCCATGGTTTATCCTTCGGTTACTTCCCTACTTTCAATACCGCTAAAAATGCTTCTTGCGGCACTTCCACATTACCGAGGGTTTTCATGCGTTTCTTACCCTCTTTTTGCTTCGCTAATAATTTCTTTTTCCGACTAACGTCGCCACCATAACACTTGGCTAACACGTTTTTACGTAATTGTTTGACCGTTGAACGAGCGATAATATGACCGCCAATAGCCGCCTGAATAGCGATATCAAACATTTGTCGCGGAATGAGCTCACGCATTTTCTCGACCAACTCACGACCACGCCCTTGCGAGTTATTACGGTGAGTAATCATCGCCAAGGCATCGACACGATCACCGTTGATCATAATATCAACGCGCACCATGTCGGCTTCTTGGAAATGTTTGAATTGATAATCCAACGACGCATAACCGCGGCTGGTCGATTTCAATCGATCAAAGAAGTCCATGACCACTTCGGCCATTGGCAGTTCATAGGTAACTGCTACTTGCTTGCCGTGATAGACCATTTTGGTTTGATAACCGCGTTTATCCACACATAAGGTGATCACATTACCCAAATATTCTTGCGGAACTAAGATGTTAGCCTCAACAATGGGCTCAAAAATGGTATCGATGTCATTCAGCGGTGGAAGATTGGTTGGGTTATCCACCATCACTTCACTGCCATCTTTCTTCAGCACTTTATACACAACGGTTGGTGCAGTGGTGATCAGATCGATATCGTACTCACGCTCTAAGCGTTCCTGAATGATTTCCATGTGCAACATGCCCAAGAAACCGACGCGAAAGCCGAAGCCCAGCGCACCTGAATTCTCTGGCTCATAAAATAATGAAGCATCATTCAGTGATAATTTACCCAAGGCATCGCGGAAGCTCTCATAGTCATCCGATGAAATGGGAAACATGCCTGCGTAAACTTGCGGCTTGGATTTTTTAAACCCAGGTAAGGCTTTATCAGCCGAGTTTTTACTCAAGGTTAGGGTATCACCAACCGGCGCACCTTGAATGTCCTTGATACCAGCAATGACAAAGCCTACTTCACCACTGCGTAAGATGCCGCTTTCCGTTTGTTTGGGCGAAAAGAAGCCGACTTTATCGATCAAATGCGATTGTCCAGTAGACATCACTTTCATCTTGTCACCAGCACGGATCACACCATTTTTAACCCGTACTAACGACACCACGCCCTGATAGTTGTCAAACCATGAGTCAATAATCAAGGCTTGAACCGGCGCATCAGGGTCACCCACAGGCGGCGGTATTTGCTTGACGATGCGCTCCAGCACATCTTCAATACCAACACCGGTTTTTGCCGAGCACTGCACCGCATCAATAGCTTCGATACCAACAATGTCTTCAATCTCTTCGGCTACTCGCATCGGGTCTGCCGAAGGCAAATCAATTTTGTTGAGAATCGGCACTACCTCAAGATTCATCTCCAGAGCGGTATAGCAGTTCGCCAGCGTCTGTGCTTCAACACCTTGCGCCGCATCAACCACCAGTAATGCACCTTCGCAGCCCGCTAAGCTACGTGATACTTCATAAGAAAAGTCAACATGCCCTGGGGTGTCGATAAAATTCAACTGATAGGTTTCGCCATCTTTGGCGTTGTAGTGCAAAGTCACGCTTTGCGCTTTAATGGTAATGCCGCGCTCACGCTCAAGATCCATGGAATCCAGCACCTGCTCAGCCATTTCGCGATCAGCAAGGCCGCCACAAAATTGGATCAAGCGGTCAGATAACGTCGATTTACCATGATCAATGTGCGCAATAATGGAAAAGTTGCGAATATTTTGCTGTTTAAACGCCTGCTCGGGCATTAAGGACTCCGTCTACAACACATACCAAAACTAGTAACCGCTGATCATACTGATTCTGCGGCCGCGCATAAAGAAATTTCGGGAGATTTCAGCTGATTTGCTGAATTTGTAAGAGTTGGCTGACCTGCACATCGCGCAGCTTGAGCCAGTGGCGGATCAATACAAAGCTGGTTGCAAAGCCTACCAGTGCGGCAACGATGACATATCCCTCGGACCAGCCCAAGGCTAATTGCGTGGTCAACGCTATCGCCAATAGCACCAACAGCGGCAAGCCATACACCCATAACGAAAAACGCGTTAACATAGTCTGTGGCAACGCCAGTTCAATCTGATCACCCACAGCAAAGGCAGTGCCTGGGGGGCGTTGCACAATAAATTCCGCACGACGATCGGCAAATGCTTTGGAGATAATGCCTGCGCCACAACTATTTTGCTGCGCACAACCACCACAACCACTCTTAAGTTCGGTACTCACGGTGAGATAGTCATCATGCAGGGCAACGATTTCAGCCCGTTCGCGAATCATCATTAGGGCGTACCAACAGCCTCAACATTGTCGGCGATTTGCCGCAGTGTCGCTACCGGTAACTTACCCACTACTGTCACGGCAAAATTGCCCTTGCGGGTATTATAAAATGATTCAGCCCCTTCAAACGCCAATTCTGGTAGCGCTTGTTCTTGTTGACGGCTGATATAGACAGACACCTCAGTGAGCCCATCGCTGTATAAAAAATGATCGCTGGCTAATTGGGTGGCATATAACAACCGATGCGTTTGCCGTTGCAACTGGAAACCAATCGGCAGCCAACTCGGTGATAAGGCATATTTCGGCTGAACTTGGCTATTTGGGTCAAATAGCCGTGGCGGCCGCTGCACCCCTTGCAGGTCGGCCAACGATACCGGCAATTCCGGGGTTAATTGAAACGACGTCAGCTGCAACTGCTCCAGCACTTCGCCCTGTGGCGTTAACATCTGCATCTTCAACAGCATGCCAGTTTCACGATCAATCCATAAACTGTAATGATAGCGACTGTTATCGCGGCTCACCAAGCGTAAATACTGGGTATCACGCCCAGTCACGCGCATCCCGCGCCCAGCAATTACTTGATAATAGTCGTCTAACTGTGCAAATGGCCGATAAAAGGCCGCCGGTAACAAACCGTAGGTACTATCGGAATTGATTGAGTAGGAATTATCAGCGGGTTGAAAATAATACGAAGTTTGGTCACCAAGGCGCAAAATACGCACATCGGCACCGTTTAAATGTATCAGCAATTCTACTTCAAGATTATCGCTGTGGCGGCCATGCATCCACATAATTGGTTGAATGCGATCGCCCTGCACCTGCACTAGGGTTGCTTCAAAATTAAGCTCGCGTAGCGCTGTTGCCATACGATCAAACCACAAAACCCCAGCTTGTTCTGCACTTGCTTGCTGAGCAGAAACCTGTGGGGCTATGAATAGTGCCAGCAACAACGCGATACTGGCGCGCCAGATGTTACTCATCAGGGTTGGTGGTCGCCTTTTGCTCAGTATCTTTGCTATCTTTGGCTTGGTCTAATTGCTGTTGCTGCAACGATAACTGCAGCTGGTGCTGATGATCAAGCATGTATGCTTGCAATAACGCCCGTTGCTGGGCAACTTCTGCCTCTGAAGGATTATTATCCAGTATCACGGTATTAAAACTCACCGGGTTACGGTCGCCAAATGGGTTGGTCACAAATACAGGTGAGCTTGATGCTTCGCTGGTAGCGCCATCTGGTGCAATCGGTTGTTGTACTGACAGCACCGCCACCAAGGCTACACTGGCAGCTATTGCGAAACCGCCAATCGGCTTCCACCATCGCTCTGCCGACCGCGTTGTTGCTTGACCAAATTGTGGCCGTACCACATTAGCAGCGGATAGTGGCGCTTCATCAGCAAGCTGGGCTTGAATGGCAACACTAATATCAACTCGATGGTTTGGCTGCGCGTCACCGCGCATGATATGCCCAATCATGGCATAACGTTGCCAGCTCTGCTGTGCCTGTGGGTCAGTTAGCAACACATCGAGCTGCTGCTGTAACTGCTGCGCATCGGCAACATCGTTATCCAGCAACGCGGATGTATTCTCTAAGCGGTGATCTGACATAGCTTTTCCTCGAATCATGTTAGCGCTCTAACAAGGGTCTTAATTGATGATCGATTGCTTCTCGGGCCCTAAAAATGCGTGACCGCACGGTACCAATTGGGCAATCCATCTCGATGGCTATTTCTTCATAGCCAAGGCCATCTAATTCTCGCAGCGTAATAGCGCGGCGTAAATCCTCTGGCAAGCTATCGATGGTTCGCATCACCACGTCACGAATCTCATCGGTAAGCAGTAAATTTTCCGGCGATGCTGTGTCTTTCAGTGCACCACCGCCTTCATAATACTCCGCCTCTTCTGCGTCAACATCGCTCGCTGGCGGCTTACGCCCTTGGGCGACTAAGTAATTCTTCGCGGTGTTGACCGCAATGCGGTAGAGCCACGTATAAAATGCACTTTCACCGCGAAAATTTGCTAACGCCCGATAGGCCTTAATAAATGTTTCTTGTGCCACATCAGGCACATCAGCCTGCTGCTTCACATAACGCGCAATGAGGCTCATGACCTTGTGCTGATATTTTTTGACCAA
>DIVC01000108.1 GCA_002423905.1 Idiomarina sp. UBA6142
CGTCAACTGATTGCCGCGCCGTCAGTGTCAGCACTGGACCCACATTGGGACACCAGTAACAAAGCCGTCATTGATCTGCTTGCCGGTTGGTTTGAGCAACTCGGCTTTCAGGTGACGGTACACGAGCTGCAACAACAGCGCGGTAAATTTAATCTGCTCGCCAGTTATGTGCCTGCCGGTAGTACCGGTGGTCTTTTGCTTGCCGGACATACCGACACGGTACCTTGGGACGAAGGGCGCTGGAGTCGCGATCCATTTACCCTGCATGAAGCCGACGGCAAGCTCTACGGCTTGGGTGCAGCGGATATGAAAGGCTTCTTTGCTTTTGTGCTGGAAGCGCTGCGTGATATCGACCTAAAACGCTTGCAAAAGCCGCTCTATATTTTGGCTACTGCCGATGAAGAAACTACCATGGCTGGTGCCCGCGAACTTGCTGCTTTTGGCGTACTGAAGCCAGATTTTGCGGTGATTGGTGAACCGACATCAATGACGCCAGTCACTAGCCACAAAGGGCACTTGACCGAAGCCATTCGGGTGACCGGCCGCAGCGGTCATAGTTCCAATCCAGCTGCTGGGGTGAATGCCATTGAAGTGATGCACGAGGTCATCACCCGCCTGCGTGACTTACAACGGCATTTTCAAAAGACTTACCACAACGCCAATTTTGCGGTGCCCTACCCAACCCTTAATTTTGGCAATATTCATGGTGGTGATGCCGCTAATCGCATTTGCGCTTGTTGTGAAATGCATATTGATTTGCGCCCTCTGCCGGGCATGGCCATGAATGAACTCTATGGTCTGATTGACGAGCGCCTTGCTGAGGTCAACGCGATTTACCCAAATGCGGTCTGTTTGCAGCATATGCATGAGCCGATCCCGGGCTATCAATGTGACCCCGATGCCGCCATTGTGCGCGCTGCCGAAACACTGACCGGCAACCGCGCCGAACCGGCTAATTACTGCACCGAAGCACCCTTTGTGCAAGCATTGGGCTGCAATACCATCATTATGGGGCCGGGCTCTATTGCCCAAGCCCATCAACCCGATGAATACATTCAAACCAGCGAAGTGCAACCTGCGCTGGCACAAATCAATGGGTTAATTCGGCAGTTATGTTTGCTCAGCTAACAGCTTAGCAACCGGCGCAAAGCTGCGCCGATGTAATGGGCATGCCCCATGCTCGGCTAAGGCCGCTAAGTGCGCGGCGGTTGGATAGCCTTTGTGCTTGGCAAAATCATACTGCGGGTAGCACTCATGCCATTCGAGTAATTGCCGATCACGTTCGACCTTGGCCAAAATAGAAGCTGCACCAATACACAGCTCCAGTGCATCGCCGCCAATAATGGCGCGCGCCGGCACCTGCAATTGCGGTAATTGATTGCCATCGACCAACACTTCAGTTGGTTGCACCGGCAGCGCTTCTACCGCACGTTTCATCGCTAGCAACGACGCTTGCAGAATATTGATGGCATCAATTTCTGCCGCATCGCATTGAGCAATGGCCCAATACAACGCCTGATCCTTGATCTGTTGGCTCAAGGCTTGGCGTTTTTTTTCCGACAATTTCTTTGAATCATTGATGCCGACAATAGGCTTGCGCGGGTCTAAAATCACGGCTGCAGCAACCACTGGACCAGCAATCGGTCCGCGGCCTGCTTCATCGGTTCCACAAATCATCGCAGTTCCTGTTTGGCTGATGGGTAAGTTGTGGGTATGATACGTGCGTGCTTATCATAATAACAAGACAACAAGGGGCATTTCATGTCTGAGCAATCCACCTTGCTATATCGTATTCTCGATCGCGTTGAACGGGTCGGTAATAAACTTCCTGACCCCGCGGTCATGTTCTTTGGTCTATTAATCATTGTTTGGGTACTCAGTTGGGCGTTATCTGGTGTCACTTTCGACGCCAAACACCCACTCACTGGTGTCGACGTAACGGTGAATAACCTCCTGGCTGGCCCAGCGTTGGCTGATTTCTTCGCCAAAATGGTCAATACCTTCATGAGCTTTACTCCGTTGGGAGTGGTGTTAGTAGCCATGCTCGGTGTTGGGGTGGCTGAGCGCAGCGGGTTTATTAACGTTGCGATTAAATTAATGCTTAACGTCACGCCTAAGATGCTGCTCACTCCGGTGCTGATTTTGGTGGCCATTATCAGCCACACCGCGGTTGATGCGGGCTACGTGCTGGTGATCCCATTAGGTGGGGTGATCTTCTACGCCGCTGGTCGGCACCCATTGGCCGGTATTGCTGCGGCTTTTGCTGGTGTCTCGGGCGGTTTCAGTGCCAACTTTGTGCCATCAGCCATTGACCCGATGCTGCAAGGCTTGAGCCAAAGTGCTGCCAATATTCTTGACCCGGCAGTGCAGCTGAACTCATTGAATAACTGGTTCTTCACTGCCGCATCATCCTTTGTGGTGATTGCTGTGGGTTGGTTTTTGACCGACAAAGTGGTTGAGCCACGCTTGAAAAAAGTCAGCTTAGACGGTGACCAAAATGACATGCCTACCTTAGACGACGTCACCCCACGTGACCGCACAGCGTTTCGCTGGGCTGGCTTGGCCATGTTGGCCGGTATCGGTCTGCTGATTTATGTATCCCTGATGGAAGGCACGCCATTAGCTGATCCAGTTAGCGGTGAATTGTCGTCGTTCGGTGCACCGTTAATGCAAATGATTGTGCCGCTGATCTTCTTGCTGTTCGTCATTCCAGGCATCGTTCATGGCTATGTGTCTGGCAGTTTTAGCAAGTCCAAAGACATCATTGATGCCATGACGAAGTCCATGGAAGGCATGGCTTACTACATGGTTATGGCATTCTTCTGTGCGCTGTTTATTAAAGCCTTCGCGGATTCGAACTTGGGTACCTTGTTGTCGGTTAAAGGTGCTAACTTCCTCAGTTCATTGGCGTTAAGCGGCGGTGTGACCATGGTGGGTATGATCCTGCTGGTGGCCTTCATTAACTTGTTTATCGGCTCTGCAGGCGCTAAATGGGCCCTGATTTCGCCAATCTTTGTACCGATGCTGATGCAACTGGGCTATTCGCCTGACTTGACCCAAGCAGCCTATCGCGTCGGTGATTCAATCAGTAATATCATCACCCCATTGCTGCCCTACTTCCCACTGATTGTGCTGTATTGTCAGCGCTACGTGAAGAGTACCGGCATTGGCTCGCTGGTGGCGATGATGCTGCCGTATTCGGTGGTATTGTTGGTCACTTGGTCGGCCTTCCTGATTATTTACTGGATGCTCGGAATTCCGCTCGGATTAGGCGCGAGTTATACCTATCCGGCCGCTGGCTAAGTCATTAAGGGAGTGAGGTGAGTATGTATTTTAACGGTAAAACGGTATGGTTAACGGGAGCTTCCAGTGGCATCGGTTTAGCCATGGCTGAGCAACTGGCCCAAGCGGGTGCGCACCTAATACTCACCTCACGTCGTGCTGAGACACTGGAACAAGTGCGGCTGAGCTTGGCCAACCCCGAGCGGCATAAGGTGCTGGCGCTCGACCTAGCGCAGCCTGAGCAGGCTGCAGCGGCTGCGCAACAAGCCTTAGGCGACCAAGTCATCGATATTCTGATTAACAACGCCGGCGTATCGCAACGTTCGTTGATTCTCGACACCGACTTAAGCGTCTACCGGCAATTAATGGAAATCGACTATTTCGCCGTGGT
>DIVC01000090.1 GCA_002423905.1 Idiomarina sp. UBA6142
GGCGAAGGTAAGTGTGGCGAAGGTAAATGCGGCGGAGCGTAGGGCTTGGTTTACGGCGGGAATTTTTGCCTGAGGTTATGGCGCAGCAGCCCGCCGTCGGCTTTTGGGAAATAGCACCGGAAAATTGGATCCCGCGCGGTAACATGGCCTATCGGCAGCTCGACCAACTGCGGGAACAGTACCCGCTAACCTGTCACGGGCTGTCGCTGTCCATTGCCAGCCCAGACCCCCTGAATGAAGCCTTTGTCTTGCAAGTAAAGACCTTTCTCGATCGCTTTCAGATTGACCTGTACAGCGAACACTTGAGCTATTGTTCGGCGCAAGGGCAGTTGTATGACCTCCTGCCGATTCCATTTACGGAAGCCGCGGTGGATTACGTCGTGGCTCGTATCAAACGGGTGCAGCAGTTGCTCGAACGGCCACTGGTGTTGGAGAACATTTCGTACTATGCCGCGCCGGGCCAGGAAATCACTGAGTTACAGTTTATTCAGCAGGTCCTAGAGCAGGCCGATTGCCGCTTGTTGCTCGACGTTAACAATGTGTATGTCAACAGCATCAATCATGGCTACGATGCCAAAGCCTTTATTGCCAGCTTGCCGAGTGAGCGCATTGTCTACGGACATATCGCTGGGCATAGTGAGGAAGCGCCCGATCTGCTGGTGGATACACATGGTTCAGACGTACGCAGTGAGGTTTGGGCGCTGCTGGATTATGCCTACCAACAGCACGGGGTGTTCAACACGGTGTTGGAGCGTGACTTTAATATTCCGCCGTTAGCACAGTTACTGAACGAAGCAGCACACATCGAAAGTGCTCAGCAGGCGATTCGGTAGTGAGTGATTTCAAAGAAATACAACAGCAATTTGTCAGTTGGCTACGCCAGCCTGAACAACATTCCATGCCAGACGGTATTGAGGCGCGTCGCATGGCGGTTTATCGGCGTTTGGTGCGTAACACTATCTATAGTTTTTTAAGTGCTGGTTTTCCAGTGCTGAAAAAATTATTGAAGAGCAGTCAATGGACACAATTAGTTGATGATTTTGTCGCTTCTCATGCGGCTAAATCGCCTTATTTCAGTGACATGGGGCGTGAGTTTGTCGATTTTCTTGCGCTTTATTGTAGCGATGCGAACCCGCGCTGCAACGAATTACCCGTTTATACCTATGAACTTGCCAGTTATGAACGTATGGAAGTGGATGCACAATTTGCCATGCTTGATGAACGTTATCAGCAGGTTGCTGCGGAACAAGCGGTCAATGTGGTCGCTCATCATCGATGGTGGTTGAACGACAGTGTGCAATTAGCACAATTTCACTACCCAGTGGCTTGGCTTGGCGTCGACCAGCAGGGGGAACCTTTGCCCGTGCCGCAGGTCAATAGCAGTGGTTATTTATTGATGGTGTATCGGCCACCATGGCAAAGCAGCACACAATTTTTACAGTTAGAACCACTAACTGCTCTAGTCATCAGCAGCTTACAGCAGCATGCAGAGCCACAATCGTTAGCGGCGTTGCAAGGTCAGCTCAAACAGCTATTACCACACTGGGATTCAACGCTGGTTGATGATGGTGTCGCGCAACTTTGTATAAATTTCATTCAACAGGGTGTGTTGTTACGCGCGCCATAATCAAGTATGATCCGCGCCGAAATTTATGCTGATGTAGCTGTAGCAATCGGAGTAGTTAAGATGTCACACGATGAAGAATTTCGCGATAGTTCGGGTAAGGGTTTTGGGGTACTGGCAGTTGTCGTATTTGTTGCGGTTCCTATTCTTCCAGCCGTATTGTCTTGGATTAAGTTTTTTACCAACTGAGGAATCCCCATGGCCCTTCAGTTATTGCTGGTTGAGGATAAACCAGCTACGCGAGCCGCTTTGCTAGCTATTTTGCAGCAAACCGCATTTTGCGTTACCTGTGCCAATGATGGCTTAGATGGCCTAAATCATGCCAAGCAAAGCCACTTTGATGTGGTTATTGTTGATCACAAAATGCCGCTTATGGATGGCCTTACCCTGTGCCGGAATCTACGCGATATGAGTGCTTATGCAGAAACCCCGTTGCTGCTGTTAACCACTCAAGAGTTGGCTGTGGTGGAACCGATGGCACGTAAAGCAGGTGCCGATTTGTGCTTATCCAAACCGGTCGACAGCGAACGTTTGTTGGGCCTATTAAGTGACTTAAGCATCACGCAAACACTATACCCTGTGAGCGATTTGCGGTAACGTACTAGCATTGTCTATTAGCGTTTTAAAGCATAGGAATGGTGCATGAGTTATCAGGTACTTGCTCGTAAGTGGCGGCCGCGAACTTTCGCCCAAGTGGTTGGCCAACAACACGTGTTAAAGCCACTTATTAATGCCCTGCAAACCGGACGCCTGCATCATGCATGGTTGCTCACTGGCACCCGTGGGGTGGGTAAAACCACCATCGCCCGTATTTTGGCAAAAAGCCTGAACTGCGAACAAGGTTTAAGCGCTGAGCCATGTGGCCAATGTGGTGCCTGCAAAGCCATTGAAGAGGGGCGTTTTGTTGATCTGTTAGAGATTGACGCGGCTTCTCGCACCAAAGTAGAAGATACCCGAGAACTATTAGATAACGTTCAGTACAAGCCTACCCAAGGGCGTTACAAAGTCTATTTGATCGACGAAGTACATATGCTGTCCAAGCATAGTTTCAATGCGCTGCTGAAAACGTTAGAAGAGCCACCCGAGCATGTGAAGTTTGTGCTGGCGACCACCGATCCGCACAAGCTACCGATCACGGTATTATCGCGCTGTTTACAATTCAATTTAAAAGCACTAGGTCGGCAAGAAATTGCCGACCATTTAGCAGCGGTGTTGAGCGCTGAGACCATTCCGTTTGATGAAGCCGCGCTCGGGCTGTTGGCTCGCGCCGCTCAGGGAAGTATGCGTGACGCGTTGAGTCTCACTGATCAAGCCATTGCTCAGGGCGAGCAAGCGGTGACGCTGGAGTCAGTGCAGCAAATGCTCGGCGCGGTGCCGAGTCTACACTTGGTGCAGATGCTGCGGGCGGTTGTTGTTGGTGACGCCGAAACGATGATGAGTTTGCTTGATCAAGTGGCTGGGCAAGTGCCTGATGTCGCGAGCTTGTTGCCGGAGTTACAAAATTTAGTGCATCAATTAGCGCTCATGCAGGTGCTGCCGAGCAGCGCCGAAGCGCTCGGTGTCGGTGCCGCCGAGCTGGAGTTAGCCGAGCAATTGCCGGCTGAGTTGATTCAAGTGTATTACGATATTTTAGTGCAAGGGCGGCGTGATTTGAACTATGCCGCCGACACCCGTGCTGGGGTAGAAATTACGCTGTTGCGCATGCTGGCATTTCGCCCGCAGAAAATTGCCCTGCGTGATGCGCTGCCAGGCCAAGCGGTGGTGTTATTGGATGACGCTGTCAGCGGGGTCAATCCAGCACCGAACCCAAAGCCAGATAGCCGCCGTAAGCCTGAGCAGCCAGCTGAGCCCGCCACTGAGTCATGGGCTAAGCCAGAACTTGCGGCCGAAGCTGAGCCACAGCCACAGCCAGAGCCAGAGCCTCAGCCAGAGCCAGAGCGGCAGCCAGAGGTTGCGGCCGAAGCTGAGCCACAGCTAGAGCCGCAGCCACAGCCACAGCCAGAACCACAGCAGCAGGATGATCTGCAAGCCTTGTTGGCAACCCGCAGCCTATTGCAGCAAAAAAGTCAGCAGCTCGCAGCGGCTAAGTCTGCAGAAACAGTCAGTGAAATGCCATCGCGCTATCAACATACTAGGCCAGTCACAGCGGTGGTGTCGCCAGCGCCAGAACTGACACCAGCGCCACAACCGCCGCCAGAGCCAGCGCGGATTGCCGCCGCAGCTGCGCAGACCGCGTTAGCAACCACCAGTGCTACTGAGATAAGCGATGACACGCGGCTGGCGGCAGAAATCGATCGCTGGGCAGCGATGATTGATAATCTCGATTTAACTGGGTTAACGCGGCAGATTGCCCGTAGTTCGTTGCTACACAAACAAGCCGATGGCAGTTATCAGTTATTACTGCGGCCAGCGTTGACTAATTTATTGAGTGATAGTGTGGTGGAAAGCCTTAAGCAATGCTTGCAGCATAGCTATGACTTACAACTTAGTGCGGTGGTGATAGCCGAATCAGGACAAGCCACACCGCACGAATTACAGCAGCAAATAGACCAGCGGCGGTTAGCGCGGGCGCGCCAGCTGCTGCATGATGATCCAACCGTGCAGGCCTTAAGTAAGGTGTTTGCTGCTGAGCTAGTAGACGACAGTGTGAAGCCGTTATAATGCGCTTGCGATGAGCGGCACACAATACATTCAACAAACGAGGTGGTTATGTTTGGTAAAGGTGGAATGGGCGCAATGATGAAGCAAGCGCAGCAAATGCAAGAGCGCATGCAAAAAGCCCAACAAGAAATTGCAAGTTTAGAAGTCGTTGGCGAAGCCGGTGCTGGTATGGTTAAAGTCACCATGTTGGGTAACCACAATGTCCGCCGCGTTGCTATTGATCCGAGCTTAATGACGGAAGATGATCAGGAAATGCTGGAAGACTTGATTGCCGCAGCGGTCAATGATGCGGTGCGCCGCGTTGAAGTCACGAGCAAAGAAAAAATGGCAGCAGTGACCGGTGGTATGAATTTGCCACCCGGTATGAAGTTGCCGTTTTAACTGATATGAAGCTCAGTCCAGCTATTCAAGAACTGATTCAAGCGCTGCGGGTATTGCCTGGGGTAGGGCCGAAGTCGGCGCAGCGTATGGCGTTCCAGATCTTGGAGCGGCAGCGAGAAGGTGGCGTACGACTGGCGCAAGCACTGTTGTATGCCAACGAGCATGTCGGCCACTGCCAACGTTGTCGTACCCTCACTGAAGCCGAGGTGTGCGGTATTTGTTTGCACCCCAAGCGCAGCGATAGCGGGCTACTGTGTATTGTTGAAACGCCAGCGGATGTCATCGCTATTGAACAAACGGGGCAATATCAGGGCATGTATTTTGTGCTAATGGGGCATTTATCGCCGCTTGATGGTATCGGCCCAGAAGATATCGGTCTCGATATTTTAGCCAAGCGGCTTGCCAGCGAAGCGATTAGCGAGATCATTCTGGCGACTAATCCCACCGTTGAGGGCGAAGCGACAGCTTATTATATAGCTGATATGGCTCGTAAACACAGCATAAGGACGTCACGAATTGCCCACGGGGTGCCAGTTGGTGGTGAGTTGGAATATGTCGACCAAGCGACCTTAGGGCACGCCTTTAGCGGGCGCAAGAATTTTTAACGTAGATTCATACGAATCTGCCCTAGCTGCCCTTGAAATACCCCCAGTTAGCCCCATCTCTGCTGATGTAGTCATTAACCATTGGTAGGAGACATTAGTATGGCGGCAACCCGTCAAGCGGAAACCCACGGTTTTCAAACCGAAGTGAAGCAGTTGCTTCACCTGATGATTCATTCACTTTATTCCAATAAAGAAATCTTTCTTCGGGAACTCGTTTCCAACGCCTCGGACGCGGCTGACAAGTTACGCTTTAAAGCCCTCAGTGATGGCAGTTTGCTCAGTGACGACGCGGAACTGTATGTACGGGTGAGCGTGGACAAAGAAGCTGGTACCATCACTATCAGTGATAACGGTATTGGTATGACGCACGATGAAGCGATGAGTAATTTAGGGACGATCGCTAAATCCGGAACGGCCGACTTTTTTCAGCAATTATCCGGTGACCAAGCGCAAGATAGCCGGTTAATTGGCCAATTCGGGGTTGGTTTCTATTCGGCCTTTATTGTTGCCGATGCTGTGACTGTGCGTACCCGTGCCGCCGGAGCTAAGGCCGATGAAGCGGTGGAGTGGTACTCCAAAGGCGAAGGCGAGTTTGATATAAAAACCATCGATAAAGCGAAGCGCGGTACTGACATTATTTTGCATGTGCGCGATGACGCCAAGGAATTTGTTGATGAGTGGCGCTTACGCTCAATCATCACTAAGTATTCAGACCATTTGAGTATTCCGGTAGAAATGCCAGAGCAGACCGATGATGACGATGCGAAGGCCGATAAAAAAGCGCCGAAGTGGGCCGCCGTAAACAGCGGTAAAGCGCTGTGGACCCGCGACAAAGCCGATATCAGCGATGACGAGTATAAAGAATTCTACAAAACGATTGCGCATGATTTTGATGAGCCGTTGTTGTGGAGCCACAACAAAGTAGAGGGTACCTCGGAGTACACTAGCCTGCTGTATATTCCCAAACGAGCGCCGTGGGATCTCTGGAATCGCGAGCAGCAAAGCGGTATCAAACTTTATGTGAAGCGGGTGTTCATTATGGACGACGCGAAGCAACTGATGCCAAGCTATTTGCGCTTTGTAAAAGGTTTGATGGACTCCAACGATCTACCGCTCAACGTGTCGCGTGAAATTCTGCAAGACAACAAGATCACCCGAGCCATGCGCAGCGGCAGTACGAAAAAGATCTTAAGCATGTTGAGCAAGCTGGCTGAAGACAAGCCAGAACAATACCAAGAGTTCTGGGATACCTTTGGTAACGTGTTGAAAGAAGGTCCGGCTGAAGATCACGCCAATCAAGAAAAGATTGCCAGCTTACTGCGGTTTGCGTCAACCCATGCCGATAGTTCGGTCAATACAGTAAGTTTGGATGCTTACATTGAGCGCATGAAAGACGGTCAAGACAGCATTTACTTCATTGTTGCCGACAGTTATGAAGCTGCGCGCGATAATCCCGCACTTGAGATTTTCCGCAAGAAAGGTATTGAAGTGCTGCTGTTGTCTGAGCGCATTGACGAATGGTTAATGAGCCACTTGCAGGCGTACAAAGAGAAGTCGTTCAAGTCGGTGACGCGCGGTGATCTCGATCTTGGCGAGCTCGAAGATGAGCAAGATAAAGCCCAACAAGAACAAGCTGAGAAAGACTTTGCTGAGCACTTAGCGCGCTTCAGTAAGGCATTAGGCGACAAAGTGAAGAAAGTGCGCGTTACCCATCGCTTGACCCAATCACCTGCTTGTATTGTTACCGATAATGACGACATGAGCACGCAGATGGCTAAGTTGCTCGAGTCGGCTGGGCAAAAAGTGCCAGAAACCAAGTACATCTTTGAGGTCAATCCTGAGCATACGTTGGTGCAGCGGGTGGTCGCCTTAACGGATGAACAGCGCTTTAACGATTGGGCGCAGTTGTTGTTGGATCAAGCGACCTTAGCCGAGCGCGGCAGTCTTAAAGATCCAGCGCAATTTGTGACGCGTTTAAATCGCTTAATGTTAGAGCTCACGGAAGCCTAGTTATTGGTTTGGTGAGGTGTTGTAGTCCGGGCTTTGTCCGACCAAAGTCGGCAATGCTCGGACTTGTAATGGCGCCGCCTGCAAGGTAAAGTGCGCGTTGTTAAAACAACAGAACATTGAGTACAAAAGAGGTTGTTCATGCGCATTATCCTGTTGGGCGCTCCGGGCGCAGGGAAAGGTACCCAAGCACAGTTCCTCATGAAAACCTTTGGGATCCCACAGATCTCAACCGGTGACATGTTACGAGCTGCTATTACTGCTGGCACAGAGCTTGGCAAACAAGCCAAAGCGGTTATGGATGCCGGAAAATTGGTATCAGACGATATCATGATTGGTTTGGTGAAAGAGCGAATCACCCAAGCTGATTGCGCCAACGGTTTTTTGCTGGACGGTTTCCCACGCACTATTCCACAAGCTGACGCCATGCATGAAGCCGGTATTCAGGTTGATTTTGTGCTGGAGTTTGATGTGCCTGACGAAGTGATTGTGAAGCGTATGGCGGGTCGTCGCGTGCATCCAGGTTCTGGCCGCGTTTATCACATTGATCACAACCCACCGCAGGTTGACGGCAAAGACGATAGCACCGGCGAAGCGCTGATTATTCGTGATGATGACAAAGAAATCACAGTGCGCAAGCGCTTGGCAATTTATCATCAACAAACCGAGCCTTTGGTTGCGTATTATCGTACACTAGCCGAGCAAGGTAAGACGCGCTTCGAAAAGATTGATGGTACGCGTCACGTTGAGGTTATCAGTGCTGAACTTGGAGCATTGCTCAGGTAGTCAGTAAGCACCCATAGCGATAACAGGTTCAATGAAGCCCACCTTGTGTGGGTTTTTTTATAATGGCACTGACACTGGATTGAGGTGGTTATGGAACACATTGCGATTACTGGCTTATACGCCAGCTTACTGACTTTACTTTATTTTGTACTGTCCATCCGGATCATCAAATTACGCTGGCGTGATAAGGTACCACTGGGTATCGGTGAGTCGAAAGATCTCCATAAAGCGGTCCGAATTCACGCAAATTTTTCTGAATATACACCGCTGGTCTTGGTCTTGATGTTGATCATGGAAATCACCGGAGCCTCGACGCTGATGTTGCATAGTATCGGTGGTGGGTTCTTTATTGGTCGGGTATTGCATGCTATTGGTATCACCAAAACCGCAAAAACCTCGTGGATGCGCTTTGTCGGTATGCTCAGTACCTTCTTGGTGATGTTGATTGCCGCAGGTTACTTACTCGGTTACTTCATTGGTAGTCAGCTATGAGTGAATTGGCAGGGGTGTATCGCAGCGGTGTAGCAGGTGCTACCCCGGTATTACTGCTGCACAGTTCACAAAGCAATAGTGCGCAATGGCGACAGTTGATCGCTGAGTTGCAAGCGAATTTTGCGGTGTTAGCGATTGACCTGCTTGGTTATGGCAATGCTCCTGCCGCTGCGGTTGAAAGCCCTGAAAGCTTTCGCTTTGCCGATGAATTGCCGCGTATTATAGCCGCTTTAGAGCAGGCGCAATGGCAACAACCGGTGCACCTGGTGGGGCATTCGTATGGTGCTGCGTTAGCGCTCAAAATCGCCCTTGAACAACCCTTTGCGGTGGCCAGCTTGGCGGTGTTTGAGCCGGTCGCATTTCATATCCTTGATGCAGACGATAGCGGTCGTCAACAGATTGAGAGCATGGCGGGACAGATGGACCAATTACCGCCTGCAGAAGCGACTGCGCGTTTCGTTGATTATTGGAACAGCGAGGGTTTTTTCGCTCAACTACCTAGCCGGGTGCAACAATTAATGATTAGCCAGACCGCAAAGGTCATCTGTGATTTTGCGGCGTTAATGGGTGAACCCCATAAAGCCACTGACTACGCCCAAGTGCACGTACCGGTGTTGATTTTGCAAGGTAAACACACCCAGCGGAGCGCCCAGCAAGTCGCTGCACGATTACTGCAGGTGTTGCCGCAGGTTGATACTGAGACCTTAGAATGCGGACACATGGGGCCGTTAACGCATGCCGAGCTGGTCAATCCGCTATTGTTACAGTTCCTGCACCAGCAACAACGCCAAGCCATTGGTGTAGACGGTTAAACGGTCCGCTTTGATGACGCACTATTCACCGCCCATCGGGCAATTTACCCGACTGCAACATAACTATTGTTATTTTGATAGTGCCGCCACCTGCTTGGTGCCTGAAGTGGTGTTACAACACTGGCTCGGGTTTTATCGAGATAGCCATGCCAGTGTGCATCGGAGTAGTCATGCTGCCAGCCGCGCGGCAACTTTATTGGTGGAACAAGCCCGTGCACAGATTGCGCAATTTATTGGCGCTGACCCCAGTGACCTGTGTTTACCGCCTAGCACCACGGTGGCATTGAATATGGTCGCTGAGCAGTTGCCAATTGACTGGCAAGCGGGCGATGAAATTATTCTGAGTGTGGCCGAACATCATGCCAATTTACTACCGTGGCAGCGCTTAGCCGAGCGTCATCAGTTGACCCTAAAATGGCTTGAGTTCGATGTCCATAGTGGTACGTTGGTGAATGACTGGCAGCAGCTGTTCAGTGCCCGGACCAAGCTATTAGCTATCACCGCAGCGAGTAATCTGACTGGCGCCATCATGCCGCTGGCTGAGTTGTGTGCCGCTGCGCGTGAGGTCGGGGCACTTAGCGTGATTGATGCCGCCCAAGCAGCGGCTCATGTGCAGCTCGATGTGCAACAATTAGGCTGCGATGTCTTGGTGTTTAGCGGCCACAAATGTTATGGCGTAACCGGTGCCGCAGGCTTATTTTTACAGCCACAACTGTGGCCACGGATGCAGCCGTGGCTGCGCGGTGGCGGGATGGTAGAGCAAGTAGGGCGTGAGCAGGCACAGTGGTTGGCGAGTATTCAGCGGTTTGAAGCCGGCAGCCCCGATAGCGCAGCCATTGTGACTTTTGCCGCAGCATTGCGCTGGTTAGCCGAGCAACAGGCTGCGGGCTTGCATCCGTACCTAGCTGATTTACGTCAGCAATTAGTGCAGGGTTTACAGCAGCGTGAGTGGCTGCGGGTGCTTCCCAGTGGTGGCGCAGCCACGCCGCTGGTGAGCTTTTACAGCCCGCAAATCCACGCCTATGATTTGGCGTTGTGGTTGGATGCGGCTGATATTGCAGTACGTGCTGGCAGCCACTGTGCGCAGCCATTTCTGCAGCATTTCGGCTTAGAAAGTGTGGTACGGGTATCGCTTGGGGCGTACAATACCGCGCAACAAATTCAGCGCTTGTTGAGCGAACTTGATCAAGCTCACGCGCTATTGGCATAAATTCGGAGTACTTTGTCATGACAGCGCGCACGGTGTGGTGGCCAGAGTCAGTCAAACTGGCTAAGCTCACTGGGCCGATTTTAGTAGCCCAGCTCACGCAAATTTTGATGAGTGTGGTGGATACGCTGATGGCCGGTAGTGTGAGTCCGCTGGATCTGGCCGCGGTCTCGGTAGGCGGCAGCGTCTGGATCCCATCAACGTTGCTGATGTTTGGTTTAGCCATGGCATTAGCACCCATTATTTCTCACTTCGACGGTGCCGGTAAACGCTCTAGTGTCGCTAATATGGTGCAACAGGGGCTGTATGCCTGTGCCATCGGCGGGTTGCTCAGCCTCGCGGTGGTATTGTTAGCACCGAGTATTTTAATCGCCATGGAAGTCGCCGATGATTTCCGCACCATTACGTTGGATTATCTGTTCTATATTGCCTTCGGCATTCCGGCATTGGTGCTGTACATGGTGTTGCGCAACTTCTGCGAAGGGTTGTCACACACTATGCCATCACTGGTGATTGGTGTGATTGGTTTACTGGTCAATATTCCGGTGAATTATATTTTCATTCATGGCCTGTATGGCATGCCGGAGTTAGGTGGTGCTGGTTGCGGGTTGGCTTCAGCGATTGTTTATTGGGTAGCAGCACTGAGTTTGCTGGGCTATGTGATTTGCGGCAAACGCTTCAAAAAAATGGCGGTGTTCAGTCATTTTTATGCACCCAACTGGGATGATATCTGGTATGTCATTCGGCTTGGTTTCCCAATTGCTACCTCACTATTTTTCGAAGTCAGCTTGTTTGCTGCCGCGGCATTAGTGATCGCGCCATTGGGGGCAAATGTGGTGGCGAGCCATCAAATTGCGATGAATATTTCTAGCTTGGTCTACATGGTGCCGCTAAGCATTGCTATGGCGGTGACCTTGCGGGTTGGGTTCGCCTTGGGGGCTGGCAATTCTGCTTATGCTATGCTCAATCATCGCCTCGCCTGCTGGTATGGGCTTACTTTTGCTACGGTCAACGGTCTGCTGATGTATCTCGGCGGTGCATGGCTGGCGAGTTTGTATACTAGCGATGCCGAGGTGATTGAACTAGCCGCGACATTGATGGGGTTGGCGGCAATTTTCACTATTTCCGATAGCTATCAAGTGATCACCATGGGCACCTTGCGTGGTTACAAAGACACCAAAGCCACCATGATCTTGACCTTTATTTCGTATTGGCCGCTCGGCTTAACGCTGGGTATTTTGTTATCCCGTACCGATTATTTGCTACCAGCGATTGGTGCTGCTGGTATGTGGGTTGGCTTTATCGTTGGTTTAACCGTGGCGGCTATTTTATTGAGCTGGCGGCTCAAGATTATCAGCCGCCGTTATGCTCGCCAACATGCTGAACAGACTGTTACTGAGCTGCTGTAGCCGTGGCCTTAGCTTTGGCTTCGCGCGCTGCGAGCACGGCCAGTACATCGCTTAATTGTCGGTCACGGCTGGCCAACACTGTGAGCAGGTGAAAGAGCAGATCAGCGCTCTCATTGAGCAGCTCTTGGTCATCGCCAGCCACTGCCGCCAGCGCTACTTCTACCCCTTCTTCGCCTACTTTTTGGGCAATACGCTTAATACCTTGAGCAAATAACTGAGCGGTATAGCTAGTCGCTGGGTCAGCCTGTTTGCGCGCCCTAATAGTCTGTTCTAAACGGCTGAGTAATGCTGCTGCTTGGCTATCATCGGCCACGTGAAAACAACTGTCACAGCCGGTATGACAGGTCGGCCCAGTTGGCAAGGCTAACAGGAGCAAGCTATCGTGGTCACAGTCAGTGTGAGCACTGTGCAAGCTCAAGGTGTGACCAGAGCTTTCGCCCTTGGTCCACAAACGCTGTTTACTGCGGCTATAAAAAGTGACTTGCCCAGTGGTTAAGGTATGCTCCAGTGCAGCACGATTCATGTAGCCTTGCATCAGTACCAGCCCGGTTAAGGTGTGCTGAACTATCGCTGGGAGTAAGCCGTCGGCTTTGCCGAAATCGAGCTGGTCAAGCGCGCTTAGAGTAATATTCATGTCATAATCCTATGGCGTCGCCGTTGCTATGGGGCGCATGGCAATATGTTGCTGGGCGAGGTAGCTTTTTAATGCGCCAATATCAATGATAGCCTTGTGAAACACCGAGGCGGCTAATGCGCCATCGACCTTAGCTTGCAAAAATACGTTGGCAAAGTGCTCCATGCTACCAGCTCCACCGGAGGCAATCAGCGGTACTGGACAGATGTCGCGCATCTGGCTCAATTGATCAATATCATAGCCGCTGCGCACGCCATCTTGATTCATACAGTTTAAGACAATCTCGCCGGCGCCGCGTGCCACCACCTCTTGCAACCAGTCAGCCGTTTGCCAGTGAGTTTTCTGGGTACGACTCTCATCGCCGGTGAATTGAAATACCTCAAAGCGCCCATTTTCGGCGTTATAGAAGCTGTCGATGCCAATCACAATGCATTGTTGGCCAAATTCATCCACCAGCCGATCAATTAAACTCGGGTCACGTAAGGCCGGCGAGTTCAGCGAAATTTTATCGGCCCCCATGGCGAGAATTTCGCGGGCTTGGGCAACACTGCTAATGCCACCGGCCACGGTAAAGGGAATATCTATCAGCCGGGCAATACGTTCGACCCATGACTTGTCCACTACCCGAGCATCACTCGAAGCGGTAATATCATAAAAAACCAGTTCGTCAGCTCCAGCGGCAGCATAGCGTGCGGCCAAAGGTTCAATGGCGCCGATCACTTCGTGATTACGAAACTGAACACCTTTCACCACTTCGCCATTGCGGACATCCAGGCAAGGAATTATGCGACGGGCCAGCATGCGAGTGCCTCCTCAAGGGTGAATTTACCGGTTAGCAGGGCTTTGCCTAAGATCGCAGCGTCACAATTAACTGCTTGTAATTGGCGCAGGTCGTCTAAGCTGGCGATGCCACCAGAGGCTTGCACAATCAGTTGTGGATAGCGCTGTTTCAGTGCTCCGTAGAGTGCCACGTTACTACCGGTTAGCATGCCATCACGACTGATATCGGTGCATAATACATGGCGCAAGCCGTCCACGGCAAAGGTTTCAATCAGTTGATGCAGGGTTAGGGTCGAGGTTTCTTGCCAACCATGTGTAGCAACATAGGCCTGACCGTCGCTGGCAATATGGACATCGAGTGCGAGCACAATAGCATCAGGGCCGTAATCATTAAGCCAGGCCTGCACCAGTTGCGGTTGCTTGACCGCTAGTGAGCCAATTACCGCACGTTTCACGCCAGCTTCAAATAACTGTTCAAGATCAGCACGGCTACGCAAACCGCCACCAACTTGGACAGTCATCGTAGTGCTTGCGGTGATACGTCCTAGGAGCTCGATTTGGCGTTTAGCCGGGTCGCGGGCACCGTCCAAGTCGACCACGTG
>DIVC01000036.1:0-425 GCA_002423905.1 Idiomarina sp. UBA6142
GTATTCGAGTTTGCTGCCACATAGGCAATGCTGAAGTCGTTGACCACGAACGCCCAAGTCAGCGCGATATAAGCCAACAAGGTGAACAAGAATTGCCCGTACGCCAATGGCTTGGCAATCAACATGGCACCACTATGGCCGCGACTTGCGCCCCATAGCGGATACACCGCTAATAACAAGGAAAAAGCTAGCGCTAACGCCAGCGTGATTTGACCAAACTCAGCGATCATTTAGTAATCTCCCGCCGACGGTTTCGGAGCTGGTGGCTGGGTATAGGCATCGTCAGAATTTGGGTTGACATGTTTAATGCCCTTCATGGCTTCCGCCAGTTCTGGCGGCATATATTCTTCATCATGCTTGGCCAGTACTTCGCTAGCCTGCAGCACGTTGGGCTCAAGCAACACGCCCTGCGCCACAATACCTTG
>DIVC01000036.1:448-3632 GCA_002423905.1 Idiomarina sp. UBA6142
CGTAAGCGTTGACCGACTTGTGGCCGCTTATCGCCTTCAACCATCTGTGAGGGGGTATAGAACAAGTCCACGTGGTTACTGAGCGCGTACAAAATAAAGCTGATGGCGATAGCCACGCCAAAAACCATCGATAACACCAGCATTAAGCGTTTTTTTCGCCGTGGAATCATTGCGTACTGCTCCTATCATGATTCGTTGAAAGTTGTTGTTCTTGCTGTTGTCGGCGCGCTAAGCGCTGCTGCCGCGCGGCTTGCTGCTGAGCGGCTTGGCGCAATTGCTGAGCCGCTAAGCGGCCATGCAGCACCAGCCCCAGCACGGCCAGCGCCGTCAGGCCATAACTCAACCACACATAAAAACCATAGCCACCCATGGCAAAGAATTCAGCAATACTGGTAAAGGCCATTAGCGACGCTCCTCAGTTGCAGCATTGATCCCGACCAATAGCTGTTGAACCCATGGCCGATGCAACTCTTGGCGCAATATTTCATGGCGCAAACGCTGGGTGATAAAAGCGGCAGTCATCAACATAAAACCAAAAATACAGACAAATAACGGAATATACATGTCTGGCGGCATCGACGGTTTGGCAAACTTGGTAATAGTGGCGCCCTGGTGCAATGAGTTCCACCAGTACACACTAAAATGAATAATCGGAATGTTGACCACCCCGACTAAAGCCAGAATACTGGCCGCCTTGGCGCCAGTGCGGCTATCAGTAAAAGCATGATAAAGCGCCAATACGCCTAAATACAGAAACAACAAAATAAGTTGCGAGGTCATCCGCGCATCCCATTCCCACCAAGTACCCCACATCGGCTTGCCCCAGGCTGCGCCGGTGAGCAACGAAATAAAGGTAAGCACCGCACCCACTGGTGCGATAGCGGCAATCGACCACTCGGCAGTGCGTATCTGCCATACCAAAGCAATCAGCGCTGCAATCGCCATACCGGTGTACGTGCCCATGGATAACATGGCCGATGGCACATGAATAAAAATGATCCGGTAGCTATCACCTTGTTGGTAGTCTGGTGGCGCAAACAACAGCCCCCAACCAATACCCACCGCCAATACCAACACCGCACTGGCAGTTAACCAAGGTAACCAACGGCCGAGCAAGCGATAACTTGCCTCGCCTTTTGCATACGGATGTAACCATCGCCACATATCAGTTCACACTCACTTTAATCGCAGCCGCTACCGCCAACGGCGCCAAGGTTAGGGTTAATACCATGAAACCAGCGAGAAACATCAACTGGCCAATGGCTGGCATTCCCAATAGGGTACTGTCTACCGCCGCTGTTGCAAATATCAACAAAGGGATAAACAGGGGTAGTAACAATAGGCTCAATAATGCCCCACCACGGCCCAAGCTGACGGTGAGTGCGGCACCAATGGCAGTCATGGCGCTTAGCATAGGCGTGCCCAGTAACAAGGTCACCATCAGGGTGAACCAGCCCTCAACCGGTAGCTTTAATAATAACGCACAAAACGGCGACAGGATCACTAACGGCAGCCCGCTCAGTAGCCAGTGCATGGCAATTTTTGCCAGCGCCAACAGCCCCAGCGGTGCCGGTGACAGCACCAGCTGTTCTAGGCTGCCATCGAGGTAATCGTCACGGAATAAACGTTCCGAACCCAGCAGTGAAGCCAGTAACGCCACCACCCAAATTACCCCCGGCGCAATGCGGCCCAGCACATCATGGCTTGGGCCCACGGCAATAGGAAATAAAGTAACCACCATCAACACAAATAATAACGGATTGATGATATCGCTTTTGCGCCGCATCGCGACTTTCAAATCACGCCGCATCAGCGCTGTAATTAAGCTCCAGTAACTGGCGTTATTCATCGCTCACCTCCGCTTCGGTGGTGGCCGCAATGGTTAAACGTTGCAGCAGCGGTGGCTGCCAACTTAACGGCTGATGCGAGGTCAAGATAATACTACCGCCCTGTTCAACATGCCGAGCAAAGCGTTGCTGCAACAGCGCAATACCGCGCACATCCAATGCCGTAAATGGCTCATCTAGAATCCATAATTGCGCGCTGCTATTCCACAGTCGGGCCAAGGCAATGCGCCGCTGTTGTCCCGCCGACAATTGCTGCGCCGGAATATCTTCTAACCCTAATAAACCGACGGTTTCCAGCGCTAGCCAAGGGTCACTTACGCTAACCCCATCAAATTGTGCTTGAATAGAAAGGTTTTCAAGGGCAGTGAGTTCGGCTTTAACCGCAGCTTTATGGCCAATGAACAGCAACTGCCGCCGCCAGTAATCTGGATCATCTTGGTAGTGCTGGGGAAACAGTACGACTCGACCCGATTGTGGTCGCAGTAAACCGGCTAGAATACGTAACAAGGTCGATTTGCCGGCACCATTTGCTCCTTCAACATGCAACACCGCGCCAGCGGGAAGGCTCAGCGACAAATCAGCGAATAAAATACGCCCAGCGCGAATGGAGGTTAATTGCTCTGCAGTGACCAGCAGCGACATGTCGAATAACACCTTACTACCATCGGTTTCGAATGCGCCGATGGTAGCATAAGTGCACGATGTGGGAGAACCAAAACCGCTTAGTTTTCGGTCATCAGTATCGCGTTTTGAGTTAAGTTACTTTGCAGATTGCGTACCGCAATAGAACTCGGGTTAAAGCGAAAGCCGGCTTTGCTGAACAAAATGTCAAAATTACTGCCGGCTGGAATGCCATTACAGGCAAAACTTCCGGTATCAGCGTTACCTTGCTTGGAGTAACTGCAGCTCACGGTAGGGTTGTTGGTAGTCACCGCCACATCGCGGAATTGCTGCGATCGGCAGGCACTTCCATTAATTTGCAGACAATTGATTTCACCGGTCACGTAATACAGCGTGGTACTACCTTGGGTCGCCTGCACCGTTACCGTGAGTGCACTCGAGAGCATACTATTTTCATTGGGGTGAATCGGTGCGGTACCCAAGACACTGGCGTTACCCACAGCGGCCATTACGGTCACCGTCGAACTCCCTGAGGTTTTAGCGCTCACCCGACCGCGCGAATAGGTACCATAAAAATCAAGCTCGGGGTCAACAATGGTCTGAATGGCTTCATTGGTAATATCCGCCACCGGCTCATTACTCGCCATCCATGCTGCCAGTAAGGTTAAGTTCACTTCATAAAAGGGTACTTTGGCCAGCCAATCACTGTCACCGTT
>DIVC01000024.1:0-2838 GCA_002423905.1 Idiomarina sp. UBA6142
AGTGATCGTTTTAGTTGCACTTTACATACTAAACAGTATGTTTGGCCTTTAACATTAATTTACAATTTAACAACAGATGCTATGCAAGGTTTCCATAGTCAGTGTACAATAGCTGGCATAAATTGGCATCAGTCGTTGGCGAGTTAGGGTTGTCATGAAAATACTCATTATTGATCATCAGTTCTTTATCCGCGCTGGATTAATTCATTTAATCACCAGCTATGCGTCTGACGTTGCTATTTACGAGGCACCATCGTTCGATGTCGCTAAGGAATATTTGCGTCATCAGAATAACTACAACTTGATTTTTCTCGATATGGATCTGCCCGACGCGGAGATTCGCCCGACTCTAGCAACCTTGAAAAAGATGGCTCCAGCTGCACATATCGTGCTGTTTAGCTGGCCGCGGCCGTTATCAGAAATTCGCCAAGCGCTCGCGGCGGGTGTTCGTAGCTATTTACCGAAAGATGCAAGCGCTGAAGAAGCTAAGCTTGCCATTCGAGTATTACTGCAAAATGATCGCTACTTGCCCGATGAGTCGCGTTTAAATGATAAGGTGAGTGGGCAAGGTAGTGCTGAAAACTTTCTCTCACCACGCCAATTAGAGATCATGCAATTATTGGCACAAGGCTTATCTAACAAAGAAATTGCGACCATATTAGGGATCACGGAAGGAACCATACGCGTGCACTTGTCCGCTATTTTTAAAGCGATCAAAGTGTCTAATCGCACTGAAGCGACGCTTTGGTATCTGCTGCGACAGAAGCGGTTGGTTGGTTAACTATGGATCTTTCGCAGTTGCTGATATCGTTGCAACAGCGTCGACAAGCACCAACCGAACTATGGCAGCCTGACTATTGTGGTGAAATACCCCTACGTATCGACAGCAATGGGCAATGGTACTATCAAGAGAGTCTTATTCAACGCCAAAAGATTGTGCGTTTGTTTGCCTCAGTATTAGTCTGTGATGGAACCGACTATTTTCTCATCACGCCGCATGAAAAAGTAAAGATTCAAGTCGATGATGCTCCGTTCATTATTACTCAATGGCAGGTGCAACAGCAGCAGCCCGAAATTATCGTAATGCAAACCAATTTGGGTGAGCAGATACCACTTTCCACTGACTATCCATTACTGCTCAAAGGCGGACTTCCGTATATTGATTTGGGCAAGAACCTGCATGCGAAAGTGCATCGTAACGTCTACTATCAATGGCTGGAAATAGCGATTCAACGAGGTAATACCTGGCTCCTTGATAGTGCTGGGAGCCAGTTCATCCTTGGCCAATTAACGGACTAATCTACGCGACTAGTTGTGGCACTATTTGCCGCAACACGGGCCTTGCTATATCATGCGCAACATCGTTGTTGTTGGAGCTCAAGCACCGTTATGAATGCACTTGTGGTCACTCTTGCGCAGATTAATTTAACTGTCGGCGCCATCCATGGAAATACCGAACAGGTCATTGATATTGTCACGGCGCAAACTGCCGCTGATGTGATTGTTTTTCCTGAATTGACGATTACTGGCTATCCCCCTGAAGATTTGTTACTGCGCGCCGACCTGTACCCGCAAATACAGACGGCACTGGCTAGAATTGCTGCAGCAGCTCAGCATGCAGCAGTTATCATCGGCTATCCCGAATACCAAGCTGGCGCACTCTACAATAGTATTGCAGTGCTGTATCAAGGCCAAATAATAGCAAATTACCGCAAACAGCGGCTTCCGCAATACGGTGTGTTCGACGAGCAACGCTATTTCATTAGTGGCAACCAGCCGGGCTTTTTTGAGTTTCGGGGTCATCGCATTGGCCTGCTGATTTGCGAAGACATTTGGCATTCTGAGCCATTGGCTGAGTTGACAGCAGCACAAGTCGATTGGGTTGTTGTGATTAATGCTTCACCCTTTGAGCGACACAAGCACCAGCAACGGTTGCAGATGTTGCAGCAACGCAGTGGCGAGACCAAACGGCCGTTAATGTACCTGAATCTAATCGGCGGACAAGACGAACTGGTGTTTGATGGACATTCCATCGTGCTGGATAAGGACGGTAACCTAGTGGCCGAATTGCCACATGCTGAACCGAGTATCTGCTCTGTCAGTATCAGCAAGCAGGGCCATGTCGCCTTACGCAATGGGCCTCAACAGACTAAGCCAAGCGATGATTTGCAGGAAATTTACCAAGCCTTAGTGCTCAGTATTCGTGATTATGTCAGCAAAAATGGCTTTCGCAGTGTGACCTTGGGATTATCTGGTGGTATTGATTCGGCGCTAACTCTTGCGTTAGCAGTTGAAGCCATTGGCGCCAGTCATGTGCACGCGGTAATGATGCCGTTCCACTATACCTCGTCCATGAGTATCGAAGATGCTCAAGCTCAGGCACAACGTCTTGGTGTCGCCTATAGTTGTGTTCCCATTGCTCCGATTTACGATAGTTTTGTCAATCAACTAGCACCGTTATTCGTGGCCGATGAGAGCCCTATTACGGTACAAAATTTACAAGCACGCAGTCGTGGTGTGATTATCATGGCGCTGTCTAATAAAACTGGCAGCTTAGTTTTGACCACCGGCAATAAGAGTGAGCTAGCGGTTGGTTATTGTACTTTGTATGGTGACATGTGTGGTGGTTTTGCCCCACTGAAAGATGTGCCTAAAATGTTAGTATTTGAACTGGCGCGTTTTTGTAATAGACAACGCGAGATTATTCCACAGCGAGTTATTGATCGACCGCCTTCCGCTGAATTGGCGCCGGGTCAAACTGATCAAGACAGTCTTCCCGATTACGCCACTTTGGATGCTATTGTGGAACGCTATGTAGAGGGTGATCAGTCGGCGCTG
>DIVC01000024.1:2852-7238 GCA_002423905.1 Idiomarina sp. UBA6142
GATCGTCGCTATCCCATTACTAATCACTATAGGTACGAATTAGACCGGCAGTTATTAAACGAGGCGAAACATGAAAAAAATTGAAGCAATTATTAAGCCGTTTAAACTCGATGATGTGCGCGAAGCGCTCTCTGAAGTCGGTATTGCCGGCATGACCGTATCGGAAGTTAAAGGGTTTGGTCGGCAAAAAGGCCACACTGAGCTCTACCGTGGTGCTGAATATATGGTTGATTTTTTACCCAAGGTGAAACTCGAGATTGTGGTACCTGATGATCAAGTTGAGCGTTGTATTGATGCGATTATGGAAACTGCACAAACTGGGAAAATCGGTGATGGCAAAATTTTTGTTACCACAGTAGAACGTGTTATTCGTATTCGGACCGGCGAAGAAAACGAAAACGCCGTGTAGTGACACGGCGTTGTTATTTGTTAGTTGAAGAATCTGCTGTTCGGGAAGTTTGTCTGCAACGTTGCAATAGCGTCATCGCGGAGTTGGTCCAGTTCAAGTGCCCCGTAGCTGGTGGCCATGATGATCAGCGCTTGCTCAACTTCAGGGGTATCATGGAAGTACTCAAGTATGTATTTACCACGGTTTGCCGCAGCTAACCATGCTTCACGCTTGATATAGTAGTTGGCTATTGCCAGCTCATGACGTGCTAAGCGGCCCTTGATTCCCAGCATGCGTTGGCGTGCATCTCCAGCATACTTACTGTCCGGGAAGCGACGGATTAACTCGGCATAATCATTAAATGCTTCTTTGGCCTTCGAGGGGTCGCGGTCGGCTCGATCAATCCCAGCAAACTCCTGAATCGTGTTGTGGTCAGCCCGCTGATTGACCAGACCACGCATATACAAAACGTAGTCAATATCAGAGTGGTTTGGGTTTAACCGAGTAAAGCGGTCAATAGTTGCCAGCGCTTTATCAATGTCACCAATTTTGTAGTGCACGTAAATTAGGTCCATTTGCACTTGGTGCGCTAATGGTCCGAATGGGAATCTTGTTGATAGCTGGGTAAGTGTTACTGCCGCTGCCGAGAAGTTTCCGCTATTAATTTGATTCCGAGCAGCTTGATAACCGGTTTCGGCATCACTCACAACCACGGGGGTATCTTTACTATCTGTAGAGCCAGCGCAGCCAGCAAGGTAGAGGCTGGCGATACAAGCCAGAATAATTCGCAGTTTCATAAGCTGTTGTTCTAATCTCGGTTGATTTAATTTTTTGGTGCTTGAACCACCAAACAGGTACACTACACACATTGATTTTTGCATTCTAACGCAGCGACAGTTGCTTTCACAGGTCCATATTAGATTTTATGAGTGAACAGATAGTTTTATCGAGTGAAATACCAGCCAGTTTGAATGGTAAACGATTGGACCAAGCAATCGCTGAGTTGTTCCCTGATTATTCACGTTCACGGTTGAAAGGCTGGATAGAAGACGGGCGCGTGACTCTCGATGGCAAGCCCTGCAGTGTGCCGCGTGAAAAAGTGCTGGCCGGAATGGCAGTTTCGGTGCGCGGCGAATTAGCTGAAGAGCAGCGTTTTGAAGGGCAAGATATCGCACTGAATATTGTCTACGAAGACGATCACATTTTGGTAGTGAACAAGCCCGCCGGATTAGTCGTTCATCCCGGTGCTGGTATGCCAGATGGTACATTGTTGAATGCTTTATTGCATTATTACCCAGCCATTGACCAAGTGCCACGGGCAGGAATTATTCATCGACTCGATAAAGATACCACCGGCTTAATGGTGGTCGCCAAAACCGTGCCGGCACAAACACATTTAGTGGATGCTATGCAAAATCGCGAAATAACGCGTGAGTATGAAGCTGTGTGTAATGGGCCTATGACCGCAGGTGGTATGGTAGATGAACCTATTGGCCGGCATCCAACCAAGCGCACGCATATGGGCGTGGTAGCTAATGGTCGCCCAGCAGTCACGCATTACCGTGTGATTGAACGTTTTCGTGCCCATACTCACCTACGGTTGCGCTTAGAAACGGGGCGCACCCACCAAATTCGTGTCCATATGGCACATATTCGCCATCCGTTGGTGGGTGATTACACCTATGGCGGGCGTCCACGGCCGCCTCGTGCAGCATCACCGGAACTGCTCGAGACGTTACGCGAATTTCGGCGCCAAGCCTTGCATGCCGCACGATTATCACTGCATCATCCGATCACGGGTGAATGGATGAGCTGGGATGCACCGCTACCGGCAGACTTTATCACTCTTGTTGAGCAACTTCGGCTTGATCGCAAAGAACATCCCATTGACTAATAGTTACCCAGATTACCTAGTACCAGACTGGCAGCTCCCTGCCGGAGTCTCGGCTTGCGTGACCACCGTCACCCGTCCCGGCAATGTCGCTGCGCACGTTGGTGATGATCCCGCTGCGGTTATTCGCCATCGTCGACAACTGGGGTTCGAATTGAAACTACCTGGCCCGGTAAAATGGTTACAGCAATACCACAGCACTGTGGTCGTCGACTATCAGCAAGCGCGACTTGGGCAAGCCGCTGATGCCATCGTGTCACGTCAACCAAAGAGCGTCTGTGCGGTGCTCACTGCCGATTGTTTACCGATTCTATTGGTGTCGTCTGATGGCTCTGAAATTGCTGCAGTTCACGCCGGCTGGCGCGGGCTAGCGCAGGGTATTGTTGAGCAAACACTGGCAACATTGAGCCATCAAGCAAAACAATTAAGCGCCTATATTGGCCCTGCGATATCACAGGACTATTTTGAGGTAGGGAGCGAAGTACGCGCAGCCTTTGACCGTGATCAGCTCCTTGATCATCATACTTTTCGCCCCCATATAACCGGTAAGTGGCATGCTGATTTAGCCGAACTTGCACGCCGTATCTTGAATTTGCATGGTGTTCAAGAGGTGACCTTGAGCGGTCTATGTACTTATAGTGACGAGCGCTTTAGTTCTTATCGGCGCAACCCCCAGTGTGGTCGAATTGCTAGCTTAATCTACAAAACTTAATACGCCCCCCTTGAAACTGCCGAAAAAATACCCACATAAAGATTCAGGATTTATTGAAACTTTCGAGGTGAACTTATGCGTTTCGACAAACTGACTCACAAATTCCAACTAGCCATTCAGGATGCTCAGTCATTGGCGTTGGGGCGTGACCACCAATTTATTGAGCCAATCCATTTAATGCAGGCATTATTGAATCAAGACGGCGGAACGTTGCGCCCATTATTGACGCTGTTACAAATAGATGCCGCGCTGCTGCGCGCTGAGTTGGCGACTGCGCTGAATAATTTACCGCAAGTCGAGGGCAGCGGTGGTGAGGTGCAAGTATCAGCCGCTACGGCTAATCTACTCAATCTCTGCGATAAATATGCGCAAAAGCGCCAAGACAGCTACATTTCTTCAGAGCTTTATGTCCTAGCCGCTACCGAAGACAAAGGCAAGTTAGGTGACATTCTGAAGAAACTCGGGATCAGCAAAGATAAAGTAGAAAAAGCCATTAACCAAGTCAGAAACGGTGAACAAGTGACCGACCAAAATGCCGAAGATCAGCGCCAAGCACTGGATAAATATACTATTGATCTGACCGAACGTGCAGAGCAGGGTAAGTTAGACCCGGTAATCGGCCGGGATGAAGAAATTCGCCGTACCATTCAAGTACTGCAGCGTCGTACCAAAAATAATCCGGTCTTGATCGGTGAGCCCGGTGTGGGCAAGACCGCTATTGTTGAAGGGCTTGCGCAACGAATCGTTAATGGTGAGGTGCCAGAAGGGCTGAAGAATAAGCGGGTACTATCGCTCGATCTTGGTGCACTGTTGGCTGGCGCTAAGTACCGTGGCGAATTTGAAGAACGGTTGAAGGCAGTTCTGAACGAACTTAGCAAACACGATGGCCAGGTGATTTTATTTATCGATGAATTACACACCATGGTCGGCGCGGGTAAAGCTGACGGTGCTATGGATGCCGGCAACATGTTGAAGCCAGCCCTTGCGCGTGGAGAGTTACATTGTGTTGGTGCAACGACGCTCAACGAATATCGGCAGTATATTGAAAAGGACGCAGCGTTAGAACGCCGTTTCCAAAAAGTATTAGTTGAAGAACCGAGTGTAGAAGATACCGTTGCAATTTTACGCGGCTTGAAAGAGCGTTATGAATTACACCATTCGGTGCAAATTACCGATCCGGCAATTGTTGCTGCTGCGTCATTATCCCATCGTTATATCAGTGATAGGCAGTTACCAGACAAAGCAATTGACTTGATTGATGAAGCAGCATCGAGCATTCGTATGCAAATTGATTCCAAACCTGAAGACATGGATCGACTCGATCGCCGCAGCATTCAATTGCAATTGGAGCAAAAGGCGTTACAAAAAGAATCCGATGATGCCAGCAAGAAGCGC
>DIVC01000024.1:7243-7716 GCA_002423905.1 Idiomarina sp. UBA6142
CAACTTGAACAAGCCCGTACTGACATGGATATTGCTCGACGAGCAGGTGATTTAAATCGTATGTCGGAGCTGCAATATGGCCGTATCCCAGAGCTTGAACGGCAATTGAAAGCTGCCGTAGAAGCGGAAGGGCAGGTCATGCAACTGCTGAAAAATAAAGTCACTGAAGAGGAAATTGCTGAGGTATTGTCGCGCTGGACCGGCATTCCAGTCAGTAAAATGCTCGAAGGTGAGCGCGAAAAATTGATCAATATGGAAACCAATTTACATCAGCGCGTGGTCGGACAGGATGAGGCGGTCATCTCGGTGGCCAATGCTATTCGCCGTTCACGTGCCGGATTGTCGGACCCGCAGCGGCCCATCGGTTCGTTCTTATTTCTGGGTCCAACAGGTGTGGGTAAAACCGAGCTATGCAAAGCATTGGCGAATTTCCTATTCGACACCGATGACGCCATGGTCCGTATCGATATGTC
>DIVC01000024.1:7762-9199 GCA_002423905.1 Idiomarina sp. UBA6142
CAGGTTCTGGATGATGGGCGCTTGACCGATGGTCATGGTCGCACCGTCGATTTCCGCAACACCGTGATCATCATGACCTCGAATATAGGTTCGGACATGATTCAAGAACGCGCTCATAGCCAAAGCTATGATGAAATGAAGGCAGATGTGATGGCTATTTTACAGCAACACTTCCGCCCCGAGTTTTTGAATCGTATCGATGAAACGGTGGTGTTTCACCCACTGGCACAAAGTCATATCCGCAATATCACGCGCATTCAGCTGCAGCGGCTCTATCAGCGCTTGGCGGAACGTGACTACACTATGCAACTTACCGATGATGCACTCGATCATTTAGCTGCTGCGGGGTTTGATCCGGTGTATGGCGCACGGCCACTGAAGCGGGCTATCCAGCAACAACTAGAAAACCCATTGGCGCAGCGGATTTTGGCGGGCAAATTGCTTCCTGGTAAGGCTATTCACGTTGATGTGAAGGGTGATGAATTGCTCATCTCGCAATGAGTAAACAAGCTATGTTATCCTGTCGCACCCCATCATTAAGGATGGGGTGTGCGGAATGACATTAAGGATGCGACTATGCCAACTAATACCGAACATCGGACCAATGCTAAGAATCGCGGTATTTACTTATTGCCCAACTTATTAACGACAGCAGGTCTGTTCTCGGGTTTCTTTGCTATTGTGGCATCCATGAACAACCATTTTGAATCTGCGGCTGTCGCAATATTCATTGCCATGGTATTCGATGGTCTTGATGGTCGCGTTGCCCGAATGACCAATACCGAAAGCGATTTTGGTGCAGAGTACGATAGCATGGCTGATATCGTATCCTTCGGTATGGCGCCGGCACTGGTTATGTATAATTGGGCGCTCCACGATTTGGGTAAACTCGGTTGGCTGGCGGCTTTCATATTTGTAGCTGGCGGTGCACTGCGGCTAGCGCGCTTCAATGCTAATATTGATACTGTCGATAAACGTTTTTTCCAAGGCTTGGCCATTCCGAGTGCTGCAGCAATTATAGCGGGCGCGGTCTGGGTGGGCAGCAAGTATGCAATTAACCCAAGCGATGTTCATTATGTGGCCGCAGGATTAACAATAGTATGTGGCCTGTTGATGGTAAGTAACTTCCGCTATCACTCATTTAAAGATGTTGATTGGCGTGGCCGAGTTTCATTCATGGTCATCCTGATTATCGTTCTTGCCTTTGTCATTGTGGCGACTGAACCGTCGCTGGTGTTGTTTTCTATTTTTCTGCTCTACGCAATCTCTGGACCAATTACCACGTTCCGTACTGTTAAAAAACTAAAGTTGGAACATGTTGTTGGTGATGCCAGTGATGAGTGCTGTGAGCAGGTGGATACAAAAGCAGCAAGTAAAGCCGAAAAATCAAGCGTATCAGCCAAGTCAGATTAAAAAATAAGCAAACGATGCGAGTTG
>DIVC01000078.1 GCA_002423905.1 Idiomarina sp. UBA6142
GTTTTCGCTACCACAAACTCCAACGCGTGGTGTTCAAACAAAATCTTCGGGGACGCCTGCTAAAACGCTGGAGCCTCACCCTGAATCAATTACAGCCGAGCAAACAACCGCAGTCGCAGCAGCAAGTATTCCGTTTGCCGGTGTTAGATAGGTCCATCGTCACCACCTTGCGCCAGCACTTGCGGCTGCCCGATCCGGAGCAGTTAAGCTGGCAACGATTGCCATTCGCCGCACTATTGGGCCCTTCTTTGGTGCTAGCGCTGATAGCCATGACGATGAGTTGGTGGAGTTTTTTAACCGCCACTCACACCGATGCCCCGCTGCGTCTGATCACGGGATTGTGGTTATTGCTGCAAATCTGGCTGATCGCTCGCTGGCGCTGCTACCGGTATGCTTACCAGGCACAGTGGCTGGTGCTTCGACAAGGAGTCTTGGGCCAGCGTGAACATTGGTATCCACTCCACAAAATTCAGCAGATCAATGTCGATCAATCACCTTGGCAACGCCTGCTCGGCTTGGTTTCATTGCAGCTGATTGGCGCTGCCGGGCAAGAGCGCATTAGCTGGCAACCCGCGCACACCGCTTACGCATTGCAGCAGCAATGGCTGACGAATATCCATAGCAGCCAACAGTCATGGATGTGAGTGTTGGTCGCGGCAATGCTCGTCAGGGAACTCAAACTCGATCGTGGTGTGTGCTAGCTGAAACGGTTGCAGTAATTCGGCAAGCTGCGCTTTAAGCTGGCGTAATTCCGACACATTATAGTCAGTGTGTAACAGCAAATGTGCGGTACAGACATGCTGTTCACCATCGAGTGACCAGACATGCAAATGATGCACATCATCGACTTCGGTTAAGCTGCGCAGCGCTTGATTGAGTTGTGCCGTCATGGCTTCATCAGGCGCTGCTTGCACAAACAACTTGATGGTTTGCCAGAGGCTTCTGAACACGTTGATTAAAATAAATAAGGTAAATGCTATCGATAACAATGGGTCTAAAATCGGCCAGTCAGCGAACATCAGTACAATCGAAACAATAAGCACCGCCACCCAACCCAGCACATCTTCTAATAAGTGCCAGTTCAGTACCCGTTCATTCATGGTTTTACCACGGCTCAGTTTGTAGGCCGCAAAACCATTCACTGCCACCCCAAGGACAGCTAATGCCATCATGCCCTCGGCATGGGGCATTTCGGGCTGCCACAAACGTGGTATCGCCAGCGTTAAAATCCACACTGAACCAACCACTAAAATAATCGCATTTACCAAAGCTCCAACCAGCGATAAGCGCTGATAACCATAGGTATAGCGGTGGCTAGGGTCACGGCCGCTGAGTTTATTGAGCACCCAGGCACTGCCGATGGCAAGACTATCACCCAAGTCATGCACGGCATCCGCCAAAATGGCAGTACTATTGGTGAGAAGGCCGCCAATAAATTCAATCATTGTGAAACCGACATTCAGAAAAAATGCCCAAGCTATGCGTTGCGAGGGATTTTCGTCATCATGCTTATGATGGTGATGGTGGTGATGGCTCATTGAATTGCGCTATCCAACGTAGTCAATGTTTAATGATTTACCAAGCCGCTCTTGCCACTCGGAAATAGGAGCAGGGCGCCCAAAATAGAAGCCTTGAAACTTGGCACAACCCATTTCTTGCAACCGCTTCGCTTGCTGGTAGGTTTCAACCCCTTCGGCAATAACATCTAATGCCAGACTGCGACCCAATCCCAATATCGAACGAACAATAATTTCATCGTTGTTATTCAGCAGCATGTCGCGCACAAACGACTGATCAATTTTTAATTGATACAGCGGTAAACGGCGCAAATACGCCAAGGATGCATAGCCAGTGCCGAAATCATCTAATGAGAACTTCACGCCAACATCAGCGAGCCGTGTCATTCTGCGGGTGGCCTGCTCAACATCCTTAATCAGCATTCCTTCGGTAATTTCTAATTCCAATAATGTTGGATTAATACGTTCAGCAACAATGCACTCCATAATTTGTTGCACAAAACTGCCTTCACTAAATTGCCGTGGACTAATATTGACCGCCAGCCTGAGCTCACGCAAACGTTCATGTTGTTGCCATTCGTGCAGAATGCCGCAGGCTTGACGCACCACCCAATCACCGAGGTCAATAATCAGCCCTGTGGTTTCAGCTACTGGAATAAACTCACTCGGTAAAATGTCACCCATTTCTGGGTCATGCCAACGACATAATAATTCACCGCCTATAACTTGCTGAGCAGCATTCACCTGCGGCTGCAGATAAAGCTGTAAGCCATTATTGTCTATGGCTTTTCGCAGCGCATTCTCGATTTTCACCCGGCGGGTAATATTTTGCTGCATATCCACATTGAAGAAACACACACCACCGGGGCCGAGCAATTTTGCATCGGTTAACGCCAAGTCACCATTTTTTAGCAACGATTCGGCATTATCGGTCATGTCGGAAAACATCGTCACACCAATATTAATCGAGATCTTTTGCTGGTTACCAGCCAATTCGAATGGTTCACTGAGCGCTGTCATCAGAGCTTTTGCCCAGTTTCTGGCGCCCAAAATAGCATGTTCTCGGTCATTACTTAAATCTTCTAAGATCACCACAAAATCGTCAGACCCTAGGCGTGCTGCGGTGGCCGTTTCGTCAATTAAGCTAGTAATACGTAGCCCAACTTGGCGCAATAAATCGTCACCCACGGCATGCCCCAGGGTATCATTGATGACCGTAAAACCGACCAAATCGATACTAAACAGCGCACCTTCATAATGTGTGCGTTGATAACTGACAATGGCGTGATCGAGGTGTTCAATCAACCGATTACGATTGGCAAGACCGGTAACTGAATCAAAATAGGTCAAGCGATTGAGTTGCTGTTGAATATTAATGTGCTCGGTAATGTCGGTAGAGATACCACAGAGCCCAAAAATATCTCCTTGCGGGTTACGTAGTGGGATTTTAACCGATAAAAACGTACGTAATTCACCGGTTCGCACACGATTTGTTTCTTCATCGACGACCCGCTCACCTAAGTCAAGGACACGACGATCATTGTGGTGAATATGCGCACAGGTTTTCGCATCGAAATACTTATCATCGAGGGAGCCGATGAGGTCGTTTTGTGTGGTAGCCAGCAGGTTGGCAAAGCGCTGATTAGCATAGGTGTAGCGCCCATCACGATCTTTAATATAAATGTAGGCTTCCACCGTATTGAGAATAGTATTCAGCTGTTGTTCATTTTGCCGCAATTGATAGGTGCGTGATTTAACTTGGTTGCGGAGCAAATAGGTAAAGCCAAGCACCAATAACAACATTGCTAGCAGCGCATAAACTAAATGATAAAAAAATTGCGGTGTTGGCTCTGCGGCGAACACCTGCCATTTTTTCATAATGTGGGTGTATGCCGACTGTGGGTCATCCTGCCAAGCAGTCATATACCCTTCAATCGTCGCGATCAGTGCCGGGGCGGTTTGCTGATTGCCGGCAAAATGCAACGGTGCCGGTTGGAACATCACCGGCGTGGCATAAAAATTATGTTCGCGGGCTTGGTTATCACCATAAAGATGATTTGCCGCTACCGCATCAACCTGCTGTTGTTCGAGTAGCCGGAAGCCTTGCGCGAAGCTGATAACATCGACGAACTGCACAGTTAAGCCAAAACTATCGGTCAAATTGCGTAGATATTCCTGTTGCACTGAACCTTGCAACACCGCAATCCGCATCCCATCAAGGTCGATCAGGCTAGCAATTGCAGATGGCGAGTGACTATACAGCTGGGACCAACTGCGCAACACCGGCGTGGGATGAAACTCAAAGTCGCGATCACGGGCGACACTTAGAGCAACATCGGGGAGCAGGTCTAGCTCGCCGGCGCGAAGCAGATCTAAACAGTCACTAAAGCGACATGGAATGGGCTCTACCTGCCAGCCCTCGCGCTCGGCTATATGAGCCAACACGTCACCAAAAATACCGTCTATGTGTCCCCGTTCACTCAACATAATTTTCGGTGGGTTTTCATACACCCCAACACGAATAGGGGTGGGCTCCGATGTCGCAGCAGTGGACACCGCTAAGCCGAGCCAAATCAGAGCAACAAGCACACCGACCCCAAATAAACGCAGCATAAATTCCTTTGCATGGGTTGTTAGAAAACAGTTACCTATAGATATAGCAGACAACCGCCGTGTTCACATGAAACAATTAAAATCTTTTATGGCGGCATAGTGCTGCTGTCTTGCGCTTTCATCAGCAGCCCTTTAGGGTATAACGGTTCATGATTTGGAGTATGCTCATGCGAATTATCCTACTGTTTGTTGCTGTGATTGGCGCCTACTTAGTGTTCTGGCCCGTGGCTATTACCCCGGTAGCTTGGCAAGCGCCTACCAACTTAGGTTATGTTGACGACTTTGCCGTCAACCATCGGCTCGCTGAGGTCGACGTTAGCTATCAGTCGGCTATAACAGGTGCAGAAGATATTGTGATGGATACAGCAGGTAGGCTGTATTTTAGCGCTCACGATGGGCGAATCTTACGACTATCACACTGGGGCGGAGATCTAGAAGTCTTTGCCGATACCGGCGGTCGCCCTCTGGGTATGGAGTTTAACAGCGCTGGTCAATTGATTGTTGCTGATGCCTATAACGGTCTACTGAGTATTGATGCCAGCGGCACTGTGCAAGTGCTCACTGATCAGGTAGCCGGTCAACCGATCCGCTATGCCGATGATGTCGATATTGCCGCTGATGGTCGCATCTACTTTTCTGATGCCTCAACCAAGTTTGGCGCCGCCGCCTATGGTGGTAGCTACGCTGCAAGCCTGTTGGATATTATGGAGCATGGCGGACATGGCCGCTTGCTGCGCTATGATCCAGCGAGTGGGGTTACTGATGTGGTCGTGAGTGGACTAGAATTTGCCAATGGCGTTGCGATCAGTGCTGATCAACAATCGGTACTGGTGGTTGAAACTGGCATGTACCGAGTGCTCAGGGTGTATGTGGCTGGTGTCCGCGAAGGAGTGGTTGAGGTAGTCATCGATAATTTGCCCGGTTTTCCCGATAACATTAATCGCGGCCTCGAACCGGACCACTTTTGGCTGGGGTTAGTTTCGCCGCGAGCACCGGCCTTGGACTCGCTCGCACCTTACCCATGGCTGCGTAAGGTGGTAC
>DIVC01000118.1:0-6822 GCA_002423905.1 Idiomarina sp. UBA6142
GCTCAACGTCTAACAGGTGTAACTGCAAGTCGCTATCGAGGGCGCGTACTAGGCTGTGAATATGCAGCCCAATCACTACTAGCGCGGCACCAGCCACGCGCCAGCGCATGCACCCAGGCAGCAGCATCAGCAGCAACAACAGGCTAATACTCCAACCACTGAACACCGCACTGGATAACCATTGCCACGATTGATCAGCCAGCCAATGCAGCGCTGGCCAGCTTAGTTGCAACGGCCAATGAGCTAGCTGCAGTAAGCAACTACTGAATAGCTCCAGCTGCAGCAATTGCAGCACTAACGCCGCGAGCGCCAGCGGCAAAATCCAAAAGGTAAACAGCGGGATCATCAGCAAGTTAGTCAGCGGCGCTGCCATGGGCAAACCGCCAAACCACAATGCGGTTAACGGCCACAATGCCAGTGTCAGCACCAGCTCCAGCCGCCACAGCATGCGCAAGCTCGACCATTTGCCCTGAATCGGCTGCCAGCGCCAATGCATAAAAATAATCGCTGCCACTGCCGCAACCGATAACCAAAAGCCACTTTGCAGCACTGCCATCGGTTCAACGACCACCACCAGCGCGGCGGCACGAAGCAATATCCGCGCTGGCGGCGTGCGCACGCCTAACAGCTTGTGCACAAATACCACGCTAAGCATCAGCAGCGCCCTGACCGTTGCGGTGGCAAAACCAGCCAAATAGGCATAGCCCAGCGCTACCACTAAGGCGATGGCGTAGCTAACCAGTACAATATTACGGCTATCCCGGCCGCGCCGCGACTTCCCCAGAGGCCAACACAATAGCCTGACCAACACCAGTGCAGCGGCGGCTACCAAGGTTAAGTGCAAGCCGGAAATAGCAATTAAATGGGCCAAGCCGGTGCGTTGAAATACCCACCAATGCTCGCTGCTAAGTTGTTGCCGTTCGCCCACCAGCAACGCCAACAGCACGCCGCCATGGCTTAACTTCGCAGTATGCTGCTGCAGCTGCAGATACAGCTGTTGGCGCAGATTAGCCTGACCCGACAACCACTCGCCGCTGACTACGCTACCCAGCGCGCGGATCTGCTGACTGAGCAAATAGCGATGATAGAAAAAGCCACCGTCGTTACGTTGCCCTTGCGGATAACGCAACCGCACCTGCAGCTGCCATACTTCGCCAGCCAGCGGTTGCCGCTGTGCTGGCTTCGGCTCATACCAATTGAGCCGCACCAGCGCCGGCCGCTGCAGTTGCGGGTGAGCCGTGGTTAACGCGCCTTGCAGCCGCCAATAGCCGGGCTGTATGTGGGTGATTTCGCTGATGGCTAATTCTGCGCTGATGGTTTGCCCAACCAGTTCGGCCGGTAATTTCCACTGACTGATGGAATAGCCGTTGCCAGCACCCCAAATAATCCCGCACAATAGTGCCACCAGCAGCTGCAGCGTCAGCAGCACTGGACTGCGGGCGGGCAGCGCCCCAGGTTGCCAACGCAACCCTAGGTTTAACAACAGCAATAATGCGACTAGCAACAGCAGACCGAGCGCCTGTGTTGATGTTATGATAGCCTCAACCATAAAGCTCAGGGCGAGGCCGAGCAAAAACATGCACAACCACCTGTCCATGGATGTTGTACCTTTTTATCGATAACGAGTTTGTTGCGCAATGCCAAAAAAGTTTATACAGCGAATAATGCCTAGCCATGATGCCGTGCTCGCCAGTCGCGGGCTGAAGATATTCGGCAGGCTGCTGCATGATGCGAACTTATGGCATCTCAATCGCCGTTCTGCAGCCGGCGCTTTCGCGGTCGGCCTGTTTTGTGCCTTTATTCCAGTACCCTTTCAGATGGTCATAGCAGCCGCGCTGGCCATACCCTTTCGGGTGAATTTACCGCTCTCGGTGGCGTTGGTGTGGGTCACCAACCCGATTACCATGCCGGTGATTTTTTATTCGTGTTACGTGGTTGGCAGCGCCTTGATTGGCAGCCCTGAGCAACAATTTAGTTTTGAGCTATCGTGGCAATGGCTGGCCAGTAGTATCGCCACCATTGGCCCGGCTTTTTTACTTGGCTGCCTGATTTTAGGGACGGTCGCCTGTATCCTTGGCTACTTCACTATTCGATTATTATGGCGGCAATCGGTGGTGACAGCATGGCAAGCCCGCAAAACCCGCATGCTTGCCCGGTTAAAACTGCTCGATAAAAAGTCACCGCACGACTAATTACTCGAGTGCCTCAATCACTTCAATGTTACCGGCCCGCCAAGCCGGATAAAGCGTTGCTAACATACTCATCAACAAGGCAGCAACAGCTACCACCACCACATCAACCAACACCAGCCGCGCCGGAATACTATCGACAAAGTATACATCGCCGGCCAACACACTGCTGCCGGTTAGCTGCTGTAGCCAGCCCATGAGCTGCGGAATAGCCAGTGTTAAAGCCACCCCACCGGCCACCCCTAATAACACTCCTAGCACGCCATTTTGCAGGCCTTGCCAGATGAACACCTGCATCAGTTGGGCACGACGCAAACCCATAGTGCGTAATATCCCGATATGGCGTAGCTTTTCTTGTACCGTCATAATCAGCGTTGACACGATATTAAAGCAGGCAACTGCTAACACTAGCACTAACACCACGTACATGATCAGCCGCACCAATTGAATATCGCGATACAAATGACCGTGACTGCGCATCCAGTGATCCAGATACAGCGGCTCGCGGGTTTGCCGGCCAATGTCCATGGCAATTTGGCCGCTATTGAAAACATCCCGCAATTGCACTTCAATGGCACTCACGCCGCTGCTCATGTTCAACAATTGGCGGGCATTGTCGAGTGAGGTGTAACTCATAAAATGATCGACAGTGCCACCAAAATGAAACACCCCAACCACCGTCATGATTTTGCGTTGCGGCTGGCGAAAGCTATCATTGTCGGCCACCAACACGGTTATGCTGTCGTTGACCTTGAGCCCCAGTAGGCGCGCCAAGCCACTACCAATGACTAAACTTTGCGGCTGCTGTAACGCTTGCCACGCGGCAGCTGGCAGGTAGTCTTCAATGGCTTGCGGCTGGTCGATAGCTAGGCCATTGACTTGCAACGCAGTAAACCGAGTACCTTGCTGAATCATCGCTTGGGTCCGAATGACCGGTTGCGCACTGAGTACCTGCGGGTGGCTTAGCGCCAGCGACTGTAACTGTTCGGGCTGCTGCAACACGCCATCAACGGCGCGTAATTCAACTTGTGGCACCAGCTTTAAAAAGCGTTGCTGCAATACATCAGCAAAGCCATTCATCACACTCAGCCCAGCAATAAAAGCGCTGCAGCCAAGCGCGATACCAAAGGTCGATGAGGCGGAAATAAATGACAAGAAGCCACTGCGCTCGCGCCCAGCACGAAAGCGCCGAGCGAGCGAAAAGGTCAGCCTTAATTGCGCTAGCATGTGGCCGACTCACTGGCGCTGGCTTGCAATTGGCCATGATGGAGCTGCAATACCCGTGGCAATTGCTGAGCCAACTGTTGATCATGGGTGACGATCACAAATGCGGTGCCTAATTCGCGGTTCAAGCGTTGTAACAAGTGATAAATTTGCTCGGCGGTTTGCGCATCTAAGTTACCAGTCGGTTCATCAGCCAGCACCAACTGCGGGCTATTCACCAAGGCGCGGGCGATGGCTACCCGCTGGCGTTCACCACCAGAGAGCTCTGCCGGGCGATGCTGCTCGCGTTCGCTAAGGCCTACCAATGCCAACATCGCGCTGGCTTGCTGCAGCGCTTGGCGCTGGCTATGGCCGGCAATCAGTTGCGGCATGGCAACGTTCTCAAGCGCGCTGAACTCCGGTAACAAGTGATGGAATTGATAGACAAACCCCAACGACTGATTGCGCCAATCGGCCAATTGATTGGCTGACCATTGATGAATGGCTTGGCCTTGAAAATATACCGTGCCTGAACTGGGTTGATCTAAACCGCCTAAGCAATGCAACAAGGTGCTTTTGCCCGAACCAGAGCTGCCGACAATGGCCACCATATCGTGCTGATGCAGTTGCAAATCAACCTGGTTGAGCACCTGCAATTGCCGCTGGCCATCTTGATAGACCCGACTTAATTGGTGGCAAGCTAATAACACATCATTCATAACGCAGTGCCTCCGCGGGCAAAATTCGACTGGCACGCCAGGCTGGATAAAGGGTTGCTAACAAGGTCAGCAGCATGGCGGTAACAACGATCAAGACGATTTGTTGCGGCACCAACAATACCGGTAAGCCGCCGCTGGCGGTGAAGTCGGTGCGCACGCCAAAGGCCCACAACAAGTCATTGATACCGAGCGCGACAGCTATTCCCAACCCACACCCTAACAGGCCACCGACAATGCCATTGCGCAGCCCATTCAGCACAAAAATCCAATACAGCGAACTGCGCCGCAAGCCCATGGTTTGTAAAATGGCAATATCGGCGCGCTTGTCTTGGATCATCATCATCAGCGCCGACACAATATTAAATGCGGCAACCGCAATAATCAGCCCGAGCATCAAGCTAATCATGGTTTTTTCCAGCGCCACCGCATCAAATAATTCGCCATAACGTTGGCGCCAGCTTTCGCTGCGATAAGCCCCCGCTAATGCGCTATCGAGCTGCTGCTGGCCCTTTAAGGCGGCAAACGGATCGCTGAAAAAATAGCGTAATGCGGTTATTTGATCATCGCCCAAGCGCAGTAATCGTGCCGCATCAACACCGTGCATCACCACCAGTTGCGCATCGGCTTCAGATTGCATGGCAATAATACCGGCTACGGTAAATTGGCGCTGCGACGGCACTAAGCCAAACGGCGTATAGGTCCCACCAGCCGCCGCCACAAGACGAATTCTATCGCCCGGCCAGACACTTAACTCGGTGGCCAGCTGTTGCCCCAAAAGTAGTTGGTAACTGCCCGGTTGCAACGCCTGAAAACTACCGAGTTGTAATTGTCGCCGCAATGGATCGAGTTGCACCGCGCTATCTGGGTGCTCGGCAAATACGCCTTGAATAAATATTGGCTTTAACTGGCCCTGGTGTTGCACCACCCCAGCACTCAGTACTTGTGGCAGCAATGCAGTTTGTTGCGGCAGCGTCGGTAAGCTTGCCGCCAAGGGTTGCCAATCGGACAATGCCATACCCTCGTTCGGCAGCACTGATAATTGTGGCACCACCCCTAAAATACGATCTTTCAGTTGTTGCTCAAAGCCGTTCATGACTGAGCCCACCACAATCAAAGCGGCAACCCCCAGCACTATGCCGGCTAATGAAAAGCGATTGATAAAGCGCGCGAAGCGATTGCCGTAATTGGACCGGCCAAACCGCTGAGCGATGAAAATAACAGCCGACAAAGGCGTCTCCACTAAAATTGATGAGGCGCTGCAAGCATAAAGAAATCTTGCCACTGATCCAAGCGACAACTTCAGGTATACTTGCCTACACGCTATTTAACCCGCTGTTAGAAAGAATCATCACACACATATGACCAAGGCTTCCGTTCTATCGCCACCGTTTCCCACATCGGCTAGTGCTGATATGAGTTGGCAACAATTAGCTGGCAGCAGTGCTGCACTAGCCTTTGCCAAACTGATTCAACAGCAATCACGGCCGCTGCTGATCGTGACTGCCGATGCCCCGCAGGCGCACCGGCTGGAACAAGAAATTAATGCATTTTTACCGGCCGCAGAAGCGGCTGTGTGGGTGTTCCCAGACTGGGAAACCCTGCCCTATGACAGTTTTTCGCCGCACCAAGATATTATCTCCGAGCGCTTGAGTGTGCTGGCCAAGCTACCTAGCTTGCAGCGCGGCGCCTTAATTGTGTCGTTGAATACCTTACTGCATCGGCTGGCACCGACCAATTATGTGGCCGGGCAAGCATTACAAATTACCACTCAGCAGCACATTGATATTCACGCCCTGCGCCTGCGTTTAGAGCGCGCTGGCTATCGCCATGTGCAACAAGTGATGGAGCATGGTGAGTTCTGCGCCCGTGGCTCGTTGCTTGACCTGTTCCCGATGGGTAGCACAGTTCCCTATCGGATTGATTTTTTTGATACTGAAGTGGATTCGATTCGAATCTTCGATGCCGACACGCAACTGTCAGCCGGTACCGTGGATGCGATTAATTTACTGCCAGCCCATGAGTTTCCCACCGATGATGCCGGTATCGAGCATTTTCGCGCGCGCTATCGCGAGTTGTTCGGCGCCTCCAACGAACGTGATTCGGTGTATTATCAAGTATCGCAGCGGCAGTTACCCGGCGGCATTGAATACTATCTGCCGTTATTTTTCGCCAGCACCGCCAGTTTATTTGATTATTTGCCCGATGACACCTTAGTGGTGACCTGTGGTGACATCCAAAGCTCTCTCGATGGTTTATGGCATGATCTATCGCAACGCTATGAACAGCGGCGCTATGATCAACAACGGCCATTGCTGCCGCCGCACCAGCTGTTCCTCACCGTCGATCAGCTGCATAGCGAATTTAAACGGCGCCCGCGCATTCGCGCGCTCATTCCCGCCGATAAACCGCAGCCCGGCCCACAGCAATTTGCCACCCAAAGCGTCGCCGCTATTGCGGTCAATCATCAAGCGAAAGAGCCGCTGCAGGGCTTGCGCCAGCAGTTGGAGCAGCATTTCGCCGAGCATTATCGGGTGTTATTTGCGGTTGAATCGGCCGGTCGCCGGGAAATATTGAAAGAGCTGCTGGCACCGTTGCGCTTATCGCTGCCGAGCTTTGCCAGTTTTGATGCCTTTGTTCACAGTCAGGACCTCAGCGGTATCTTGGTGGCTCCGCTGGTCAACTCGTTTGCCCTGACTGAAGCCAAGCTCTTG
>DIVC01000118.1:6877-11215 GCA_002423905.1 Idiomarina sp. UBA6142
AAAACCGAATTCGTCACCATTGAATATGCCAGCCAGAGCAAGCTGTATGTACCGGTGGCGTCACTGCACCTGTTGAGTCGCTATAGTGGCGGTGAAGAGTCTGCCGCACCGCTGCACAAGCTTGGCAACGACAGCTGGGACCGCGCCAAACGCAAAGCGGCAGAAAAAATCCGTGATGTCGCCGCCGAGTTACTCGACGTGTATGCCCGCCGCGAAGCCAAACCCGGTTTTCCGTTCCCGCTCGATGCCACCGACTACCAACGCTTCGCCCACGCTTTCCCGTTTGAAGAAACTGATGATCAACAAACCGCCATTGCTGGTGTGCTGGCCGATATGCAAGCGCCGCGCGCCATGGATCGTCTAGTCTGCGGTGATGTTGGTTTTGGTAAGACTGAAGTAGCCATGCGCGCTGCCTTTGTTGCGGTGAATGCTGGCAAGCAGGTAGCGGTGCTAGTACCGACCACACTGTTGGCGCAACAGCATTACGAAAACTTTAAAGACCGCTTTGCCGACTGGCCGGTGCGGGTTGAGGTGCTGTCGCGCTTTAAAAGCGCCAAGCAAGCCACGCAGATTTTGGCTGATNNTTGATTGTTGATGAAGAGCACCGTTTTGGGGTGCGGCAAAAAGAAGCGATAAAACGCATGCGCGCCGATGTCGATATTCTGACCCTGACCGCCACGCCCATTCCGCGCACTTTGAACATGGCCATGCATGGCGTACGTGATTTATCCATTATCGCCACCCCGCCGGCCAAACGTTTAGCGGTAAAAACCTTTGTGCGGGAATACGATGAAGCGACTATTCGCGAAGCCATTTTGCGTGAAATATTGCGCGGTGGCCAAGTGTATTTCTTGCATAACAATGTCGACACCATCAACAAAACTGCGGCTGATTTGGAGCTGCTGGTACCCGAAGCGCGCATCACCGTGGCGCATGGACAAATGCGTGAACGCGACCTTGAACGCATCATGTCGGATTTTTACCACCAGCGCTTTAATGTGTTGGTGTGCACCACGATTGTTGAGACCGGTATTGATGTGCCCACTGCCAACACCATTATCATGGATCGCGCCGATCATTTAGGTTTGGCGCAAATGCATCAATTGCGTGGTCGGGTCGGCCGGTCGCATCACCAAGCCTATGCCTATTTACTTACGCCCCACCCGAAACGCATGACCAAAGATGCGCTAAAACGGCTGGAAGCTATTGCCCAGCTCGAAGATCTCGGTGCCGGCTTTATGTTGGCCACCCACGATTTGGAAATTCGTGGCGCTGGTGAGCTGCTCGGTGATGAGCAAAGTGGGCAAATTGAAAGCATTGGCTTTAGTTTATATATGGAAATGCTTGAGCAAGCGGTACAGGCGTTACGCGAAGGGCGCGAACCAGCGCTCGAGCAGCTGTTGCAGCAGCAATCGGAGATTGATTTGCGGCTGCCGGCGTTGTTGCCGGATGATTACATTGCCGATGTGAATCAGCGCTTAAGCCTTTACAAACGTATTGCCAGTGCAACCGATACGGCCGGCTTAGATGACCTACAAATCGAGCTGATTGACCGCTTTGGTTTGCTACCGGAAGCGGTGAAAAACCTAGTTCGTATAGCTGCATTGCGGCAGCTCGCGAATAGCCTCGGCATTCGCAAAGTTGATGGTGGACCGCAAGGGGTGACCATTGAATTTACCGCCGCCACCAAGGTATCGGTGAACTATTTGATTGAATTGATGCAACAACAACCGCAGCAATACCGCATCGATGGGCCCAATCGTTTACGTATTCTTGGCAAAATTGACGATACTCAAGCGCGCTTGAAACTGGTAGAGTCGTTGTTACACGATTTTGATCAACATCGCAGTGCGTAACTTTTGTGGGCAATAAGGGAATGCATCTATCATGAGCTGGTTCTATCGATTACTGCCAGTGGCTGTTGCCATGACTGCAATCCCAGCTTGGGCGCAAACCGACGCTGCCGATTTACGGTGGTTTGAAGTGGAAGTGTTGGTGATCAAACACCAGCAAAGCGATGGTCCATTAGAGCATTTTGAGTGGTTGCCGCCGGGCTCAGTCAGTAGCCGCGCCCATGACCTGCTGAGCCGCTACTATGCGCCTAATTTTTGGGCCTTGTTGCACCAGCTCCCCGAATGCCCGCGCGACAACTGGCAAACTATTTTTAGCGGTGAACAGCAACTACCCTGCCATGATTGGGCCGAATTAGACTTACCTGACGGACAAGATTGGTATCAGCCGCAGCGCATTTTAGCCAGTTTTACCCAAGCTCCGGTGGTGATTGATGGCGGCGGTGGCGATATGACGATGACCAACCAACCGTTCTTAATGCCGGCCAGTACCCATCAGTTAGCGGACTTACGGCAACAGTTGATCCGCCGTAAGGTGGCCACGCCCTTGTTGCATGTGAGCTATCGGCAACCGGTGTTCACTCGTAATCAAAATTTTCAGATGCGGCTGTTTGGCGGGCGCAATTATGCCGATACTTTTCTTGCCAATGGTTATCAATTGCCGCCGCGCCAGTTGCAGGTGACCAGTGACGATGAGCAGCTGCGCGATCCGTTACAACAACTGCTGGAGTTGCAACAACAGGGGCAATTAACCTTCCGCGTGCAGCAAGCCGACACCCCACCGCCGCCGCCCTCCATTGACCGCGCTGAGCGCAGCCAACAACCAGTGTGGGAGCTCGATGGTTTATTGCACATTTATTTGGTGGCGAACTATTTGCACATTGATAGCAAACTGCAATATCGCGAGCCGCAGCCGGTGATATTTAGCAGTGTAAGCCTTACCGAGCAGGCGCAAGCAGCGCTGCAGCAAGGTACTAATAATTTGTTTTTGCGGCGCTTTGAGTTAGATCAGTTGCGTCGTGTGATTAGTCATGAAACCCACTATTTTGACCATCCAAAATTTGCCTTGGTGGTACAAATTCGCCGTACCGAATTGTCGGCTCGCCGTTAACCTTAGATGTTTTAGGATCCTTTATGCCGCGTAGTCGTTGCTTAGCCATTACCCTCAGCGCCCTGTTATTCAGCGTCGGCTGTCAACAGCAAACCGCAACGGTTGACCTATGTGCTGTGGCAGTTACTCCCATTCATGTCATCCAAGGCAGTGCCGCAACCAGCCCGTTGCTCGATCAGCAGGTCACCGTGCGAGGTGTGGTGGTAGCCAGTTGGCAAGCAGCCGATGCGCTCGGTGGTTTTTACCTGCACAGCCTTGAGGGCGATGCCGACCAAGACCCAAGCACGTCTGAAGCCCTGTTTATTGCCACCGATAAGAGCTTTGCCGAGGTCACGGTTGGGCAGTCACTGTTGGTCAGTGGCACGGTCAGCGAAACCAACCAAGTCACCGGATTACGGCAACCGATCTTAGAGCAGCGCTGTGCCGATCAACCACTACCAGCACCACAGTTACTGACCTTACCAGTGACCGACTTCAGCGTGTTCGAGGCGTTAGAAAACATGCCGGTGCGCTTGGCGCAAACCTTAGTGGTCACTGGGCATTACCCGCTATCGCGGCATGGCCAGTTTCAAGTGGCACCGCAACAGCAATACACCGCCACCCAAATAAGCCCACCCGGTGCTGCGGCGCATGCAGCCAACCAGCAAGCGCTGCTGGCGCGCCTTAGCATTGATGACAACCGTGCGGAAAAGCCGCGACAAGTGATTTATCCAAGCCCCGAATTAACCGCCACCAACACCTTACGAAGTGGCGATAGTGTGGCTAATGTGGTCGGCATTTTGAGTGAATTTAATGGTAACTATCAGCTGCAACCCACCCAGCTACCGACCTTTATCACCAGCAATCCGCGCCCCCAGCCACCGCCTGAAGTCAGCGCGCAAACGCTGCGGGTAGCAGCCTTTAATGTCTTGAATTACTTCAATGGCAAGGGCCCTGATAAGGTGTTTCCAACCGAGCGCGGCGCCCGAACTGCTGCTGACTTTGCCCGCCAACACAGCAAAATTATTGCCGCCTTAAGTGCGCTCAACGCCGATGTGATTGGGCTGATGGAAATTGAAAATGATGGCTATGATGAGCACAGTGCGATTAGCGAATTGACCACTGCATTACGTGCCTCAAGTGGTCAGGATTGGCGCTTTATTAATGCCGCACAAGCAGCCGATTTGGGCCGTTTTGGCACCGACGCCATTACCAACGGTCTGATCTACCGTGCCGACCGCGTTACACCACATGGTGCTGTGATCACCTCCCGCCAAGCGCCATTTGGCACCCGCAGTAGGCCGCCGCTGGTGCACCAATTTAAAGCCTTACCGAACGATGAATTGTTTTCTGTCGCGGTCAATCATTTTAAGTCGAAAGGCTCCTGCCCGCGCAGCG
>DIVC01000105.1 GCA_002423905.1 Idiomarina sp. UBA6142
CGGCAATCATTTGGTAACGATGAATACTGGTACTGCGACCATATAAGCCGTGAGCTTTGCCGGGGTAGGCCATCATCTCAAACTTCAGCAAGTGTTGTTGCAAGGCAACCATCAGTTTGGCGCTATGCTCGAACAGGACGTTGTCGTCCGCCATACCATGGTAGATCAATAAGGGTTTGCTGAGTTGCTTGGCGTAGGTCAAGACCGAGGCACGGCGGTAGCCTTCGGCGTTATCTTGCGGGGTACCGAGGTAGCGCTCGGTATAGTGGGTGTCGTACAAGGCCCAATCAGTGACCGGAGCGCCGGCGACCGCACTGGCTACTTCGGGTAAGCGCAACACCATATGTAATGCCATATAACCACCGTAGCTATGGCCAAATACCCCAACGCGCTCAGCATTCACGTAGGGGAGTTGCTGTAAAAATTGCAGGCCTACTTGCTGGTCGGCGACCTCGACCTGGCCCAGTTGGCGAAAAATAGGGCGTTCAAACAGTTTACCGCGATTGCCACTGCCGCGGTTATCGAGCTGAAACACCACAAAGCCTTGTTGTGCGAGGTACTGGCTAAAGTAGTCACCCCAACTGCGGGTAACGCGCTGCGCGCGAGGACCACCATACACCAGTACCACTGCTGGGTAGCGGCGGTTATCGGCAAAATTCACCGGTTTGGTCAGTTGATAATGCAAGGTTTGCCCGTCTGCGGCAGTCAGAGTGCCAAATTCAGGGTAGCGCCAGTGACTCAGATAAGCTGCCAGTGGATGTGTGCTATCCAGTTTATTTTCATGCAACCAGGCGATGCGCTCACCACTAGGACCATGCAAACTGACTTGTGGAGGTTGCTGGGGACTGGAAAAATAATTGATATAGCTGCGCGCAGCTTGATCAAAGACCACTTCATGCATCCCGTTTTGGCTGCTCAGCTGGGTCGGTTGACTGGGATTGCTGGTGGTCAAACTGGTGCGATAGATATGCCGTTCTATGGGGCTGTGGTAACGTCCGGTAAAATAGACATAGCCGGCAGTTTCATCCATACGAGCGAGGCGATCAACTTGCCAATCGCCACTGGTTAGTTGTCGAATCAGGCTGCCGTCGAGCCGATATAAATACAAATGCTTGAAACCACTGCGCTCTGAGGCCCAAATAAAATGCCGTGCGTCAGCTAAAAAGGTCAGGTCATCATGAAGGTTGATCCAGTGATCGCTGGTTTCTCGCAGCAGCAGCTGTGAGCGCGGCTCATTGAGCGCGTGTAGATAAATGGTCAGCTCATTTTGACTGCGATTTTGCCATTGATAGCTGAGCCGATTACTATCGGGCACCCAGTTCACTCGAGCTAGATAACCATGACCATGTTGGGTGCGTAGTTGCAGCCAATGGATGCTGCTGGCGCCGGCTGCATTGCTGAGCGTCAGGATGCCCAGATCGACCACGGCATTAGCGGCACCTGCGGCTGGATAGCGTTGTTGTATTAGTTCGGTGCGGTCGGCATGAATGTCGGTGCGTGACATCACTGCAACTGGGTTTACATCGACTTTCGTCAGGGCAATATGCTGTTCATTGGGGCTCCACCAGTAGCCACTCATACGCTGCATTTCTTCTTGGGCAATAAATTCGGCGGTGGCGTAGTTGACGGTGGCGGTACCATCGCGGGTCAACGCCCGAACAGTGCCGCTGGCAACTTCAATCACCCACAAGTTGTGGTCATGAACAAAGCTGACGAAGCTGCCGTGTGGAGAAAAACGGGCATCGGTGGCGCTCATGGTGGCCACGGTGAGTTGTTTCACACTGTTATCATGCAAGTGATAAAGAAATAATTGACCATTGAGTGGGAATAAAATGGCATCGCCATTGGGTGACCAGCTGTAATCGACGATACCGCTGGCGCGGATACGCAGGCGTTCGCGGCGTGCTTGTTCTTCCGCCGATAAGCGACTAGAGCTGCTGAGCAAGTGCTCAGCACTGACTAAGCGACGGTGCTGATTGGTACGGATCTCATACAGCCATAAATCATATACGGTTGGCTGTTCAGCCGAGCCAGCTAAGTAACTTACTACTAAGCCATCGGGTGAAAAGCGCAATTGCTGCGGCGCGTCGGTGGTTAAGTTAGGTGCTGAAAAGATCCGCTCAATGGTCAACTCGGCTTGCGCCGAGTTGCTCATTAATAGCAGCATCAATAGTCCTATCAGATATCGCGTTACCCGCATGCCTGCTTTGTTCCTGTCTCATCGAAAGCACTGTTGATGGATAGTGTAACAAAGCAGGCAGCAAGGAATGGCGCGCTGCGATAAAGCGCTAGCGGAGTGCGCTAGAATTCACCACGCAGGCCAATACTGAAGTTTCGGCCACGAATTGGGGCGTCGTTTTTCAGAAATGAACTATGTACCAAACCGAGTTCGTTGGTTAAGTTTTCGCCTTTAATGTAGATACTCATGCCGAGATCATTCACGACTTGCGGGAACAAGTTCAGCTGGGCATTGAGCAGTCCAAAACTATCGGTAACGGTTTCATTGGCGGCGATGCGCTGCTGCTTGAAAT
>DIVC01000102.1 GCA_002423905.1 Idiomarina sp. UBA6142
CCGTGAACTGGGCTGGTAAAAATTGTCTTAACATCGTTAATCGGTGAACGTAAAAGCATGGTAAGATGACTGCGTAACGCCTTGCCGTACGCCGTTTGCATTGCTAAAGTACGAAGATTGTCATACGCGACTCATTTGTAAGGGATTGGCCAGTCCATGTTTAAAAAAATTCGGGGATTATTCTCCAACGATTTATCGATCGATTTGGGTACAGCAAATACGCTGATATACGTCAAGGACGAAGGTATCGTGCTCAATGAGCCATCAGTAGTCGCTATTCGTCAAGAGCGCTCAGGTGGGCCTAAAACTGTTGCCGCGGTAGGTCACGAAGCGAAACTGATGCTTGGCCGTACGCCGGGTAATATCAAAGCCATTCGGCCGATGAAAGACGGTGTGATCGCCGACTTCGATGTGACTGAAAAGATGCTCCAGCACTTTATTAAGCGCGTACACGATAGCCATTTCTTCCGCCCTAGCCCGCGGGTGTTGGTGTGTGTGCCCTGTGGCTCAACCCAAGTTGAGCGGCGCGCTATCAAAGAATCAGCACTCGGTGCTGGTGCCCGCGATGTATACCTGATTGACGAGCCCATGGCTGCCGCCATCGGTGCTGGTTTACCAGTATCCGAAGCCACCGGCTCGATGGTGGTGGATATCGGTGGTGGTACCACCGAAGTGGCCATTATCTCGTTAAACGGCGTGGTGTATTCGTCATCGGTGCGCATTGGTGGCGACAAATTTGACGAAGCCATTGTCAATTATATTCGTCGCAACTTTGGTGCGCTGATTGGTGAAGCAACTGCAGAGCGCATCAAGCATGAAATTGGCTCAGCCTTCCCGGGCGAAGAAGTGCGTGAAATTGAAGTGCGTGGCCGTAATTTAGCCGAGGGCGTGCCGCGTTCATTCACCGTCAATAGCAATGAAATTCTGGAGGCACTGCAAGAACCCCTGATGGGTATTGTCAGTGCGGTATTGCTCGCGCTGGAGCAATCGCCGCCAGAGTTGGCCTCGGATATTTCTGAGCGTGGTATGGTGTTGACCGGTGGTGGCGCTTTGTTGCGCGACATTGATCGCTTGCTCATGGAAGAAACCGGTATCCCGGTAATTGTCGCGGATGATCCTTTGACCTGTGTTGCCCGTGGTGGCGGCAAGGCCCTTGAGATGATTGACATGCACGGCGGTGACCTGTTCAGTTATGAGTAAGCGACCCGATGAAGTCGCTGTTTGAACGCGGGCCATCGCTACGCACACGCTTTCTTATCGCGCTGAGTTGCGCGAGCTTGCTGTTATTTTTAGACCACCGGCTCAATGCTATGCAGCCGGTGCGTTCATTTTTAACCAGCGTCGTTGCCCCGATTCAATACCTTGCCGTATTACCCCAACAAGTTTCTGACCGCGTTGATTATATTCTTACTACCCGTACAGCATTACGTATCGATAATGAACGCCTAAGCAACCAATTGCTCGAGTTACAAATGGCGGTCCAGCGGCTTAACTTTATTGAAAGCGAAAATGACCGTTTGCGCCAGCTTCTCGGCTCTGATGTGCGCGGCACCAGCCGCCGGATGGTGACCGAAGTGGTGGCGGTAGCCTCTGATCCGTTCTCGCATCAGGTGGTGATTAATAAGGGCTCGAGCGATGGCGCCTATGTTGGTCAGCCGGTGTTAGATAATCTTGGTATTGTTGGGCAGTTAGTCAGTGTTGGCCGCACCACCGCGCGGGTACTGCTGATTTCTGACCAAAGTCACGCAATTTCACTGCGGGTGCAGCGCAACGATATTCGGGTGCTGGCGCAGGGTACCGGCAATTTGCAAAAACTCGCACTGATGTATATTCCACACAGTACCGACATTGCGGTGGGCGATGTACTGTTGTCATCGGGTCTGGATCAGGTGTTCCCCGAAGGCTATCCAGTGGCTGAGGTGGTCGATATAGATCGCAATGAACAATTCCAATATGCCCGCGTCAGTGTGCGCCCCTATGCTCAGCTTGATCGCGTGCGTAGCTTGTTACTGTTATGGCCGGGCGATGTCGATGAGCAACCAGTTTTTGACCAACCGGATGGTGAAAACAGCCAGGGTGAGCAAGCCACCAAGGAGGTCACCGATGTGGGTTAAAGCTGGCCTGATACCATTACTGATGAGCTATTTAGCGGCACTCGTCCTGATGGTATTGCCGTTACCGCCGATGCTTGAAATGTGGCGTCCAGATTGGTTGACCTTAGTACTGATTTATTGGCTGATGGCAATACCGCATCGTGTCGGCTTGGTAACTGTGCTGGTACTTGGTGTGCTCACAGATATTTTAATGGGTTCGGGTTTTGGTATCTATACCATAGCTTTATTAGCCGTTGCTTACCCAGTTTTGCGGCATTTTCAGCGCTTCCGCAATCAATCGTTACTGCAGCAAACGCTGTTTGTTGGGTTATTGGTTTTAGTGAAACGCGGTATCGTCTATGAATTGGAACATGTGCTGAACGATGCGGTGTTTAATCTACCCTATTTGTACCCAGTGTTAACCTCAATGGTTGCGTGGCCGTGGGTGTATTTGTTGCTGCGCAAATACCGTCAACATTACGCAATTCGGTAGCTAGCATGATGCAGTTGGTACTCGCCTCAGCGTCGCCACGGCGGCAGCAATTACTCGGTCTATTGGACCGACCGTTTCAGGTGGTAGTGCCACAGGTGCCCGAACAGAAGCAACAGCACGAAGCGGCGGCAGACTATGTGCAACGTCTCGCCTTGAGCAAAGCGCAAGCGGGGCTGGTACTAGCTAGCCATCAAGCAGCCGGCGATTATTATGTCATCGGTGCGGATACTATTGTGGTGGCGGCTCAACAGGTGTTGGAAAAGCCTGCCGACTATGCTGATTTTAGTCGCATGATGGCCTTATTGTCGGGGCAAACGCATACCGTAATGACCGCTGTCGCGGTAGTGGATAAGTTCGGTGCGAGCCAGTGCTTGGTGCGCACAGCAGTGCAGTTTAACCATCTGAGCGAAGCCGATTTGNNGGCCAGTGGTGAGCCCCACGACAAAGCGGGTGGATATGGTATTCAGGGCCGCGCTGGTAAGTTTGTAACGCACCTACAGGGTAGTTATTCTGCGGTGGTTGGCTTACCGCTCTATGAAACCGAGCAATTATTGCTGCAACGAGAAGGATTGCACTCATGAGCGCCGAAATTCTGATGAACGTGACCCCCACAGAAACGCGGGTGGCACTCATTGAAAATGGCATTCTGCAAGAAATTCATATTGAGCGGCAAGCTAAGCGTGGCTTGGTCGGCAATATCTACTTAGGCAAGGTGTCGCGGGTATTACCCGGCATGCAAGCGGCATTTATTGATATTGGCTTAGACAAAGCGGCCTTTTTGCATGCCTCGGATATTATTACTCACATTGACCAAGAAGAGTTAGTGAACCACTCGGAACAAGCCAAGGACATCGCCCAATTGGTGCGTCCCGGGCAAATGCTGGTGGTGCAAGTGGTGAAGGATCCACTCGGTACCAAAGGTGCGCGATTAACCACTGATATTACTATTCCGTCGCGCTACATGGTACTCATGCCGCGGTCGCCGCATGTTGGTATCTCGCAGCGCATTGAGGATGAAGCCGAACGAGAGCGGCTCAAGCGAGCGGCACAGCCTTATTGCGACGAGGATGGTGGGTTTATTGTGCGAACTGCTGCCGAGGGTGCTCCCGATCAGGCGCTCAGCCAAGATGCTGCATTTCTGCGGCGACTATGGGATACCATTCAAAAGCGTAAAAAAGGCTTGCGCAAAGTAGGTCTGCTCTACGAAGACCTGAATTTGTCTTGTCGTATATTGCGTGATTTTGTCGGCGAACCGATTGAGCGCATTCGGGTCGACTCACGGGTCACCTACGAGCAACTCTGTGAGTTTGTCGAGGAGTTTATTCCTGAGCTCACCAGCGTGCTTGAGTATTACCCCGGCGACCGCCCCATTTTTGATCTATTTGATGTTGAAAATGAGGTACAACGGGCGCTAGATCGCAAAGTGGAGCTGAAATCAGGTGGCTCGATCATCATTGATCAAACCGAAGCCATGACCACTATTGATATCAACACCGGTGCCTTTGTTGGCCACCGCAACCTCGAAGAAACTATCTTTAACACCAATATTGAGGCCACCCAAGCGATCGCTCGGCAACTGCGGCTGCGTAACTTGGGCGGTATTATTATTATTGATTTCATCGATATGCAAAGTGCTGATCATCGCCGGCGGGTGTT
>DIVC01000050.1:0-711 GCA_002423905.1 Idiomarina sp. UBA6142
GCGGAGGTCATCATGGCGCGGCCACCAAAGGCTTCCACCACATCAACAATACGTTGGTCATCGGTGGCCACAATCACTTCAGCTGCACCGGCGGCAGCGGCGCGTTCGTAAACGCGCTGAATCATGGTTTTGTCGCCAATCATCGATAGTGGCTTGCCGGGCAGTCGACTCGACGCAAAGCGCGCTGGAATAATGACGGTGAAGCTCATGACGGCATCTTCTCGAGCTCGTCGCTGCTCAGTTCGCGTGCCGCCGAACTCAGCAACATGGGAATATCATCAGTAACCGGATAGGCTAATTTGTCGGCGCGACAGACCAATTCCTTGGTTTGCGCCAACCACACCAATTTGCCCTTGCACAAAGGGCAGGCCAAAATTGCGAGGGTGCGTGCATCAATTGCCATAACAACTCCGTTGGTTGAAAAATTACTGAAGCTTTGCCGCCAAGCGGCTCGCCAAGCTGCGCCAAAATTCATCACTAAAGTGCGCGCTAATGGGCAGATAATACCAATTTGGCCGAGCAAAGGCGCGACATTTTGCTGCATCTTTTTCGGTCATCAGCACCACCTGCTCGGTGTCCATGGCGGCAAAATCGGCCGCGCTAAAGGGGTGATGATCGGCAAAACTGAGGTAGTCACGCGGCTTAATACCCAGCCCACGCACGGTAGCGAAAAAGCGCTCGGGATCGGCTATTCCAGCCAGCGCAATGGCG
>DIVC01000050.1:847-987 GCA_002423905.1 Idiomarina sp. UBA6142
AGGTCGCGCTGCAAGCGGTAATGCTGTAAACCGTCGTCAGCAACCAAAATATTTACTTCGGGGTGCCACTCACACAGGCTACGGGCAGCTTGCACGCGATCCGGTGCGACCACCAGCGGTACCCCAGCCCGTTGCTGCAA
>DIVC01000050.1:1104-3389 GCA_002423905.1 Idiomarina sp. UBA6142
TGTTGATAGAGCCAACGGCGACTGCTGCTGATCAGCACGAATACACTGTGTAATGGCAACAGCAGCCATAACACCGGGCGCACTGTGGCTGCATACCAAGCGCGCTGCCACCACATTAGTGGTCGGCTCCGTTAAATTGCAGGCTGTGCAACTGATAATAATTACCTTGCTTGGCCAATAATTCTTTATGGCTACCGCGCTCCACCACTTTGCCGTCTTCCAGCACCAAAATTTCATCGGCTTTTTCAATGGTCGATAAGCGGTGGGCAATCACAATGGAGGTGCGGTTTTGTTGCAAGCGGCTCAGTGCGGTTTGAATATGGCGTTCCGACTCGGTATCCAGCGCCGAGGTCGCTTCATCGAGGATCAAAATCGGTGCGTCGCGCAGCAAGGCACGAGCAATGGCGATACGCTGGCGTTGCCCGCCGGATAGCATCACGCCGTTCTCACCGACCATAGTTTCTAGCCCTTTCGGCAAGTTATCGGTGAACTCCGTCACGTAGGCTTGTTCAGCGACTTCACGCAAGCGTTCAGGCGTTACTGGCTGATAGGCACCGTAACAAATGTTGGCGGCGATGGTATCGTTGAACAAGGTCACGTTTTGCGATACCAGCGCAAACTGGCGGCGTAAATGCTTCAGCCGATAGTCGTAAATATCCACGCCATCGAGGCGAATAGCACCCGATTGTGGNNGGTACGCTAAAGCTGACTTGATCCAGCGCTGGGGTCTCCGCTTGGTCGTAGCGGAAGGTCACCTGATCAAACTCTAGATTACCCTCGGCGCGCTCTAAGCTGCGACTACCCGAATCGGTTTCAGGTTGCTGGTCTAGCACTTCAAAAATACTGGTGGCAGCGGCAATACCGCGCTGAAAATCACTGTTGACCGTGGTCAGTTGCTTTAACGGGCGCAGCAGCATGATCATGGCGGTGAGTAAGGTGGTAAACGCACCCGCCGATAAATCGGCCAGCATCTGCGGGTAACTGGCTAATACCAACACCATCGACAAGCTAAACGAGGCAATCAACTGAATCACTGAAGTGCTAACGGTTTGCGCGTTCACCAACTTCATATTTTGGTTGCGGGTGGTGTTGTTAATATCGCTAAAACGCTTGGATTCACGCTTTTGCCCTTCGTACATAACCACGACTTTATGGCCGTTGATCATTTGTTCGGCGGTGGTGGTCACACTACCCATGGCGGTTTGAATGCGGCTGGACACCATCCGAAAGCGCTTGGAGACAATAGTCACCACTTTGGCGATCAGCGGGCCAACGATCAAAAACACCAAAGACAACTGCCAGCTGTGATAGAACATCAGCGTCAGCAAGCCCAGCACAAAAGCACCTTCACGGATCAAAATCAGCAGGGCGCGGCTACTGGCCTCGGCCACTTGCTGAGTGGTGTAGGTAATTTTTGAGATCAAATCGCCGGTCGAATGCTGGTCGTGAAATGACACCGGCAAGCGCATCATGTGATCAAATAACTGCTGGCGTAAGGTGGTGACCACCCGAAAGCCCACCCAGTTGAGAAAGTACGAGGCAATAAAGTTGAATAAGCCGCGGGCAATAAACACCACCGGCACAAAAATAGCCCCGTAAATCAGAATTTTCGAGTTGCCATCGGTTAAACCATCATCAATGAGGGTTTCAATTTGTGAGAAAAAGAAGGTGTCGACCGCGGCATAGCCGAGCATGCCCACAATCGAAATGGCAAACGCCGCCCGATAGGGTTTAATGTAGCCAAGTAAGCGCCGGAAGGTAGTTTGCTTAACAGTTTCAGTGCTCATGCATCGCTTTCTATAGGAACAATTCGGGACATTCTAACCGTTTTGTCATGATACTGGCTAGTTTCGCATACGCGGTGGTTGTGAATCGGCATCAAACCAGCGTCGACCAGCTGCCGCCCAGGGTTGTTCAGCGCGCCAGCGGCGGCCATCGCTCCATAGCGTGATCTGCCCGCCGGTAGCGGTTTCTAGCAGCGGGATCTGCAGTTCGGCTAAGCGTTCGCGCACCAATGGATGCACCAACCGATAGGGGTTATTACGGCCCCTACTCGCCAGCGCCAGCGACGGTCGCACATGCTGCAAAAAATAGCGTTCGCTCGAGCTATTACTGCCATGATGGGCTAACACCAGAATATCCGCCCGCACATTGGCGCCATAAGCGAGCAGATCACGCTCGCCGCGGCGCTCGATATCGCCCGGCAGCAATATCCGTAAACCGCCAAATTGCAGCATCAAGACACAGGAATCATCATTGCGCTGATTGCGTGTTTCACCGCGTGG
>DIVC01000124.1:0-2024 GCA_002423905.1 Idiomarina sp. UBA6142
AATTGCAGATTATCCGCTACGAGCTCTGGCAGGGAAAAATCAATCCAAACATCGACTTGCCCCATTACCACTTGCTCTGGGCTCTGATAGTTGAGCTCAGCGTTCAAGGCTTGCCCACGCTGCGCCGACTCAACACGTACCACGGCAGCAGCCAAGCTCAAGTGCGCTTGTGCGCTGATAGCGTGAATGAGGGCTTGCCCCATCCGTCCACTAGCACCGAATACCCCAATTTTCATGCTGCTTCCTTGTTGTGTTTATCGACCACCAAGGCCACCGCCATATCACCAGTTACATTAGTCATAGTACGGATCATATCAATGATACGGTCGACAGCGGCGATAAACGCGATGCCCTCCAGTGGCAGTCCAACCGCACTCAAGGTAACCGTCAACATCACCAGCGCCGCGCCTGGCACACCAGCGGTACCTACCGAGGCCAACGTAGCCGTAAGGGTAATCACTAGGTAATCAAACCAATCCAGCGATATGCCATACAGTTGTGCAATAAAGATAGCAGCAATGGCCGGATAGATACCACCACAACCATCCATATTAATGGTGGCACCCAACGGCAGTACGAAGGCAGCTGTCGATGCTTTCACCCCCAGCTTTTCCGTTACCGCTTGATGCGCAGCGGGCAAGGTGCCGTAACTACTGCACGTGGTATAGGCTACCAGCTGTGCACTGAAGATACTTTTGAAGAAGGTCAACACCGACATGCCGGCGCCGAAGCGCACCATACTGCCATACACCAGTAGCATGTGAATGACACAGGCTAAATAGATCGCTCCAATAAAAGAGCCCAGCGGCACTAACGCGCTGAGGCCAAAATAGCCCACCACCCAAGCCATTAAGCCGAACACCCCAAGCGGGGTCAGTTCCAGCACCATTTTAGTCACGCGGTACATCACTTGGGTTGCTGCTTGAATGGCATCGCCAAAGGGTTTGGCGGCTGCGCCAACATGGCGAATAGCAATCCCAATGAAGGCGGCAAACACCACAATTTGTAGTACTTTACCTTCCGCCAAAGCGGCAAACGGGTTACTCGGAATAAAGTTGAGTAATACCTCTGTCGGCGTTGGCACTACCTTAGGCTGGTAATCAGCCTGCGCCACCAGTTCTGCCTGCGGTGCAATGGTTAAGGTACTACCAATAATTAATCCAATAATACTCGCTATCACCGCCGTTAACAAAAACCAACCAATGGTTCGAGCACTCAGAGCTGCTACCCCATGCTTACCTTGCAACTGCAGAATAGCACTGACAATGGCACAGAAAATCAGCGGCGCCACAATCATACTAATAGCTTTAATGAATAGGGTACCCAGTGGGCGCAGTTGTTGCGCTAAATCGGCATCAATTAGACCAATCGTGATGCCCAGCACAAAGGCACCCAGCACGCGTTGCCAAAACGGAATAGCAAACCAAGTTGCAAACATAGAGGGGCAATCTCGCTAAAAAAAGCCTACTTTAACCAAAGTAGGCGATGAACAACTAGTTTGATTGAGTATGAGATATAACTAAATATGGATCAGTGCGCTGCTACCGGCTACAGGCTGGCCGCTTGCCTTGCGCTCGCGCTTGCTGATAAGCGCCCTGCACTTGCACCGCGTAGCGTTCGAGGGCAGCAATACGCGTACTCGAGGCGGGGTGGGTCGACAACCACTCAGGACCACTAGGGCCGCCAAGCGCCGCCATATTGCGCCACAAATCAGCCGCTGCTGTCGGGTCGAAACCGGCAGCAACCATGTAATCAACGCCGAGCTGATCAGATTCACTTTCGTGAATACGCGAAAACGGCAGAATGCCGCCTATTTGCACCCCTAAACCGAGCGCCATCATGACCATAGCTGCCGAACTATCATCCATTTCGCTATAAGCCAACGCACCACCCACTTGCAGTGCTAAACCGGCACCGACTTGCGCGGTCATCCGTTCATTACTATGTTCAGCAATGACGTGGCCTATTTCGTGACCAATCACTGCCGCTAGTTGATGTTGATTCTTAGCGACATTCAACAAGCC
>DIVC01000124.1:2062-2552 GCA_002423905.1 Idiomarina sp. UBA6142
GAATATCATCGCTACTATTGCTCAGCTGTTGTTGTGCTTTGAGATCATTGAAGCTGGCCGCACCTAATGCTGCCAGTTCACTGGAAGGAAATAATTTGACCGTTTTTCGCCCCGTCGGTGAGGTAGTACAAGAACTCACCATAGTCACTGCTAGTACCGCTGCGGTAACCACGCTCAGCATTGCTTTCATACCTCACCTCGTGTCGTTCGTTGCGTTGCCTTCGGTTAACTGACCTTAGCCGCGCAAATCGTCGAAAAATTTACGCACTCCATCAAAGAAACCCTGTTCCTTCGGTCGGTAGCGAGCTGCCTCAGCCCCGGTACCCATTGAGCTATCGAGCTCTTGCAGCAGTTCTTTTTGCCGATCGGACAGATTTACCGGGGTTTCAATCACCACTTTGCAAATCAAGTCACCGACGCTACCACTGCGTACTGACTGTACACCTTTTCCGCGCAAACGGAATAGCTTGCCTGTTTGCGTTTCAGCCGG
>DIVC01000124.1:2648-2971 GCA_002423905.1 Idiomarina sp. UBA6142
ATCTTCACCGACAAGGTTTTGGTTTTTTCAACGCGGCCTTCACCATGACAACTGCGGCATGGGTCTTTAATCACTTTGCCACGACCACGGCACACTGGGCACGGCTGCTGCATCACAAATGGTCCTTGCCGCACTTGTATATGACCGCTGCCATGACAGTGTGCACAGGTTTCAGGGCTGGTACCGGCACGGGCGCCAGAACCATCACAATCGTCACAGCTGCTCAGTTTAGGAATTTTTAGTTCCACTTCTTTACCGCGCACGGCTTCTTCGAGTGACAACTCAAGGTTATAGCGCAAGTCTGCACCACGTTGTGCTTGAGC
>DIVC01000124.1:3008-4357 GCA_002423905.1 Idiomarina sp. UBA6142
CGTTTTTGCTCGTCAGTGAGGATCTCGTAGGCGTATTTCACCTCTTTGAATTTAATTTCCAAATCTTTGTCACCCGCAGTGCGATCAGGGTGATATTTCATCGCTAATTTTTTGTAGGCTTTTTTGATGTCGCGTTCGCTAGCATCTTTGGCTACGCCTAATACTTCGTATAAATCTCGTTTTGCCATACGCCTCTATCATCCACCTTGTCATCTTGCCTTATAAACCAACACACGGCGGTTACCTGGCGGCAACCCCCGTGCGTGGTCTAGCTGCGACAGCTTAAGTGCTAACACTCGCCGGGCGTGTGCTTACTTCTTGTCGTCTTTGACTTCTTCAAACTCAGCGTCCACTACATCGTCAGCGCTGCCTTGCTGCTGGTTTGCTTGGCCACTTTCAGCTTGCGCCTTAGCCTGAGCCACTTCCATCAGCTTGGCTGATGCTTCAATCAACGCCTGTTGCTTAGTTTCAATCGCATCTTTATCGTTGCTCTTGACCGCTGCATCCAACTCGTTAATGGCCGTTTCAATGGCTTCTTTGTCGGCTTCCGGCAAGCTATCTTCCACTTCTTTCACTTGCTTGCGGGTCGCATGCACCAGCGCATCGGCTTGGTTGCGTACCTGCACCATTTCTTCAAACTTGCGATCTTCCTCAGCATTCAGCTCAGCATCGCGCACCATTTTTTCAATTTCGTCTTCGTTCAAGCCTGATGACGCTTTAATGGTGATCTTCTGCTCTTTGCCGGTGTCTTTATCTTTGGCTGACACATGCAAGATGCCGTCTGCATCGAGGTCAAACGTCACTTCGATTTGTGGTGTCCCACGCGCCGCTTGACGAATGCCTTCTAGGTTAAACTGTCCCAATGACTTGTTGTCACTTGAACGCTTACGCTCACCCTGCAAGACATGAATAGTGACCGCATTTTGGTTATCTTCAGCGGTTGAGAACACCTGTGACTGTTTGGTCGGAATGGTGGTGTTTTTCTCAATCAGCTTAGTCATCACGCCGCCCATGGTCTCGATACCCAGCGATAGCGGAGTAACGTCCAGCAGCAATACGTCTTTGACATCGCCTTGTAATACCCCGGCTTGCACCGCAGCACCAACAGCCACCGCTTCATCTGGGTTGACGTCGCGACGCGGCTCTTTACCGAAGAAATCGGTCACCGCTTGCTGAACTTTCGGCATCCGCGTTTGACCACCGACCATGATCACATCATCAATATCGCCCACTGACAGCTCAGCATCTTTCAGCGCCTGCTTCAACGGCTCCAGTGACTTGGCGATCAAATCTTCGACCAGTGATTCCAGCTTAGCGCGGGTTACTTTAATGGCTAAGTGTTTTGGACC
>DIVC01000022.1:0-2377 GCA_002423905.1 Idiomarina sp. UBA6142
GTCGGTGTTGCTGGCTTGCAAGCCATTGCAACGGCCAAGCGTTTAGGGGCAGTGGTCGAAGCCTCAGATTTACGTCCGGCGGCGAAAGAACAGGTTGAATCACTCGGTGGTCGTTGGCTAGACGTGCCCATGTCAGAGGAAGAAAAAGCCAAGGCAGCTGGCACCGGCGGTTATGCTTGGCAGCCATCAGCTGAGTATATTCGTGATCAGGCTATAGCCGTAGATAAAGCAGTGTCGAATGCGAATATTGTGATTACCACGGCGCAAATCCCCGGCCGCAAAGCGCCGCTTTTGGTGAAAGCCGAAACTGTCGCCAAAATGCAATCAGGATCAGTAATTATTGATATGGCCGTCAGTTCAGGCGGCAATGTTGAAGGCTCGAAACCAAATCAAACGGTGGTCACCGAGCAGGGTGTGCGAATTGTTGGCATTAATAATATTCCGTCATTAGTTGCAACGGAAGCCTCTGCGCTGTACGCGAGAAATTTATTCAACTTTCTAGCACCGATGATTGATAGTGGTACCGGCACCATGGTGCTCAAGCATGATGATGATATGGTGAAACCAACCTTAATTGTTGATAAGGGTGCAGTGCTCTACCAAAAGCCCTGATGGAGATGGTAAATGAATGAATTAACGCAAAGTATCGAGCAAGCTGTTGGCATTCCTTTTGTGGCAGTGTTTACTATTTTTGTGTTGGCAATTTATGTTGGTTATTACGTGGTTTGGAGTGTTACACCGGCACTGCACACGCCACTGATGGCGGTAACCAATGCGGTGTCGTCGATTATTATTGTTGGCGCGATGCTGCAAGCAGTAACCTTTAATGGTGAAATTACTTTAACCACAATTCTCGGCGCTATTGCCGTATTTTTAGCAAGTATCAACATTTTTGGTGGGTTTGCCGTAACCGACCGAATGTTGGACATGTTTAAGAAAAAGAAATAAGGACCGCTACCGATGGATAATTTTGCCGGCTATGCAGATTGGATCTATTTGGTGGGTGCGATTTTGTTTATTTTGACATTACGCGGATTGTCATCGCCTAAAACAGCGGTTGCTGGGAATCGCTATGGCATGTTTGGTATGGCATTAGCAGTGGTAGCAACCTTTTTTGTAGCGCCGAGCCCTGCTTTAGCGTTAATTTTTGGCGCCATGATTGCTGGTGCGGGAGTCGGTATCTATCGCGCTCGCACGGTGCCCATGACACAAATGCCAGAAACTGTCGCTATGATGCATTCGCTGGTCGGTATGTCGGCGGTTCTGATAGCAGTGGCCGCGGTATTAAACCCAAATCAAAACTTTAACGCGGTGTTCCGTTTTGAGCTATTTATTGGCTGTTTCGTTGGCGCTATCACCTTTACTGCCTCAGTCGTTGCTTGGGGTAAGTTATCGGCTAAGTTAGCGGCAAAACCATTACAAGGGTTTTGGGTGAAGCCAACCCAAGCTATTTTATTTTTGGCGATGCTGGGTTTTGGTGCGCATTACTTTATCGCTGATTCGCTGCAGTCATTTTTAATTATGACCGCCATTGCGCTGGTTTTTGGCTATTTCTGGATTGCACCTATTGGTGGCGGTGATATGCCAGTAGTGGTGTCGCTGCTCAATTCTCTATCTGGCTGGGCCGCCGCTGGTATTGGTTTTACCCTCAGTAACTCAATGCTGATTATTGCTGGTGCTTTGGTGGGTTCGTCGGGTGCTATTTTGTCTTACATCATGTGCAAAGCCATGAATCGGTCTTTACTTAATGTGTTATTTGGTGGTTTTGGTGCCAGTGCAGATACCACCAACGCCGCTGGCGACCAGACCGAAAAACACTATAAATCAGGCTCTGCCGAAGATGCTGCATTCATGATGGCGAATGCTAGCTCGGTGGTTATTGTTCCGGGCTATGGACTGGCGCAAGCGCGCGCTCAGAATGCCGTGAAAGAATTAACCACAGCACTGAAAGAACAAGGCGTTACAGTCCGTTATGCGATTCACCCGGTCGCTGGGCGGATGCCAGGCCACATGAATGTGTTACTTGCTGAAGCTGATGTGCCCTACGACGATGTGTGCGAAATGGATGAAATCAATTCCGACTTTGCCTCTACCGACGTGGTGCTGGTTATTGGCGCGAACGATGTAGTGAATCCGGCGGCGAAGGATGATCCATCATCACCGATATATGGCATGCCTATTTTGGAAGCTAACCGCGCGCGAACAGTGATGGTGATCAAGCGGTCTATGGCGCCTGGTTACGCCGGTTTAGATAATTCACTGTTTTATATGGATAAAACCATGATGATCTTTGGTGATGCGAAGAAGGTTCTCGAGGATATGGTGAAAGGCGTTAGCGGTGGGGGGCACTAATTAGCGGGTGCTGAAATAAACAACA
>DIVC01000022.1:2432-3483 GCA_002423905.1 Idiomarina sp. UBA6142
GTGCGAGCGCAAATGCAAGCAGCGGGTATTAATTTAACCGTTAACAGCAGTCATGGTGTGCGATTATCAAAAGGTGTATTGAAAGGCACTCAGGTTGCGCTGCAACATGGCAAATTTCGCCTGCGGGGGCGCTATGGCGACGGGCCCACCAAAGTAAATCTATCAAAGAGCGGTGTCACCGTATCAACCCGCAACCAGCTTGGCAGTTTTAACTGGATCAAACCCAACCGGTCGTCGGCAAAACTGTTCGGAGTGCAAGTGCGCGGTAAAAAAGCGGCCCAACTCCATCTCTTATATGCCATATTTTTTCTGGTTTATCAGGCTCTTGGTTTCCTCGTCAATACGGTTGTGCTAGTGCTCAAACTGCTTTTATTGTTTGCGCAACAGCTCTATTACCGGATCAATTCACTACTGACGTGGGCGCGCGCTCGCAGCGCCGAGCGGCAACAGGTTCGACGCTGTCGAGCGCTAAATGCAGCGCTGCAGGATGCAAATAATCTCCCGCCCACAACAATTGCAGACTTGCAGACCTGGGAATTGGCGCAGCAACAAGCGGCAATTATTTGGATTATTGGCGCTTGGGGGCAGGCACAGAGTGACCTCAGCTTGCTGACGAGCTGGCAAACCGCTGCCGCTACATCAAAGCTAACCGAGTCAGCATGGCAACACGCCTTTTCCCGACTTGAACAAATTGCACCCCAGTTAAACGCCTTGACCCAGCAGTTTGATCCACAGCTGTTGCGGCATGAGGAAATGCGTTTGCTCACATGGTTAGCAGACCGGTTGCCGAAAATCCAAGCAAGTCTTGATTGGATACTTGATCTGGACGAGTGGTTGATTGATAACCAGGGTGGTCGTTCGGCGTTACAAACCGCCATGTATGATCGCTTAATGGCTTGTTTAGGGGTGGGTGTTGCGAGCTAAACCATGCCTCGTACCAGCCGTTGTCAGACGTCCAAGCGCTCAATGCATTGCGCGAAGCAAACGGCCATCAGCAACAATGACCGCTTGATTCGCAATAAGTGTTTAGCGTACTGCGGGCATTAACAGT
>DIVC01000122.1:0-1240 GCA_002423905.1 Idiomarina sp. UBA6142
GTTGTGCGGCGCTGAGAAAACTTCCAGCTTGGTTATACAGCAAGGTAGAAAGTGCCCAGAACAACGCCGCGGAGAGGGCGGCCAACGGGCCGATCAGGGTGTCCATGGGCGCTAGTGTAATCGCCATTTAGCGTTGCAGCAATGGCTCTGCTGGGCTATAGTGACGGCTTCATAAAATGCAAGTGACACTTGGTAGGTGCCACCACTGGAAAAAGGAATAAGTCATGCCTGTAGTAACTCTCCCCGACGGTAGTCAACGCCACTTTGAGCAACCTTTGTCATTACTTGATGTCGCCACCGATATTGGTCCTGGTTTAGCCAAAGCAACGGTAGCGGGTCGAATTAACGGCGAATTGGTTGACGCCTGTGAACTAATCAGCGACGACGCCTTAGTGCAAATCATTACGCCGAAGGATGATGATGGTATTCATATCATTCGCCATTCGTGCGCGCATTTGTTAGGCCATGCGATTAAACAGATGTTTCCGCAGGCAAAAATGGCCATCGGGCCGGTGATTGATAATGGCTTTTACTACGACATTGATTTAGACCATACGTTAACTGCGGATGACTTACACCAGCTTGAACAACGCATGCTGCAACTGGCGAAGACTGAATATTCAGTGGTGCGTCACAAAGTCAGCTGGCAAGAAGCGCGCGAAACCTTCGTCAAACGCGGCGAGTCGTACAAAGTAAAGATTCTGGATGAGGATATCGCCCAAAGTGATAAGCCTGGTCTCTATCATCATGAAGAATATATCGATATGTGCCGTGGTCCGCACGTGCCAAACATGCGTTTTTGTCAGCATTTTAAAATTATGAAAGTATCGGGTGCCTATTGGCGCGGCGATAGCAAAAATAAGATGTTGCAACGTATTTATGGCACCGCGTGGGCGGATAAAAAGCAGTTAGCCGCCTATTTGCAGCGACTGGAAGAAGCAGAAAAGCGCGATCACCGCAAAATTGGCAAAACTCAAGACCTATTTCATTGGCAAGAAGAAGCCCCTGGTATGGTGTTTTGGCACCATAACGGCTGGACCGTGTTTCTTGAGTTGGAACGCTACATTCGAGAAAAGTTACGCGAGTACAAATACCAGGAAGTGAAAGGTCCGTTGATGATGGACCGCGTGCTGTGGGAGCGTTCAGGGCATTGGGAGAAATTCTCGGAACTGATGTTTACCACGGAATCGGAAAAACGCGAATACGCGATTAAACCGATGAACTGTCCTGGCCATGTACA
>DIVC01000122.1:1309-8333 GCA_002423905.1 Idiomarina sp. UBA6142
GAAGTCGCTGGCTGTATCAAAATGGTCTACGAGACCTATAAAACCTTCGGTTTTGAGCAGATTGTGGTGAAGCTATCCACGCGTCCTGAACAACGCTTGGGTGATGATGCCACATGGGATCGTTCGGAAGCAGCTCTGGCCGACGCGCTGAAGAGTCATGGTATCGAATTTGAGTATTTGCCCGGAGAAGGAGCCTTTTATGGGCCGAAGATCGAATTTACTTTACATGATTGTCTCGGTCGGGCTTGGCAGTGTGGTACAATACAGCTGGATTTCGCTCTGCCAGGCCGGTTAGGTGCTACTTACGTGGGCGAAGATAACGAACGTCATGTACCGGTGATGATTCACCGCGCCATTTTAGGTTCGTTAGAACGCTTTATGGGTATTTTGATTGAAGAGTACGCCGGATATTTCCCGCTGTGGTTAGCGCCAACGCAGGTGATGGTGATGAATATTACCGATAATCAGGCCGATTATGTGCGAAATACGGTAAAAGAGTTGAATAAACTTGGATTTAGAGCCTCTGCTGACTTGAGAAATGAGAAGATTGGCTTTAAAATCCGCGAGCACACATTAAAGCGTGTTCCTTATTTGTTCGTTGTTGGCGATAAAGAAGTCGACAACGGCGCGGTTGCGGTTCGTACTCGGCGTGGTGAAGACCTCGGCGTGATGTCGGTAGAGCAAGTGATTGCCTTACTAAAAGACGAAGTACAAACTCGCAAGATTTGATAATTTTTTGGAGGAATAAACCATTAAAGGCGGAAAACCAACTCGTAAAGCTGGCGATAAAAGTAATCGAATTAACGAAGAAATTCGTTTAAAAGAAGTTCGATTGATCGGTGTAGAAGCAGAGCAAATAGGCATTGTTCCTATTGCTGAAGCATTACAATTAGCCGAAGAGGCTGGGGTAGACCTAGTCGAAATTAGTCCCAATGCTGAGCCCCCGGTTTGTCGTTTGATGGATTACGGTAAGTTCCTCTACGAAAAATCGAAGAACTTGAAAGAGCAAAAGAAGAACCAGAAACAGATTCAGGTCAAGGAAGTTAAATTCCGTCCTGGTACTGACGAAGGCGATTATCAGGTAAAACTACGCAACCTGACTCGCTTTCTAGAGGGAGGTGACAAAGCTAAAGTCACCGTTCGTTTCCGTGGCCGTGAAATGGCGCATCAGGAATTGGGTTTGGATTTATTAAATCGCATTAAAACCGATTTAGAGCCGATCTCAATTTGTGAATCGTTCCCAAGACGGGCTGAGGGTCGCCAGATGATGATGGTGCTGGCCCCTGCCAAGAAGTAACTGTGGTCCACAAGTAGGGCGCGAACCGTAAGGCAAGCAAACTCACCCTGTTACACTGTTAAATACCAATGCGGAGTAATTTTCATGCCGAAAATTAAATCGAATAAAGGCGCTGCAAAGCGTTTTAAGAAAACTGCTTCAGGCGGCTTCAAGTGTAAGCAATCACATTTGCGTCACATCCTGACTAAAAAGAGTTCTAAGCGTAAGCGTCATTTAGGTCCAAAAACCATGGTGCACGCCTCTGACACTCCATTAGTCGCCCGTATGTTACCGTACGCATAAGGAAGGAGAGAGCAAATGGCACGAGTAAAACGTGGTGTGACAGCGCGCGCGCGTCACAAGAAAGTCCTGAAGTTAGCGAAAGGTTATTATGGTGCTCGGAGCCGCGTTTATCGCGTTGCCAAGCAAGCCGTAATCAAAGCGGGTCAATATGCATACCGTGACCGTCGTGCGAAGAAACGTACTTTCCGTCAATTATGGATCGTTCGTATCAACGCAGCAGCGCGTCAAAGTGGTTTGTCATACAGCCGCTTCATTGATGGTTTGAAAAAAGCATCAGTGGAAATTGATCGTAAAATCCTAGCCGACATCGCTGTACACGACCAAAAAGGTTTTGCGGCGCTGGTAGAGAAAGCCAAAGGCTCTCTGTAAGCGGGTAGAATTTGAAAAAGGGAGCAGAGATGCTCCCTTTTTTTGTGCCTTTTCGCTATCATAGCGCATTCAACGCTATTGGCTATCATTGAGGAAGGTCATGCAGTTATCTGACATTGTGGCAGCAGCACAAACGGCTGTGGCCGCTGCGAGCACCCCGAGCGAACTCGACCAGGTTCGAGTGGATTATTTAGGCAAGAAAGGTTTGCTTACTGAGCAATTGAAAAGCTTAGGAAAACTGAGCGCGGAAGAGCGTCCAGCCGCGGGTCAATTAATCAACGAAGCCAAGCAAACGGTGCAAGTAATCATCAATGCCCGCAACGATGAGTTACAGCTGGCCGAGCTCAATGCCAAATTAGCGGCCGAAGAAATTGATGTGAGCTTACCCGGCCGCCGTGCTCAAGTCGGTGGTTTTCACCCGGTCAGCAAAACCATTCAACGCATTGAAGCGTTCTTCGGTGATTTAGGTTTTCGGGTGGTGGAAGGTCCGGAAGTTGAGGACGACTTTCATAACTTTGATGCACTGAATATTCCGAGCAATCATCCGGCGCGTGCCGATCATGATACCTTTTACTTTACCCCAACCACGATGTTGCGTACGCAAACCTCTGGGGTGCAAATTCGGACCATGGAAACTGAGCAGCCGCCATTGCGAATTATTTCGCCAGGGCGGGTGTATCGTAACGATTATGACCAAACCCACACGCCAATGTTTCATCAGGTCGAAGGGTTGATGGTTGATACCGATGTTAGCTTCACGCAGTTGAAGGGGATCTTGGTCGATTTTCTGCGTAATTATTTTGAAGAAGAGCTGGAAGTGCGGTTCCGCCCCTCCTATTTCCCATTTACTGAGCCGTCCGCTGAAGTGGATGTGCGCCGTAAGGGTGGGCAGTGGCTGGAAGTTCTTGGTTGTGGCATGGTGCACCCCAAAGTGCTCGCTGCAGTAGGGATTGATAGTGAAAAATATACCGGCTTCGCGTTTGGCATGGGCGTTGAGCGATTAACCATGCTGCGTTACGGCGTGAACGATTTACGCGCGTTTTTTGAAAACGACATTCGCTTCTTGAAACAATTTAACTAAGCGCCGGGTAGCACAATGAAATTTAGTGAACAGTGGTTAAGAACATGGGTGAATCCGGCGCTATCAAGCATCGAATTGTCAGAACAATTAAGCATGGCTGGTTTGGAAGTTGACAGCATAGAGCCAGTCGCTGAAGTATTTACCAACGTAGTTGTGGGTGAAGTGCTGGAATGCTGGCGACATCCTGAAGCGGATAAATTACAGGTCACCAAGGTTGATATTGGCGCTGGTGAAGCCGCCATAATTGTTTGCGGGGCGCCCAATTGCCGTGCCGGTTTGAAAGTTGCTGTGGCCACGCTTGGTGCCGTTTTACCGGGCGATTTGGTGATCAAAAAGGCCAAATTACGTGGCCAAGAATCCAATGGTATGTTGTGTTCTCGTGCTGAATTAGGTTTGAACGATGACCATGATGGCATCATCGAGCTGCCAGCAGATGCGCCGGTAGGCATGGATTATCGCGCCTATTTACAGTTGGACGATTGCAGCATGGATGTGGACCTTACCCCTAACCGTGCGGATTGTTTAGGTCTGCGAGGTATTGCCAGAGAAGTAGGCGTACTGAATGGCTTAGCAGTGACTGAGCCGACTATCGCCGCGGTGGTGGTGAGCTCAAGCCGTGAACGAACGATCACGCTGGATGCACCAGCTGCTTGTCCGCGCTACTTAGGCCGAGTGATTGAGCAGGTCAATTGCCAGGCGATGAGCCCGTTGTGGTTAACCGAACGACTGCGGCGCAGTGGTATTCGCAGTATCGATCCGGTGGTCGATGTTACCAATTACGTGTTGCTCGAACTGGGTCACCCGATGCACGCTTTTGATGACGATCAATTGCAGGGTGCTATTCATGTGCGTATGGCCGTGGAGGGTGAAACCTTGACATTGCTCAATGGCGAACAGGTGACCTTGCACAATGATGTGTTAGTGATCGCAGATGAGCATAAGGCGTTGGCCATGGCCGGTATTTTTGGCGGTCAAGGTAGTGGTGTGACTGCAACGACCCGTACCATTTTTCTTGAAAGCGCATTTTTCTCCCCCGCTGCAATCACTGGTCGTGCCCGCCGTTTTGGCTTGCATACCGATGCCTCACATCGCTATGAACGCGGTGTTGATCCGGAGCTGCAGCGACTAGCGATGGAACGTGCAACAGGGTTGATAATTGATATTTGCGGCGGCCACGCGGGACCAATTATTGAGGTTAAGTCAGAGCAGCATATACCACAGCCGAAAACAGTGAATTTGCGTGCCGCACGGCTCGCTAAAGTGCTTGGGATAGCGGTTGCTACTGCACAGGTAGACGATATTTTCCAGCGCTTAGGCTTTCAGGTTAGCGCGACTGCCACTGGCTGGCAGGTTAGCGTACCGACTTTCCGCTTTGATATTGCCATTGAAGAAGATTTAATAGAAGAGGTTGCGCGAATCTACGGTTATCACCGTATTGAAGCGGCGGCACCAGCGGCACAGTTGCGCATGATCCCGCGCCAGGAGGCACAGCTATCAGCCAGCTATTTCAAGCGTTTACTCATTGATCGTGGTTATCAAGAGGCAATTACCTATAGTTTTGTTGACCCAAAGCACCAAGCATTGTTGTTTGATGACAGCGCCGCGTTGACGCTGCCCTTTCCAATTTCATTGGAGATGTCATCCATGCGTGTGAGTTTATGGCCAGGTTTGCTGAGCGCTGTTGCCTACAACCAAAAGCGGCAGCAACAGAGCTTATCGTTCTGCGAGACCGGGTTGCGGTTTGTGCCTGACCACAGCGCTGAAAATGGTGTACGTCAGCAACCGATGTTGGCCGGTGTGCGGGCAGGCAAAGCCTTTGCCGAACATTGGCAAGAAGGTGAGCGCGCCGTTGATTTTTACGATATTAAGGGTGATGTCGAAGCATTGTTAGCGGCAACCGGTGAGGGGCATCGTTATCGGTTTGTGGCCGATCAACATCCGGCCTTACATCCAGGTCAGTCAGCTGCTATATTCCGCGCGGATAAACGCGTTGGTTACCTAGGTGCTATTCATCCACAGTTTGAGAAGAAACTTGGCTTGAACGGTCGTACCTTTGTGTTTGAGCTGGAGTTTACTGCAATTGCGCAGCGTTCAGTGCCGCGTGCACAAGCTATTTCTAAGTATCCAATGATTCGCCGTGACCTTGCTATTGTGGTTAAACAGCAGATTGCTGCCGGTGAAATTATTGCCGCAATCGAAAATGTTGGCGTAAATCATCTAGTTGACCTAAACTTGTTTGATGTTTATCAGGGCCCTGGCGTGGCTGAGGGGCAACGCAGCATTGCGTTGTCACTGACGTTACAGCACAGCGACCGGACTCTAGAAGAACAGGAAATCAACGCAGCTATTGCTGCTGTTGTTGAGATGCTGGCTACAGAATTTGGGGCGACCCTACGGGAGTAAAAAAATGGCACTGACCAAAGCAGAAATGGCAGAACATCTGTTTGAGAAGTTTGGCATGAATAAAACGGTTGCCAAAAGTATTGTTGAACATTTTTTTGAGCAGATTCGCATGGCTTTAGAAGCTGGCGAAGAGGTTAAACTGTCTGGTTTTGGTAATTTTGAGTTGCGTACTAAAAGCGAACGACCAGGGCGCAACCCAAAAACGGGTGAAGACATTCCAATTTCTGCACGCCGGGTGGTTACCTTCCGCCCAGGGCAGAAGTTGAAGCAGCGAGTTTCTAACGCGAAGCCTCAATAGAGGCTTCGTTGTTATTTAAGAAATAAACTACTAAACGGATTCAGCAGTCGGCTCAACCCCGAGGTGAACTGCATGGGTGCATCTATGGTTGCCAACGTCAGGCAATCGTCATGCTGGGTTTGTGGTGTGTGTTTATGCTGACCATCGAGTAAGACAAAATCACCATCCCGATACTCATCCGCTTCATCACTAAATACGCCGTTGACCACCAAGGTTGCTTCGAAGCCACGATGGGTGTGTTCGGGTACTTGGGCGCCTTGGTCCATGTAGATGAAATTTAAGGTTTCGCCGCTGCCGATATTAATGGGAGCGCGCCACATTTTGCCCAACATTTTTGACCACGGGCCAATACGTTCGCCATTGCGTGCTAAGGTCGCCGGCAACTTAAAGCGTTTACCTTCTAAGCTCAGATAATCACGCACTTCTATAGGTCCCAAAGCAGATTTGGTCTTGCTATTGAAGATAGCATTTAACATCGCTTCCTCATCGAGCGGGGCAACAGGTACCTGCCGTTGTCCAAAGGCTTTTAAGGAAAGCTGTTCTTCAACGTCGCGAAGATGCATTTGACAGGTCGGACACATGTCTACATGACTGCCAACCATCATCAACATCGCTGGGCTTAGTTCGCCCAAGACATAGTGCACGAGGTGCTGTTCGGAAGGATGAAATTTAATCATGGTGTTGAATTAACTCTTTCAATTTCTGCAGCGCGAGTCGAGTACGCGACTTAACGGTGCCTAGTGGGATTTCAAGGGCGTCTGCGACTTCTTGCTGCGACTTTCCTTCAATATAAATAAGTTCAATAACAATACGCTGTGCTTTGGGTAGCGATTCGGTATAGGCCGCTAATTGCTGCATTAACAAATCGTTATCAAGTGCGTAATCGTCATCAAGACTGTCATTCTCTTCGGCTAAAATAGGCCATAGGTCGTCAGCACTTAAGTCGTGCTGGCGATGCTTGTTCTTGCGTAGAAAATCAAATCGAATGTTACGCGCAATGGTAAAAATCCAGGTCGCTGCTGAGCCGCGATCTGGTTTAAATAAATGCGCTTTGTGCCACACGTTGGTCATGGTTTCTTGAACTAGATCCATGGCGATTTGTTCATTACCGAACTGTCGTGTCGCGTACGCTTGTAAGCGCGGCGCAAAATACCGAAATAATTCAGCAAAAGCGGCGCGCGATTGTTCAGAGGCTATGCGAGCCAAAAGTTCAGCTGCGTGCTCAGGATTATCGGCCTGCACTGGTGGCATATTTGTCCGTTTTATCATCGAGTCAGAGACTGACCGCATAGTT
>DIVC01000052.1:0-8633 GCA_002423905.1 Idiomarina sp. UBA6142
GTCACCGACTATTGCCCAAATGGCTTACAAATAGAAGGACGTCAGCACATCCAGCGACTGGTGACTGGAGTGACTGCTTGCCAAGCGTTAATTGATGCAGCCATTGCTGTTGATGCTGACGCTATTTTAGTGCATCACGGTTATTTTTGGAAAAATGAACAACCGAGCATTATCGGTATGAAGCAGCGACGTATTAAAGCATTATTAAGCCACGATATAAATTTATTGGCCTATCACTTACCCCTCGATATACACAGTGAGGTGGGTAATAACAGCCAGTTGGCGCGATTATTTGGGTTTACCAATAACACGGCCTTAGTCGGTGCCGAGCCAGCCGGTATCGTGCGCTACACCGAGCTGCAGCACCCCATTTCCAGTGCTCGCTTAGCAGAGCTTGTCGAGCAGGCGCTCGATCGGCCATTAACCTGCATGGTTGCTTGCCCACAACCGATTCGAAAAATCGCGTGGTGCAGTGGTGGTGGCCAGGGTTACATTGATGCTGCTGCTGCGCAGGGCTGCGATGCCTTTATCAGCGGCGAGGTGTCTGAGCAAACTGTGCATAGTGCCCGTGAGCAGGGGCTAGCCTTTTATGCGGCTGGACATCACGCAACGGAACGTTGCGGAATTAAAGCTTTGGGCGACCATTTAGCGGATAAATTTGCGCTGCAGGTTGAATTTATTGATATTGATAATCCGGCCTAAATTTTATGAGCCACCACGATTCGCACGACCGAAGCTTTGCTGGCATGAGTGATAAATTTGCTCGTAATATCTATGCCACAGCAAAGGGTCAGATACGTTTGGCGGTGTTGCAGCGGGATTTGCAAGCCTTGATTGATAGTCCAATCAAGCTCAAGGTGTTAGATATCGGTGCTGGCCTCGGGCAGTTGTCGCAGGCGTTTGCTGCGGTAGGCCATTCGATCACTCACACCGATATTGCCGCAGACATGGTCGCGACGGCTAAACTCGCCCACCAAGCGGCTGGATTGCAGCAACACTATCGATATCACACCGCCTCATTGCAGCAGTTGCCGGAGCTACTGGCCGGCGAAACGTTTGATGTAGTGCTCTGTCATGCGGTGTTGGAGTGGTTAGTCGACCCGGCTGCAGCGTTAGCGTTATGTAAACTGTTTATGGGTCCGCACGGGCAGTTATCCCTGATGTTTTATAATCGCGATGCCAAACTGCTAGCCAATATCATTTACGGCAACTTTGATTATGTAAACCATGATCTGAAGGTGAAGAAAAAAGTCAAGCTAAGCCCACAGCAACCGCTCGAACCGACACAGGTCCGCCAATGGCTTAGTGAGCTTGAATTGAAGCCGATACAACAAACTGGTGTGCGATGTTTTCATGATTATTTGCGTAACCGAGCCGATCAGCAGCGTTATGATGAACTGCTGCGGTTAGAACTGCGATTCAATCAACAGCCACCGTTTAATCAGATTGGTCGTTATCTGCATTGGTTACTAACCCATGCTTAGACCACAGCGGGTCTTGATTTACTATAATAGCCTGCGGCGAAAAGCTAAATCTCGGGCACAGCGTTACTCTGATTATTTTTTAACCTATCTCGGTGCCGATCAGCTTTCTGTTATTGCCAGTAGCCCGAGTCGTGAACACGACTTACAGCGCATTAAACAAGCACTCCATGGTGTGGATGAACTGGTTGTGGTTGGTGGTGATGGCAGTATCAATTTGGTGGCTCAAATTATAGCGTTCAGTTCGGTACGATTAAGCATTATCTCGGCCGGCACTGGCAATGACTTTGCCCGCGATCTTGGCCTCGGTGATTGGCGTTGGCGTATGCAAGAAACTGTACAAAGTGAGTGTATTGCCATTGGTAAAGCTGGCCATGAATACTTTGTTAATCATGCCGGTAGCGGTTTAAGCAGCGATTTAATTGATTTGCAGCCGCGGTGGCTGAAACACAGTTTCGGTCGCTTGAGTTATACCCTGGCGTTACTGCGCTATTTGTTTGGCCCGCTGACACGACGTCAGTCGATCTATCGCCAAGGGCAGTGGTATGACTGCCAAATTGCAGCGATAAGCCGATATATCGGTGGCGGTATTCCGGTCAATCCAATCGGCTCACGTCAGCATCATGAGCTGCAATGGTTAGCAGTGCGTCGCAGCAGTCGCTGGCAGCAACTGCAGGCCTTATGGTGGGTGCTGCGGCGAGCGCGCGGCGACTGCGCTTATATTGAGTACGAGCGTGCCAGCCACTGCGAATTAGGTAGTGCTGATGCGCGTTATGAGTTAGATGGTGATCGCCGCGGTGTTGGTCCGGTCATTATCGAATGTATTCCGCAGGCATTAACTGTACTTCGCCCTGCGGTAACGACATAGACTATCAAGTGAGGGGTTAGGCGATGAATTCATCATGTGCGTTTATTGGTCTTGGTGTTATGGGTGGCGCTATGGCCGGTCATTTACAAGCCAAGGGTTTTGCCACCACGGTCTATAACCGTACCGCCAGCAAGGCCCAGCAATGGGCTGCTGTGCATGCTGGAGAGGTTGCCTTAACACCGCGTGAAGCGGCGCAAAACGCTGATGTGGTGCTGTTATGTGTGGGTAACGATGATGACGTTCGTGCGGTGGTATACGGGGCTGATGGGGTTTTAGCGGGAATGCGCGCTGGTACGGTATTGGTCGATCACACCACGGCTTCAGCTGAATTAGCGCGTGAATTAGCCGCAGTCACGAAAGAGCAGGGCATTGGCTTTCTCGATGCGCCGGTATCGGGTGGGCAGGCAGGTGCAGAGAATGGCGTATTGACGGCCATGATCGGTGGCACGCGTGAGGCCTTAACAGCGGTTGATGCAGTACTCGCGTGCTATTGTAAAACCCGCGAGTACATGGGGCCAGCAGGCTATGGTCAGTTGGCCAAAATGGTCAACCAAGTGTGTATTGCTGGGGTTGTGCAAGGCTTAGCAGAGGGTTTGCAACTGGCACGCAAAGTAGGCCTTGACGCCGATACTTTAGTGCGGTGCATTAGTCAGGGTGCAGCCGGTTCCTGGCAAATGCAAAATCGCTATCGCAGCATGTGGGATAACCACTACAACCATGGCTTCGCGGTTGATTGGATGCGCAAAGATTTAGCCATTGTGTTGAATGAAGCGCAGCGGCAAGGTGTCAGTATGCCGCTGACGGCATTGGTGGATCAGTTTTATGCCGAAGTTCAGAAAATGGGTGGATCACGTTGGGATACCTCGAGTTTATTGGCACGTTTAGAGCGTGACGAGAGCAACGCTTGAGCCCAGCGACAGCGGCATTGCAGCAAAAAAAAAGCCAGCAGAAGCTGGCTTTTTTATGACTACAGTGACCTAGGGTTAGCGGATACCCATGCGACGCAGGGCGCCGGTACTAAAGTCTGAACGACGTGGGCTAATATCGAAGTTCATAAAGATTTCTTTTTCTTCGTTAGCAAGACCGAGCAACACATAACGACCAGAGGTCAGGTCATATAATGCTTCAGCAGCCATCCACGGGGTGTCATGGTAGTAAAACTGAACGTTATACGCCTCACCAACACGCCATAAGGTGCCGCGCTCATCGTAATGATCAACCACTGACGCAGTCCAAGTATCTTCATCGATAAACATATGGCGCACTGCGTACTGATGACGCTCACCTTCTTTCAACGTGGCTTTCACTTCCCATACCCGGTGCTTTTCATACCGCACATGGTCTTGGTTCATATGCCCTGGACCAATGATATCAGTGTATTTTAGGCTTGGATCCATCAGCTTGAAGTTGTTGTAGCCAATGTACATTTCGCGCTTGCCGACCAATTCCCAGTTATATTTATCTGGGGCACCGTTGTACATATCGAGACCGTCTGAAGTACGCAGGCCATCAGCAGCGGTACCTGGGCCGTCATAAGCAACGTTTGGCGCTAACCGCACACGGCGTTGACCAGCGTTGTATAACCAGGCCTTACGTGCTTCTTTAACTTGGTCAATGGTTTCATGCACTAACAGTACCGTACCGGTTAACTGTGTTGGCGCCAATACTTCTTGGAGAAAGTAGAACAAGATGTTGTCATCAGCGCTTTCGCGGCCACTTTGCATGTACTCGGGGAAAACTAGTGATTCACGCAATAGCACAGGGTTTGGTGTGCCATTTTCCAGCACTCGGAATTGGTTTACCACACGTGTTACAGCACCACCACGATACCGAGTGACGTGGTTCCAAATAATTTCTAAGCCATTTTGCGGAATCGGGAACGGCACGTGCTTGTCAAAGTTTGCTAAGCCATTACCACCAGCAACTAACTCAGCATTTAAGGCGTTCTTTTTTACCACATCGTAGACTTCTTGCGGATAAGCGGCAGAGCGACGAGTCGGGTAAATATGCATTTTATAGCTGGGGTATTTAGCAAACATGGCAACCTGACCGGCCGACAACATGTCTTTGTGCTGGTCTAAGTTAGCATGGGTGATGGTAAACAGAATTTGGTCAGCGGCAAATGGATCAGGCAGGCGCGCCGGCAATTGACCATCAGCTTTTACACTGTAGCCGCCGGACCAGGCTGGGATAGAGCCATCAGCATTGGCTGCCATTTCGGCACCAATTGGAGTTAAATCACGACCTAAACGATCTGCTTGATCGGTCGTTACTTTCGCCATTACACTGGCGGATACGACAGATAGCGCAAACAGTCCGGCTTTCAGCATCATTTTATTCATCGTTGCTTTTCCTTGTTGTTCTTCGTACTTGTACTAGCGTTAGAATCTGGTTTACGGTAGGGTATCTGCTGGTTTGACCTCCTACGGAATACCCATAGCATGTATCGCCCGTAGAAATTTTGCAACTGTTACCAATACAATTCTAAGACTACCTAAAAATAAGAGGGTTCCATGATCAAAGCAACCGCCTTTTATAGCGCATTGCTCGGTATAACTTTAACGCTGACCCCTACCGCTTTTGCAGCCCAAGACTTTGACGTCATTTATGCCCCTGCTATGGCAGCACCGCTTGCCGCAAAAGCTACTTTAACAGAGATTACCCAAGCTGGGGAACAACGAATTGCGGTGGGTGATTTCGGCATTATTGTGCGTAGTAACGATGCTCAAACATGGCAGCAAGCTGAGGTTCCTACCAGCGTATTTTTAACCGCTGTCGATTTTGCTAATGAGCACCACGGTTGGGCAGTTGGTCACCACGGTGTGATTTTGCATAGTGACGATGGTGGCGCTCATTGGTCCATGCAACTGGATGGTTTTGCTTTAATTGCACTGCAAATTGAGGCGTTCGAGCAACGCGTCGCCGCGTTGCAAGCCGATTTAGATAGTGGTGAGCTGGATGACACCGTGCTGATGCTCACAGAAGAGCAACTGATGAGCGCTGAGACTTTACTTGAGAATGCCAACTTTGCTCTTGAAGAAGGCCCAACTCGGCCTTTTTTAGACGTCCTTGCGGTGTCTGAACAGGTTGTCATAGCAGTGGGAGCGTATGGCACAGCGGTGCGCTCCACCGATAGCGGTAAGAGTTGGCAGGTTCTTGATGCCGACATCAACAATCCCAATGAATTCCATTTCAATGCGTTAGCAAAAGATAATCAATATATCTACTTGGCTGGTGAGCAAGGATTGTTGTTTCGTAGTGACGACCAAGGTGTGACCTTTAGTGAAATTGAAGCACCTTATAGTGGTTCCTATTTTGGTTTGTTCGTTGATGTGAATCAGCGTTTATGGGCTTTTGGTCTGCGTGGAAACGTATTTTATAGCGATGATCACGGCGACAGTTTTCAGCCTGTGCGGCTGTCAAACCGAGTTAATATCAACGCTGCAGCGGATGCCACAGAGGGTGGCATCGTGTTGGTCGGTAATGCCGGAATGGTGGCACACATAGATGCCAACGGCGTGATTCGTGAACGCAATCATCCGAGCGGCGCTACCTTAACAGATTTGCTGGTTCTGCCTGATCAATCGCTAACGCTTGTTGGGCAGCAAGGTATCCTCAAGATGCCGGCCATGGCGCAGAAATAAGTATAGGACCCTACAACTATGTCAGAATTAAAAACAAGCGCCACTATTGAGCAAAAGAGTGTTTGGTTGGAACGCCTACTGTTCGGATTTCGGCCGTTATGGTTTGTGGTATTCGCGCTACTCACTGCGTATCTAGCGTGGCAAGCCAGTATGGTGCGACCAGAAGCTAGTTTTACCAAAATGATCCCGGCCAATCACGAGTTCATTCAGAACTATTTTAAGCATCAACGTGATTTAGCCGGTATGGGCAATGTGATTCGTATCGCCGTTGCAACTACAGAGGGCGATATTTTCAGTGCTGAATATCAGCGCGTATTGCGTGATGTAACTGATGAGGTGTTCTTTATTTCTGGGGTAAACCGTTCTGGTTTACGCAGCGTTTGGACGCCAAACGTGCGCTGGAGTGAAGTGACTGAAGAAGGTTTTGTCGGTGGCCCGGTGATCCCAGACACTTGGGATGAGTCTGCCGCATCATTGGAACAGCTTCGCAGTAATATCCTGCGCTCCGGAGAACTCGGTAATTTAGTCGCCTCAAATTTTAAATCAGCGCTGATTTTTGTACCGCTCAATGAAATTGATCCGGATACCGGCGAAGCCCTCAATTACGCTGATTTTTCAGACAAGCTGGAGACCTTAATCCGCGATAAATATGAGTCAGATACGATTAAGATTCATATGACTGGATTCGCCAAAGTCATCGGTGACTTAATTGAAGGTGCCGAGCAAGTTGCTATGTTCTTCTTGATTGCCATCATCATCACCTTATTGATGTTGTATTGGTACAGTCGCTGCTGGCGCAGTTCATTTACCGTGTTGCTGTGTTCAATCATTGCTGTGGTTTGGCAACTTGGCATCATCGAGTTAATTGGCAGTGGCATTAATCCATACTCTATGTTGGTGCCGTTCTTAGTGTTTGCCATTGGTGTAAGCCATGGGGTGCAAATCATTAATGCTATCGGCAACAATCGTTATGCTGGCTATGACAACTTGAGTTCGGCACGATTGGCCTTCCGCGGCTTGTATATTGCCGGTTTAACCGCGTTAGTCTCAGATGCGATTGGTTTCACCACACTGATGGTTATTGATATTAAAGTGATTCAAGAGCTGGCAATCGCTGCCAGTATCGGTGTCGCCGTGGTGGTGCTAACCAACTTGGGTTTACTGCCGATTATTATGTCGTATGTTGGCATTTCACCAAGCGGTCGGCGTTATGCCGAAAAGACTCATCAACAAACCCATCCGGTGCTGAAATTATTTAGTAACTTTTCCAAACCGAAATGGGCTTATTCGGCCTTGGCGGTGGCTTTGGTTGGTTTAACCTGGGGCCTGGTGTATAGCGCCGATATGAAGATTGGTGACTTAGATGCTGGTGCACCGGAGCTTCGCCCCGATAGCCGCTATAACCTAGATAATCAATTCATTGTTGATAACTATAGCTCCAGCACCGATATTTTTGTGGTCATGGCCGAGACCGAACCAGGCTCGTGCGTGGCGTACGATAATCTTGAATTGATGGATCGCTTCAGCTGGCACATGCAAAACACGCCGGGTGTGCAGGATGTTAAATCAATTGTCTATGTTGCCAAAATGGGTGGTTTTGGTCTGAACGAAGGTAATCTCAAATGGTTTAGCCTTAACCGCAACCAATATGTACTGAATGCCAATACCAGTCGCGCACCATCAGGGTTGGTCAACCCAGCCTGTTCGATGGCACCAATTATTATCTATTTGAATGATCACAAAGCGGAAACTCTGAAAACCGTGGTGGCGTCGGTAGAGAGCTTTAATAATAGTTACCAACAACAAGGTCTCAGTTTGTTGTTGGCCGCCGGTAACTCGGGTATCGAGGCGGCGACTAACTCGGTGATTGAGCAGGCGCAAATCAAAATGCTGTTGTGGGTTTACGGCGTGGTAATTTTCTTGTGCTTCTTGACGTTCCGCAGTATCCGCACGGTTGCTTGTATCATCTTGCCTTTGATGTTGACCACAATCATGAGCCAAGGCTTGATGGCGATACTCGGTATCGGTGTCAAAGTAGCGACGCTGCCAGTTATTGCGCTCGGGGTTGGTATTGGTGTGGATTATGGTATTTATATCTACACCCGCATGAAGGAAGCCTTAGAGCAGGGTAAACATTTAGATGATGCGTACATGTATGCGCTAGAAACCACNNGATATGGGTATATTGCTCACCTTTATGTTCATATGGAACATGTTAGGTGCGATGATCTTGATCCCAGCCTTGGCACGTTTCTTCGCTAACTTCACCCCGGCCCGTAAGGGCTAGGGTGAGTCGGCGTCGGCTAGAATAAAGTCGGCGCCGATATCTGCCAGCATCATGGTTGGGGCGTTGGTATTGCCACTGACAACCTGTGGCATAATCGAGGCATCCACGACCCGTAAATTGGTTACTCCACGAACCCGTAATTCAGGGTCAACCACCGACTGTTCATCGTTACCCATACGACAAGTGCTGGTGGGGTGATAAATCAAGCCGACATGACGCTGTAATTCAGCCAACAGTTCAGAGTCTGAAGCGGTATGCTGGGGCACTACGACACCACCGTTGTGCTCGGCAAGGGCTTGTGCTTGCATGATTGCTAAGGCTTGTTTTACGCCACTTAACAGCACTTTTTGATC
>DIVC01000052.1:8739-9029 GCA_002423905.1 Idiomarina sp. UBA6142
CCGTCTTTGCGCGCGTTGCGATACTGCAACATGACATCCACGTGTTCTTGCAGGTTCTCACCGACTTCGCTGCGATCGGCTACCACACTGATGCCAAATTGCTGCAATTCCGCAGCAGGGCCAACCCCAGATAGTTTGAGCAACTGCGGTGAGTTAAGAGCACCACCACTTAAGATCACTTCTTTATTGGCGCGCGCAAAGCACAGTTTGCCTTTATGGCGATAGTGAATGCCGATGGCGCGGGTGCCCTCAAAGACCACACGTTCGACCATACAGCCGGTATGAACGGT
>DIVC01000048.1:0-1470 GCA_002423905.1 Idiomarina sp. UBA6142
GTATAGCGGGTTAGAAAGTGTGCTTGTTGCAGCCGCCACCAGGTATAACGTTCACGGGTGTTGTGCTCAACATGGATCAGCACCGGTACCTTAGCGAGTAAGCCGGCCCAACGGCCCCAAAGATGTTCACTAAACCCGTGCGCCACTAAGATATCAGGCTGAAAGCGTTTGATTACTTTCAGTAGGGCCCAAATGGTGCTGATGTGAGTGACATCGTTGACGGTTTCCAGTGGAATGCCGTCGTCTTTGAGTTGTTGCACCCGCGCTGGGTCGGCACGGCGTTTGCGCCGCAGTACCAGCAGTGGTTCAATACTGTCGCTGGCCATTTGCGCGCGCACTAGGCCTAGTGCCACTTGGGTGGAGCCGCCGGAAAAACCGCCGGTGACGAAATGCAAAACCCGGATTTTTTTGGAACCTGTCATGGTGCTACTGATGCCGCGCGTGAAGTTAGGTATGATGCTGTAGATGATACATAATATGCCGGCACTATAGCATAGGAATTAACGCATGAGCAGTTGGAGCGAGTTATTGGCGGCGCAACAGCAGCAGCCGTATTTTGTTGAGTTACTGGCGCGGGTGGCTAGCGCACGGGCGGCCGGGGTGAGCATTTATCCGGCGGCCGCTGAGGTGTTTAACGCCTTTAACTATTGCCCGTTGGCTGAGCTGCGCGCGGTGATTATTGGCCAAGACCCCTATCACGGTGAAGTGAATGGGGTACCGCAGGCGCATGGGCTGAGTTTTTCGGTGCCGGAAGGGCTGCCGCCACCGCCGTCGTTGCGTAATATCTTTAAAGCTCTGCAGCATGATTATCCGGGTTATCAGCCGCGCCACGGCGGCAATTTACAGCATTGGGCCGAGCAGGGCGTGCTGCTGCTGAATACTGTGTTGACAGTGCAACAAGGGTTGGCGAATTCGCATGCCGGCTGGGGTTGGGAGCGTTATACCGACGCGGTGATTGCCGCAGTGAATCAGCACTGTAACGGCGTGGTGTTTTTATTGTGGGGTAGCCATGCGCATCAGAAAGCGGCGTTGATTGATGGCAGTCGCCACCATGTGTTGCAGACAGTACACCCATCGCCGCTATCAGCGCATCGGGGATTCTTCACTGCCGGCCACTTTCGCCGCTGTAATGAGTTACTCGCTGAGCGAGCGATTGACTGGTAAATCGACGTTAGAAGTCGATCTCGTCGAATGCAAAATCTTCGTCGATTTCCATCAATTCTTTTTGTAACCGTTTCCGCTCATTCAGTGCTTCTATTTCACGCCATTTGCGCGGCGCAGCACGTTTACCTGATTTAGACTCAACATCGAATAGCTCTTCTGAATGGTCCATGGGACACTCCTGGCTCTATATGTAGTAGTTGTTCTAATGTTTTAGCGCAACATCTAGATATCATAGGATTAAAAAACGCGCAAGCCTTTCCCGCGCTGATGCTCGTGGCAATTGCTGAAATCGCAATCTTGGGTTAT
>DIVC01000048.1:1513-1752 GCA_002423905.1 Idiomarina sp. UBA6142
GTTCAAGCAGACTACAACGTCCAGCAAAAGAGCCAAAACGACTTTGTCACCGAAATCGATAAAGCCGCCGAACAAGCCATTGTTCGTGCCATTCTTAAAGTCTACCCAGACCACAGCATCCAAGCTGAAGAAGGCGGCGACATTATCGGTAAAGATGCCGATCATCTGTGGATCATCGACCCGCTCGATGGCACCACCAATTACCTGCGCGGTATCCCTCACTTCGCTATTTCCATTGC
>DIVC01000048.1:1902-2773 GCA_002423905.1 Idiomarina sp. UBA6142
GCCTGTGGCCGTATCGACGGCTTCTGGGAATTTGGCCTGCAACCGTGGGACATCGCCGCTGGCGCCTTGATGGTGCGTGAAGCGGGCGGTTTGGTAGCAGAGTTCAACGGCGGCCATAAATTCATGCAAAGCGGCAACGTCGTCGCTGGCAACCCGAAAGTGGTGCAGCACCTGCTGGCGAAAGCCCGCCCACACCTGCCCGCAAGCATGAAATAACCTTAAGGGGCAGGCACTTTTTATATTTATTTAAGGGGCAGGCACTTTTTATGCTTGAGAATATCCGCATTGTATTGGTCAATACCTCGCACACCGGCAACATAGGCTCGGTGGCGCGAGCGATGAAAACCATGGGGCTGACCCAGTTGGTGTTGGTGGACCCAGTCAGCAAGCCCGACAGCCAAGCGTCTGCCTTGGCCGCCGGCGCCACTGATGTGCTGCATGGCGCACGTATTGTTGACACCTTGGCCGAGGCGATCGCCGATTGTGGCTTAGTGATTGGCACCAGCGCCCGCAATCGCACCCTCGACTGGCCATTGCTCGAACCACGCGCGGCTGCCGGCAAACTGTTGGAGGAAAGCCCGCGCTACCCGGTGGCGTTGGTATTTGGCCGCGAAAGCAGCGGTCTCAGCAACGACGAGCTGCAGCAGTGCAACTTCCATGTCCACATTCCGGCTAACCCAGACTATAGCTCGCTCAACCTAGCCATGGCAGTGCAGGCGCTCAGCTACGAAATTCGCATGCAATGGCTGGAAAGCTCCGTTAAGGGGCAGGCACTTTTTAAGGGGCAGGCACTTTCTGACCACGCGGGCACAGATTCTTCGATTACCCCAATCGATTACCCCCGTGCAGACGACCTTGAGCGATTTTTCGT
>DIVC01000059.1:0-3128 GCA_002423905.1 Idiomarina sp. UBA6142
AACACCGTCCAGCCCACCCAACCGGGCACCGCCATACACATACCTACCACCGCGGTGACTAGCAGCAGTAGCACCACGTTGGGCTTGGTCAGCTCCAGATAATCGCGCCAACTGGCGTGCTTTTTATAGCTGATATCCAGCACTTCTGATTCGGTCGATTTAGCCATAATACAGCCTTGCCTTAGGCGTTACGCGCCAGTTTGTAATTCAAGCCAACGAGGCTCGCTAACAGCAATACACCGAATAGATTATGTAAGACCGCTACGCTTAATGGCAAAAAGAACACCACGTTGCTAATACCTAATGCCACTTGAACAGTCAGTAATAAGGCAATCCAATTCAGATTGTTACGAATCACTTTTGATTGTGCTTTGCGATAACCTTGCAACAGCAGCCAACCAACCACCAACATCACCACGATGGCGCCAAAACGATGAGCGACATGCATGGTCATGCGTTCTTCAAAATTATGCACGCCATATTGGTAAGTGGATGCCTCAGGCACCGAGAAGGCGCCGGCTATATCGAGACGATTGATCCAATCGCCTTCACAAATTGGCAGCGAGGTACAGGTCATCGCCGCGTAATTGGCTGCTACCCAACCACCTAGCGCGATTTGTCCAAACACCACCAGTAGCGACAACAGCGCCAGCCCTTTAAGTGCCCGTGCACCATAATCGCCGGTTGGATTATGCACCCGCTCAAGCCGCAGTGATAATAAGTACAGTAGACACAGGGTACTGAAACCACCCAATAGATGCGCCATTACAATGAATGGTTGTAGGTTCATGGTCACCGTCCACATGCCTAATGCCGCTTGGAAGGTGACTAAGGCCAGTAAGAACAGCGGCAATTTGACCGGTTGCGTTGGGTTATGCCGTACCCGAAGCAGTGACCCTATCGCGATCATCAGAATAACGATGCCGAGCAAACCAGCAATGTAGCGATGGATCATCTCGTTCCATGCTTTGTGGTTTTCTAGCGGCGTGTCTGGGAATAACTCTTGTGCCTGTGCGACTTGTTCGGCTTGCGTCGGCACGGTTAAAAAACCATAGCAGCCGGGCCAATCGGGACAACCTAGGCCGGCGTCAGTAAGGCGGGTGTAAGCACCCATAATAATGACGCACAAGGTGAGAATGATGCTGAATTTTACAAAGCTGCGCATGGTCTTAACCTATTCTAGACAGTTTCAATAAGTTACGTAAATCGGAGAGCAGGTTTTTCGCTTCAGCGCGCATCTGCTCTTCATCGCTATAGATCGGGTAGTGCAGTACTACGTTGCCCCACGGGTCAATAATCATTATGCGCTGGGGCGGAAGGGTAGCTAAGTGATGCGCTAACTCCGGGCTTTCGATAGGGGTGACTAACGGCACTTGCGTTAAGGTTAACTGGGTGCTGCTGGCGCTAATATAAACCGGGCTGACGCGCTGGGTTTCTTTGCCTAATGCAACATCAAGTTGGTTCATCGCATACAGCCCTTGCATACAGGCGTCGCTGCAATCACCTTGGTCGACCAATACCACCCGCCAACCGGCTGGTAATAGATTGGCAAAATCACCCAGCTCATACGGCGGCACTAACATAGTGCCACGATTGGTGGCAGCGCCTTGATACCAGCTTTGATCGAGCACTAGCTTGGCACCAATAACGGGTATTAAGAAGGCCAGTACCACGGCAATTAAGGTGGCGCGTGATTTTTTTACAGACGTCATGCTCATTCCTCTGTAGTTGTTGTTCTGGAACGACCGGCAATCAGCGCTATGATCAAGCAAGCCAAGGCCAGCGAGAACCAGGTGACCGCATAGGCTCGGTGCTTTTCTGGTGGCATTAAGTTGGGTTGCCACTGGCGCGGGAAACCAAAGCTTTCGGTTTCAGAGAGTAGCACCACATACGGGGCAATGGAAAGCTCTAGAGCAGCACTGAGTAGTTCCGGATTAAGATGTTGAATACGCATCGGCCATGGGCCTAATTCAAGCAATTGGTCAGCGCGAATAAACGGGCTCTCGGTCGGTTGATAAAACCAGCCATTCACTGTGATAGAGCCACTCGGTAGCGTCACAGCTGGGAGTTGAGCACGGCCAGCACCCAAGCTAACCCAACCTAAATTGACCGGCACTATGGTGCGCGTGTCGACATCGTCAAAATCAGCGTCAAGGAGGCCAATGACATGATAACCAACGTGACCATTTTCGATTTGGTTGTCGAGCAGGAAATAACGCTGTGGCTGAAATTGCCCTTGGATACTCACGCCTTGATAGCGATCTGGCAGCTGCTTAGAACGAGTGAGTGGCGACCATTGCTGTTGCTGCTGGGCACGATCAAAGTCATCAAATAACGCCTGTTTTTCGTCAGCGCGTTCGAGTTGCCACAATCCCAGCTTGACCAAGCTAGCAAATGCAAGCACAGTAATGATGGTCGCAATAATAGTACTGCGACTCATAACTGAGAATCCGCCAAGGACACATTGATGCTAACGTTTATTGCAAAAGTCATTCTGGTACTACTCATGTTGTTTATGGTCTTTAATTTATTTCGCGCCATGTTTGCCATGCTGCGCAACGACTCGACCAAACCATCCATGACCCATTATCTCGGCAAACGGGTGATGTTTTCTGCGATTGCCATGGTGATTATTGTCATTCTGCTTGCTATGGGCGTATTACCGTCGAATCCCCGGCCGTACTGAGTGTAGCTCAGTACGACCGGATAGTATCAACGGCTGATCACGGTTATAGAATATAAACGAAAATAAACAAACATACCCATACCACGTCAACGAAGTGCCAATACCAGCTGGTTGCTTGGAAGGCAAAATGATTGTCGTGAGTAAAATGTCCTTTCATAACGCGGAAGAACATCACGATCAGCATGACTGTACCTAAGGTCACATGCATACCATGGAAGCCGGTCAGCAAGTAGAAGGTGTTACCGTACACGCCGGAATCGAGTTTCAGGCCTAAATCACGATAGGCGTGAACGTACTCGGCCCCCTGTAAATAGAGGAAAATACAGCCGAGGATGATGGTAATTGCTAACCATACTTTGAGTTGGTTACGGTTGCCTTTCTCTAAACCGACATGGGCAAAATGACAGGTAAACGACGATATGATCAAAATAATCGTATTGTA
>DIVC01000059.1:3201-8360 GCA_002423905.1 Idiomarina sp. UBA6142
GCGTAAAAAAGCGCGCCGAAAAAGGCGGCAAAGAACATCACTTCAGAGAAGATGAACCAGCTCATGCCTTGACGATACGAACCGCTCAATTGATTGCTATATAACCCGGACATGGATTCGTTAATTTGGTCACGAAACCAACCAAATAACATCACCACTAAAATACCAAGGCCGGTGTATAATACTGCCGGACCCCAACCATCGACTTGGTTTTTTGCTTCAATGACGGTATGACCGGCGCCGAAGGCAATTAAACCTAATGCTACCGCACCAATAATTGGCCATGGGCTCGATGCTGGTACGTAATATTTTTCATGTTGTTGTGCTGCCATAACAAATCCTTAGTTCGCTAGCATGGTTGCTAGCACATCCGGTGTCGCATTGGCTGTAATGTCATACAGCGTATACTGCAGAGTCAGAGTATGAATGTGTGCTGGAATTTCTGGGTCGAGATAAAACTGCATGGGCATAGCGGTAGTATCACCAGCGGCCAATGGCTGTTGCTCAAAACAAAAACACTCGGTTTTGTTCAGATATAAGCCTGCTTCGCCTGGTGCCACCGATGGAATCGCTTGTGCGACCATGTTGTTACCAGTACGGTTCTCAACCAGGAAATTAACCACCTTCGTTTCGCCAGGATGCACTCGCACCGACTTCACTTCAGGTTGAAAATCCCAGGGCATACTTTGATTCACGCGGGTGATGAATTGCACATTGATGCTGCGCGAAGTATCGACTGCGCGAGTATTAACGGCCGCCGCCTCGTTCGAGGTACGGCCGTTAAACCCAGTGATTTCACAGAACACCTCATACAAGGGCACCAATGCAAAACCAAAGCCGAACATACCGACTACAACAAGCAGTAGGCGTTTAACGACTGGCCCGCTATTGGGTGGGCTATTTGGGGTTGCTTGGTTATCACTCATGATGATTATTTCACCTCAGGTGGGGTGTCAAAGGTATGGTACGGGGCCGGTGAAGGTACCGTCCATTCCAAGCCGGTTGCACCTTCCCATGGTTTCGCCGGCGCTTTTTCTCCGCCACGGATACATTTCACCACCACGACTAAGAAGATCAGCTGTGATAAACCGAACACGAAGGCACCAATACTGACAATTTGGTTAATGTCAGCAAATTGTAGGGCGTAGTCCGGAATACGGCGTGGCATGCCGGCTAAACCAACAAAGTGCATGGGGAAGAACAGCACGTTCACGCTGATCAATGAGACCCAGAAGTGCCATTTCGCCAACGTTTCGTTGTACATGTGGCCCGTCCATTTCGGCAGCCAATAATAGGCTGCCGCCATGATCGAGAAGATCGCGCCAGTCACCAATACATAGTGGAAATGCGCCACTACGAAGTAGGTGTCGTGATATTGGAAGTCAACTGGGGTGATGGCCAGCATCAAGCCAGAGAAACCGCCAATGGTAAACAAGATCACGAAGGCCAGGGCGAATAGCATCGGCGTTTCGAACGTGATAGCACCGCGCCACATGGTGGCAACCCAGTTAAAGACTTTCACCCCAGTGGGTACCGATATCAACATGGTGCAATACATAAAGAACAGTGCTGCAGCCACCGGCATACCAGTGGTAAACATGTGATGCGCCCACACCAAGAACGACAAACCAGCGATTGCCGCGGTGGCATAGACCATCGAAGCATAGCCAAACAGTGGTTTACGTGAGAAGGCCGGGATAATCGCCGATACAATACCGAAAGACGGTAAAATCATGATGTACACTTCGGGGTGACCAAAGAACCAGAAAATATGCTGGAACATCACGGGGTCGCCGCCACCGGCCGCATCAAAGAAGCTAGTGCCGAAGTATTTATCAGTTAACACCATAGTCACTGCTGCGGCTAGTACTGGCATGACTGCAATCAGTAAGAATGCGGTGATAAACCAAGTCCAGACGAACAATGGCATTTTCATGTAGGTCATGCCAGGCGCACGCATGTTCATGATGGTCACAATCACGTTGATCGCACCCATAATGGACGAGATCCCCATGATGTGTACCGAGAACACGAACAGTGCGGTGGAATCACTACTGTAGGTGGTTGATAGTGGCGCGTAGAAAGTCCAACCGAAAGCTGGGCCGCCACCTTCCATAAACAGTGATGCGAGCAAAATAGCGAAGGCAAATGGGAGGATCCAGAAGCTCCAGTTATTCATGCGCGGCAAGGCCATATCTGGCGCGCCGATCATCATCGGCACCATCCAGTTAGCAAGACCGGTAAATGCTGGCATAACCGCACCAAACACCATGATCAGACCGTGAACGGTAGTCATCTGGTTAAAGAAGTGCGGGTCTACCAGTTGCAAGCCCGGTTGGAACAGCTCGGCACGAATAACCAATGCCATAGAGCCGCCCAGCAAAAACATAATAAACGAGAACCACAGGTACATTGAACCAATGTCTTTGTGGTTGGTAGTAAATAACCACCGGGTAATACCCGACGGCGCGTGATGGTGATGATCGTGGTCGTGATGATCCATCGTTCCAGCAGCAGTGCTCATAGTCGGTACTCCCCTTAATTCTTCGTCCGAGCGTTAACATCAGCGGCTTGAATCAGCTCGCCCGTATTGTTGCCCCAAGCATTACGTTCGTAGGTGACCACAGCAGCGATTTCACGGAGGCTCAGCATATTGCCAAAAGCCTGCATGGACGTGCCTTGTTTACCGTACAAGACGATATCAATGTGACCATTGATGTCGTTGGTGACCATCTCAGTACCCACTAATGTTGGGAATACGCCAGGAATACCTTGACCATTGGGCTGGTGACAGGCGGCACAGCTACCGAGGTAAACACGCTCACCGAGTTCCATCAGTTCCTGTTTAGTCATGGACATGGCTAATAAACGTTGCTCTTCAGCTTTAGCTTCACGTTGTGCGGTTTGCTGCGCAGTAATCCAAGCTTCATAGTCAGCTGGTTCTTTGGCAATGACCACAATCGGCATATAGCCATGATCTTTCCCACACAGTTCAGCACATTGGCCACGATAGATACCGGGCTCATCAACTTTGGTCCAAGCTTCGTTAATAAAGCCTGGGTTGGCATCCTTTTTCACCGCAAAAGCTGGTACCCACCAGGAGTGGATGACGTCGTCTGAGGTAATTAAGAAACGAACTTTCTGACCAGTTGGTATCACCAGTGGCCGATCGACCTCAAGCAGATAGTTCTCGCCCTTGGGTAATTTGTTGTTGATTTGATCTGGGCGCGTGGCGAGTAATGAAAAATACTCAACATCATGCTCAAAGTAGCGATAATGCCATTTCCACTGCGAACCTGTTATCAGCACGGTCACATCTGATTCACTGGTGTCTTCCATGGCAATCAAGGTTGATGTGGCAGGAATTGCCATGCCAATCAGAATTAAAAACGGGATCACAGTCCAGAGAATTTCCACTTTAACGTTCTCATGGAAAGTTGCTGGTTTGTGACCGCGCGATTTGCGGTGGGCAATCATGGACCAGAACATGGCCCCGAACACCACGATACCAATCACAATACATATATAAAGTATGGTCATGTGAAGGTCATAGACGCGGTTGCTGATCTCGGTTACACCTTGAGTCAGATTCAACTGCGATTGTGCACTAGCAGTAAACGGCAGTGCCGCTAATAGTGCGCCGATAAGTCTCGTGCTCACGGACGTCTCCTCTCATTCTTCCGACGTGGATACCCACGAATACACCGAAGTGCGAGCCTGAAGAACAAAGAGGTAAGCAGAAAAAGGAACAGCATTCCTAAAGTTGAAAATCGCTTTCCCTACTAACTCTTTGTTGTTATGTATCAATAATTATTATTCTATTTGTGTTAGCAGTATTTATTGCTGCATCAAAATACCATGTAACGATTAAATTGCCACCGCTTAAGTTAAGATTTTTAAAAAAAAAGGGCTGCATGCGCAGCCCTTGGGGGAAACCTTCAGCACGAGGATTAGTGGAGTGGCGTACGCGAAGGTGATTCGTTAAAAACAAAACTATGTGTCTGACTCATTTTGCTCGCCATTTTAATGCGTTGTTGCATACGCGGAGAAATCTGATCGAGAAAACTGAGCACTAAGCTGCTGGTACCGGCGAGTAAGGCTTGCTCGGTGGCCCATTCGCGATGGTCATGATCGCGGCCGCCAATCCAGCGAATACGGTTACGGCTCACACCCGCTGCGACCAGTTGGGCAATCGCTTCACGACACCCACCAATCACCGTGACCCATTGCGAGGTGCGCAATGCTAAGGATTGTACGCGGTACAGCACATCATCAAAGCGGGCGTCGCCTAAACTTGTTTCAGCATGCTCAGCCACTAGGCTGGCGTTGTTATTGGGTTGATAATCGTATCTCATAACCATGCTCCATTGCGAATGACACCTACCGCCAGCCCCTCTACGGTGAAGTATTGCTGTGCTAGGTCGACCTTGATGGTCGAAAATTCTTCATTTTCTGGGTGCAGTAACACAGTACTGCCTTTGCGTTCAAAGCGCTTTACGGTGACATCGTCATCGACTCGCGCCACAATTATTTGCCCGTTACGAGCTTCTTGGGTTTTGTGGACCGCTAATAAATCGCCGTCAAGAATGCCGATATTCTTCATACTCATACCGTTAACACGGAGCAAGAAATTAGCATGTGGACGAAACAGGTTTTCATCAACGCGGTAATGACTCTCGATATGTTGCTGGGCTAAAATAGGTTCGCCGGCGGCTACTTGACCAATTAATGGCAACCCCTCTGGAACGTCGTCATCCATACCGCCGACTAAGCGAAGGCCGCGTGACATACCGGGCAGTAACTCGATAACGCCCTTTTTCGCCAAGGCTTTGAGGTGTTCCTCAGCCGCATTAGCCGAACGGAAACCCAGTTGCAATGCAATTTCGGCGCGAGTAGGTGGCATACCGGTGGCGTCGATGGCATCTTTAATTAGGGTCAGAATTTCTTGCTGACGAGGCGTTAAAGGTCGCATGTGAATACCTGTTTATCTATACAGTGATACTGTGAGTATATACAGGTGTTTTGCTTTGGCAACTTTTTTTTCGTATTTTTTTTCAGTCGGCATTCATCAGCTGACAATGATATGCTTTAGGCAAGTATCTAAGCAGGGGATTTTGCATGAGTCTACGTGGCTTATGGCGTTCATTATTATATTGGCC
>DIVC01000039.1 GCA_002423905.1 Idiomarina sp. UBA6142
GCACCACTTCAACACCGCGCAGTGCTAAACCCAACGCGATAAATTGCATAAAGTCGCTTTGTAGCCCTGCCCCGGCGCCATGGGCAAAGACCACGCGCACCAGGCCATCTGGATTGTCGCATTGAATCGCGACCCGCTGGCTGTCATTCATAGGTGTCTTCTTCTTCCTCGACCACGCTCAGCAACCAATTACGGAAGGTTGCGATTTTGCCGACATCCGCCTGCGATTCCCTGCACACTAAGTAAAACGATTTGGTGCGCGGTAATACATCAGGAAAAATTTGAATCAGGTGGCCAGCTTCAATCTCTTGCTTCACTAACACGTTGTTGGCGAGTGCAATGCCCTGCCCGTATACCGCAGCTTTCAGGGCCAAATTTGAATGACTAAAAATCGGTCCGTTATCGCCCTTGTCTTTATCGATACCGACCAAGCGGAACCAGTCTTTCCAGGCATTGCGGGTTTCATCGTGCAGCAGTGTGTGATTGAGCAAATCGCGCGGTTCGCGCAAGGGCTTTTTGCCGTTAAGCAGCAGCGGTGAACAGACCGGAATCAAATATTCATTGTGGAGTTTAAAGGCTTTTAAGCCGGGCCACTTGCCGGCGCCATAATAAATGGCGACATCGACATCTTCAGTCAGTGAGCCATCTACCTCATCCACCGCACGAATTCGCACGTCGATGTCTGGATAGCTGTCACGGAAGCGGCTTAAGCGCGGTACAAACCNNCGATTGCGCCGTAAAAATAACTTCACCCCCAAGAAATCTTCCAGCGCTTTGACCTGATGGCTGACCGCCGCCTGAGTCACAAATAGCTCATCGGCGGCGCGCGTGAAACTCAGATTACGGGCCGCAGCCTCAAACGCCTTTAACGCATTTAATGGGGGTAATTTTCGCATCGCGCCTTGTTGCTATCCTCACCGATAAAGCGACCTATTACAGCCGTACGCCACCATCTATTTCTACCACACGACCACTGAAAAAGTCATTTTCAATCATGTAGCGTGCACTATGCGCAATTTCTTCGGGCTGGCCCCAGCGCCGCAACGGCACCATCGACAGTGCGCGATCGATCGCTTCAGGTTTCATCGTGGCCGTCATTGGCGTTTCAATAAAGCCAGGTGCAATAGCGCCACAACGAATACCAAATCGACCTAATTCACGCGCCCAAGTCACCGTCATGGCCACCACACCAGCCTTGGTGGCAGCGTAGTTGGTTTGCCCCATATTACCGGCACGAGCAACCGACGAGATATTGATAATCACCCCGCCTTTACCGGCTTTAGCCATATGAGCTGCGGCTTCGCGACCACACAAGAAGCTGCCAGTCAGGTTCACATCAAGTACTGATTGAAATTGCTGTAACGGCATTTTCTGGGTGATTTCGCCGTCTTTCAATTTGATCAGCAAGCCGTCACGTAATATGCCGGCATTATTAATCAGCACATCAATACCAGCAAAGCTGTCGTTAATCTCGTTAAACACCGCTTCAACCGCGGCTTCATCGGTCACATTAACCACATAGCCCGCTACCTTTTTAGCGCCTTTTGCCAAACACTGTTGCTTAGCCTGTTCCAGCGTTTCGGCATTCATATCGATCAGTGCCAAGTTAGCGCCATCGGCGGCAAAATGTTCGGCCATCGCTAGGCCTAAACCTTGAGCGCCACCGGTAATTACAATTGTGCTATTTGCTATTTGCATGACTGCATCCGTTACTTAATTTGTGGTTTTAAGTAGTTAAAAATACTCGAGAAATCTTCTTTGCCATGACCTAACTGTGACCATGCGCGATACAGATTGTGGGTTAATGCACCCATAGGGGTACTGGCGCCACTGGCAACCGCTGCACGCTGTGCAAGCCCGAGATCTTTGCTCATTAAATCAACCATAAAACCGCCACTATAGCCGCGGCTGGCTGGGCTATTATCCATCACCCCAGGGCATGGGTTATATACTTCTAAAGTCCAGTTACGGCCTGAACTTTGCAGCATGATTTGCGATAACACCTGCGGGTCCAAGCCATGCGCGACACCTAACTGCAACGCTTCAGAAGTACCCACCATCAATACCGACAGCAGCATATTGTTGCACATTTTCGCCACTTGCCCGGCGCCACTGTCGCCGGCACGGAAAATATTTTTGCCCATGTGCTGTAACAGCGGGCGCGCGCGCTCAACGTCCGCTTCATTGCCACCGCACATAAAGGATAAGGTGCCCGCCTGAGCACCAGCAACACCGCCCGATACCGGGGCATCGATAAAGGCAATCGCGTGGCCACGCAGTTGGCTTGCCACATTGCGCGCCATTTCAGCACTAATCGTACTGCAATCAATGGCTAAACAGTCTTTGTTGAGCACTTTATAGAGCCCTTGCTCGCCCAGATACACGCCATGCACATGGGCATCCGCAGGTAGCATGGTGATGACAAATTCAGCATCAATAGCGGCGGCAGTCGCCGATTCCGCAGCATGACAACCAGCTTGCTGAGCGGCCTCTAAAGCGCTAGGAACCAAATCAAACACCCGCACCTGATGGCCCGCTTTAGCTAAGTTGGCGGCCATTGGCCCGCCCATATTTCCTAATCCAATAAATCCAATCGTTGCCATGACACTCTCCAGTTCACATTGAGGTCAGTTATAAATCGCGCAATGGGTGTTGGCCAACCGGCCATGGTGAGGCAAAGAAGCCATCCACCTCTTCCTCATCAATATCAGCCACCGC
>DIVC01000004.1:0-416 GCA_002423905.1 Idiomarina sp. UBA6142
GCCGACAGTTATCAGCATTTGATTGACCATCCGGTGCTGATGGGCAAACTCACGATTTGCGAATTTAGCGCAGCTGGAGTGCCCCATGCGCTGGTCTTAGCCGGTCGCCACTATGCCGATTGCCAGCGCATTAGTGCTGACTTAGCAAAAATTTGTAGCACCCAGATAGCCATGTTTGGCAACCAGCCACCATTCAACCACTATCTATTTCTGACTATGGTAGTGGGCCGTGGCTTTGGTGGCCTTGAACACAGTAACTCGACGGCACTGATCTGTAATCGCAAAGACCTGATCCACGCCAATAAAAGCGCTTTGGACAATGACTATCGCGTATTTCTTAGCCTGTGTAGTCATGAATACTTTCATAGTTGGAACGTTAAAACCCTCAAGCCCAAAACATTTCTCCCCTATCAACT
>DIVC01000004.1:518-6546 GCA_002423905.1 Idiomarina sp. UBA6142
GGCTTGCCTCGCAGCATAAACACACCCTAGCGCAGGTTATGGCGGATTTTTGGCAGCAATTTGGAGCTCATTTGTTGGGTACTGCCGATGATAGTTTTGTTCGCTTTTTGCGGCAGCAATACGGTTATGAGGCCATCGCCACTTTTATCGAACAAAGCACACAAACCACAGCAGCGCTGCCACTCGCTCAGTTACTGCCACAGTTTGGTATTGACATGAAACATGCACCAAGCAGCGATGATAATAGCTTTAGCGGTAAAGCTTCGCCGACTAGTCTGCCGGTGTCAATTGGGGCGAAATACAAAGCCAGCAACAGTGGTCTTGAATTGACGCATGTCTATGAAGGTGAAGCAGCGGCACAAGCGGGCTTAAGCGCTCAAGATCGGCTGATTGCTATCGATTTTTTACAGCTGACTGATACCACTGTGCGAGAAATCTTTGAACGCTTTAAACCCGGCCAGCAAGTGATCGTGCATGCCTTTCATCGGGATGAATTGCGTGAATATCTGCTAAGCTGGCAGGCGCCAGTTGCGCAAACTGTCCAACTGACTATTACAGCACCGGAAAAATTGGCTGGGTGGCTTAATCCACCGAACTGAAATGCTCAAGTGCTAAAGCCGGATCAAGGCGTTCTTGACCCCAATTAAGTCGCCAGTCGAGGTGTGGGCCAGTGGCGCGCCCGGTTGCGCCAATCTGCGCCACTACTTGACCTTGTTCGACCACATCACCAACCTGCACATGCAGCTTATGTAAATGAATATAGCTACTGGTCACCCCATAGCCATGGTCGAGGATCAAGGTCCCGCCTGAATAAAATAAATTTGCTTCAGCGAGCACCACCCGCCCCGGCCACGGCGCTTGTACTGGGGTTCCGGTGGGCGCGGCAATATCGAGCCCATAGTGCGGAGTACGTGGCTCTCCATTAAAAATCCGTTGGCTTCCATACACCCCACTAATTCGGCCTTTGGCGGGCTTAATTAAGGGCTGTAAAAAGTCGACTCGAGTGCTGGATTCATTGCGCGCAGCAGCAACCAGCTGTGCCTCACGCCGAGCACGAGCCACTTGTTCTGGATTCGGCGTTACCGTTTCTTGGGGCACGCCATTAACACGGTCAATCTTATAGTCGCGCGGCACTAATTCAATCACCACCGTTGCCTGTTCACCAGTGCTCGCCATCACTCGCAGATGTTGAGGGCCACGCGCTTCACGGCCAAAACCAAATACCACATGGCCGCTATGGGTAACCGGCAGCTCTTGATCCGCTAAAAATACCCGATTACCAACAGCCGTTTTACCAATCAATAATGCACCCGCAGTACGAGCGCCGCGAATTTCTAGGTTCAAATCGGCTGCTATTGCGGCCACTGAGGCGGTGCTAACCAGCACAGTTGATAAGCACAGTAACCATCCAATCGATAGTTTAGGCATGACTAATTGCTCCTTTACCAACCCCTTCAAAACCCGTCACTTGCACCCGGGTATGTGGGTATTGCTGCTTAATTTGCTGAGCTAAATAGGCGGCAATACATTCAACTGTCGAGTCACTCGGAATCAGATAATTTTCTTGGCGTGGAATGGCTAGTTCAAATAGCCCTTGATCCGCTCGGTAACTATAACCTACATGGCTTTGATCAGTAATCGTAGCAGCCTGCTGCGAGCGCTGTAACTGCGCAATTGCTACCACATCTTCCTCTGAACCGAGATAAATATCACGCCAGGTATCCGCCCAATGCTGCTCTACGCCTTGATCGCGTTCACCATCAATAGCAACGTATAGCCGCGAGCGATGACCATGGGCAATACGTTGGCAATTACCATCATGCTTCTTGAGGCCATGGGTGTAGTGATAATAAGCACCCGGTATTTCCTCGGCTCGCAACTGTAACTGAATCGCATCAACGTTTTCAGGCAGTTCGCGTTTTATCACCGCCCGCAAATAGTCAGTAATAGATGCCATAGTCACCCGCTTGGCATCAATAAAGGCGAACGCATCAGCTGGACAATACAAGTGAATAGAGCTGCCATGTGGGCGCATAAAATCCACCCACAAGGTATCGTGCTGATCGTTGTGCACCACGTGGGTGTAGGGATGTTCGGCAGGTATTGCTAATTTGTGATCAACAGCACCATCAATAATTCGTTTAATTTGTTTCTTAACGCGGCCAAAATCCAGCACCATAGACTGCTCATTAAGCCGACCGTCCAGAATAATATCGACAATCCAACTCTCTCCCACCATGCCGCGCTCGGGGCACAAATAAGAAAAATCAATGACGGTTAGATCGTTCACAAATAACTGCATAAGACACTCATAACGGTTTATTAATAGTTAACGATTAGCTTGGTGCCTAGTATATCACTGCTTAGACAGAAGCTATAACGCCAATCACACCCAACCAGTCATAAATTAGCCACGCACTGAGGAGTAATAAAGCTGCCCCCATCAGTCGGTCAAGCCAGTGACTGATGCGCCATAGGTAACGATAAAACGGTGGCCACGTCATCAGCGAAGCTAGAAAACTAAACCATAAAGCTGTCGCTATAGCCATATACAGGCCGTAACCAAGTTTGATTAGATTCGGTGTGGCAGGGTTAATAACGGTCGAAAATAAGGCCAAGAAAAACAACGTCGCTTTAACGTTTAACCCATTGGTTAAAAAGCCAATCCGAAACGCCTGCCAAGCTGTTATGGCCGCTGGTGAGTTGAGGTTATCAATGGGCATGGTAGCGCGCGCCTGACTCTGCAGGGCTTGCCAACCAAGCCAGCCTAAATAGCCAGCACCAATCAGCAAAAAGCTAGCATATACCCACTGATAGCGATGAATCAGAATAGCGACACCGAGCAATGAATAGGCGACATGAAGCAGAATGCCGGTGCCAATGCCAACACTGACCCAGCGGCCGATGCGACCTCCATAGCTCAAACTGTAGCGGGTGGTGACGGCAAAATCAGGGCCAGGGCTAGCTACGGCGAGCAAATGCAGTATGGCGATGGCTAAAAATTCTTGTAAATACATTGCGTCGAAGCCTTAGGTGATTTACTTTTAGTTAATTAAGATTTACTTAGACAAATAATCTATGAGGCCTGTCATGTCAGCTAAACACCCCTCTCTTAATGCGCTACGGGTCTTTGCCATCGCTGCGCATGCACAGTCTTTTAAGCACGCGGCCCAGCAACTTGGGGTATCACAGTCAGCGATAACCCGCCAAATACAAGCCTTGGAACAGCAGCTCGGGACTCGCCTGTTCCAACGCGATAATCGCGTGCACGCTTTAACACCCGCTGGCCACGCCCTCGCGCCCGAGCTATTGCGGCTGTTTCGCGATTTAGAACACACTATTGATCGGGTTCGCGATATCGGCGACAGCGAATTAACCACCCTACGCTTAGCCGTGCCTGACAGTCTACTACGCTGGTGGTTAGCAAGTCGGCTGCAGCAATTTTCCGCGCTATATCCGCATGTTCGACTGCAGTTTAGCACTGTTGCCATGTACCCGAACAGCCATGAAAAAGCCGATATTTGTAGTCATTTACAGCATGAACTCATTGATATCGCGGTACATTATGGCAAGTTAAAAGATAAAAATGTGCGCCAACAACAGCTCTATCAGCCCACCATTACCGCTGTGGCGCGGCAGTTGCCTAACCCAGAGCAGGCCCAGCACTGGTTAGTCGATGCACAACAATTGTTGTGGCAGCAGTTCAGTAAAAGTTTTCCCAGCGTGGCGCAACAAGCGCACATTCAGCAAGCCCCGCATCAGTCTGCTCTCGACTTGCTCGCCCATAGTAACGCGGTAGCGCTGACTGATAGCTTGTTTTTATCGCATGCACAATTAAGTAGCTTACAACGCTCGCCTGATTGGTCACTAACGCTGCCTGAAGCAGTCTATGTGAGTTACAAAGAGCGCAGCCGCCAACCGGTAGCTTTAGTGGCATTCAGCAAATGGCTGGAAAGCCGACTTAGTGCTCATCATGGCGATTAGCATAGAGCTCGGATAGCGGCACACTATGACCGTGAGCAGTCACCATGCGCGCATGGTGGCGCTGTAACTGGCGGGCATGGTGGGCGCCACAGGAATGCGCAATAAGGCCTACGCCATATTCTAAATACTTCTGGTAATTCGCTACTCGCACGCCCTTATCGGTGGGGTCTAGACCCCGTTGCAAGTCAGTATTACTGGTGGTAATTCCGGTTGGACAGGTGTTTTTATTGCATTGCATGGCTTGGATACAACCCAAAGCAAACATAAAACCACGCGCTGACACAGCAAAATCCGCACCGACGGCGAGGGCCCACGCAACATCAGCTGGGTTAATCATCTTGCCCGAAGCAATAACTTTGATCCGCTCCTTTAAATTTGCCGTCGTCAGTTTGTCGACCAGCACCGGCAGGCTCTCGGATAACTTCAAACCGACATAATCCATTAATGGCTGCGGCGCTGCACCGGTGCCGCCATCAGCACTATCAAGCGTAATAAAGTCGGGCGCACTGGCAGCGCCACGGGCGTGAATAGCAGCTATCAGTTCATCCAACCAGCGCGGTTCACCAAGCACTAACTTAATACCAGTTGGCTTACCCGTGGTTTCACGTACTAAATGAATGAAATCCAACAGTTGTTCGGTGTTATTAATATCGTTGTGACGATTTGGACTGATCGAGTCTTGCCCTTCTACAATGCCCCGAATAGCAGCCACTTCAGCATTGACCTTAGCGGCGGGTAAAATCCCACCTTTGCCCGGTTTGGCGCCTTGACTTAATTTGACCTCAAACATTTTGACGGCTTCCATCGCGGCTAGTTCTTCTAACCGCAATAGGTTCAACCTGCCTTGGTGGTCGCGAACACCATATTTTGCGCTGCCGATTTGAAAGACTAAATCACACCCACCCGACACGTGATAAGGGCTGAGCCCGCCTTCACCGGTATTAAGCCAACAGCCAGCTTGTTTGGCTCCGCGCGATAGTGCCTGAATAGCTACCGGCGATAACGCCCCGTAGCTCATGGCAGAAATATGAAACAGGCGCGACGTTTGATAGGGTTGGCGACAATCTGCGCCAATGACTACTGGCTGTGGCTGTTGTTGTTCTTCATCTTGTGGTGGAAACGTGGCATTGGCAAAAATAATCGTCCCTGGTTTGGTCAAATCTCGGGTAGAACCAAAAGCGATGGTGCGATCAACGTCTTTAGCTGCGCGATAAACCCAGCTCCGCTGCGCCCGATTAAACGGCATTTCTTCGCGATCCATTGCATAGAAATACTGCCGAAAAAATTCGCCGAGGTACTCAAAACTATACCGAAACCGCCCTATTACTGGGAAATTTCGTCGAATGGTATGATGGGTTTGGCGCTTATCGATCACATACAACACGGCTAACCAGGCCAGCCCAACTAGCAATGTCAACACCATCAGAGCTAGTATAAACTGCGCCACCAGTAGCATAGCTTGAGTAAAATCGGATAAATTCTGATACACAGCAAAAGCCTCCACAGCTGCATCATTGCAAGCGCATTAATGCTTCATTGATGCTGCCACTTTAGGCAAGAATGACTAGAAAAACCACTACAAATCAGACAATAATGCAGCAACACTTCACAGCTTCGAGATCCGTGGCGTTATCATGGCAGACTATCAGGTAATTATTGTCGGCACCGGCTTTGGCGGCCAGGCCGCAGCGATAGAACTTCTTAAACAACAGCAAACTGACTTTTTGCTATTGGAGCGCCGCGCCTTTATGGGTGGTACTTGGGTGCAAAATAGTTACCCGGGCGCTGCTGTTGATGTGCAATCACCGTTGTACTCGCTGTCCGCAGTACCATACGATTGGTCGCAAATGTTCGCCGATCGAGACGAATTAAAGCGCTATACCGAACATGTTATAGAGCGCTTTGGATTAGCCCAAAAGACCCGCTTAAATAGCACCGTAACTGCCATGCGCTGGGATGCTGAGCAAGCTCATTGGCAACTTGAAATTAATGGCAGTGACTATGTTTCGGCTCGCTTTGTGATTAATGCTTCGGGACCATTGAG
>DIVC01000001.1:0-14219 GCA_002423905.1 Idiomarina sp. UBA6142
GCTTCACCGCCGGGGCTTTTTCTTTGCTTGTTTTTCAACTTCCCTGCTTGATCTTTTCCCAATTAAATTTACTATTGGTTAACAATTAGCCACTCAGTTGTATATAAAGCAATGGAACCAACCAATATCGCTTTACCACCAGGTACAGAACTGAATCATTATGTGATTGAATCCGTGCTCGGCCAGGGTGGGTTTGGTATTGTTTATTTGGCGCGCCATGCTTTTCTTGATGAACTGGTAGCACTCAAAGAATTTCTTCCTATTGAAGTAGCTGGCCGCAGTGGTCTGTCTATTGTCCCCCATGGCGATTCGCGCAAGCAGCTTTACGATGACGCGTTACGTCGCTTCATGAGCGAAGGTAAAACACTGATTAAATTACGTCATCGCAGTATTGTGCGGTGTCGTGATATGTTCATGGCTAACAATACCGCCTATTTGGTGATGGACTTTGAGGATGGACTCGATCTCGAAAGCCTCATCACGAGCCTAAATAAAAAGCAGCAACTATATAGCCAAGAGCAGTTATTGCATTTCTTGATTCCGCTTGCTGAAGGGTTTGTTTATCTACATCAGCAAGATGTCCTCCATCGCGACATCAAACCAGCCAACATATTTATTCGCCGTGCAGATGGCTCCCCGGTAATCATCGATTTTGGAGCCGCAAAGCAGAATTTTGCCTTAGTCTCACAATCAAAAGCTCCGTTTACCGAGTTTTACGCACCGATCGAGCAAATCGAAGGTGGACGCAGTGCCAAGCCATCGATGGATATCCACGCTTTTGGTGCGTTAATGTACCGCTTAGTAACTGGTAAGATAGGTGTCAAGGCGGAAAGCAGAGCTATGGCAATTGTCTACGGCAAGCCTGATCCGCTGGAGTCGGTTGCTACTACTGCAGGGCCAGGTTATAGCCCGAAATTACTGAACTTGATAGACCATTGTTTGCAATTTAAGCCCGAGCATCGGCCCCAATCTATGCAGGAGGTTTACGATGTATTGTTGGCGGTCGCGCGCGGTGAGGCTGAACCAGAATCAGTTGCACCGGCAGCTGAACCGGTATGGTTTGACCCAATAAAAGCAGCGGTTCCAGATATGGTGGCGGAACCGATGACGCAGTATCACCAGCCCATAGCCGCCAATAAACAACGCGACTTCGAGGCAGCCAAACAGGCTACCGCAGAGGCAGAGGCGAAGGCCAAAGCTGAAGCTGAAGCAGCCAAACAAGCTGAAATTGAGGCGAAAGCCAAGGCCAAAGCTGAAGCTGAAGCAGCCAAACAAGTGGAAGCAGAGGCGAAAGCTAAGGCCAAAGCCGAAGCTGAAGCAGCCAAACAAGCGGAAGCAGAGGCGAAAGCTAAGGCCAAAGCTGAAGCTAGGGTTGAGGCGGCCAAAGCGAAAGCTAGTACTGATAGAGCACCAGCCGATGCTACAGAGACGCCAAATCAGCCAGAGCCAGATGCCATTCCAGAGACGTTTATGGATTTGGTCAAGCAAGATCCCGTCTGGAAATGGGGCTCTATCGCCGCTGCCGTACTGGTGTTAGTGGGTGCTGGTGCTTGGTTAGTAAGCGGAGATAGCGAACCGGCTAAAAAGTCCAAAGCTGATAAAATTGTGGTACAACCGGACAGCAAAAATACCGATACTGGCGAACATAAAGAACACCCCGATGCAGCGCAACAGCAAAAAGCACAACAGCAATTAGAGCAACAACGCCAGCAATTGCTTGCTGCATTAATTGGCGGCGTGACCGCCCAAGATTCATTTGCTAAAGGCAATGAGCATTATTTCGTTCAAGCTGATTTTGATAACGCAGTGACCGCCTACGAACATGCGTGGGATTCCGGCAGCGCGCTTGCTAAAGCCCAATTGGCAGTGATGCAAGCGCAGGGTGTTGGTATGCCGGATGATGCCATTGCCGCGCGTACCAGTGCTCTCAGTTTAGTTGACAGCTTGACTGAAGTGGCAGACTTCAATGACGACGTTGCGCTCTACCTTGCGTTATTGCAGCGTTACGCGCTGAGAGATTATACGGCTGCCTTTAACACCCTGCAGCGCTTAGCCGACCAAGGCAATGCTCAGGCCCAGTGGGAACTTGCGTTACGCTACCGTGATGGACTCGACACCACGACCAATTTAACCACCGCGATGAGTTGGTTAGTGAGCGCCGCTGATCAAAAACATACGGCCGCTTTATTCACCATTGGTGATTGGTATGCCAAGGGCACCGCGGTAGCTAAAAATCCAACCGAAGCAGCGCGCTATATGAAATTAGCCGGTGATCTCGGCTACCTTCCTGCTTTTGAGCAACTGGCTTACATGTACCTCAATGGCACCGGAGTCAGCCGTGATTATGCCCTCGCCCGTCGCTATCTCGCTTATCCGGCAGCACGTGGTGATGGTGATGCTCAGTACCAGCTAGGCCAATTATTGGAATTAGGGCGTGGTGGTGGCAGCAACATCACCGAGGCCTTGCGGCTCTACCAGAATGCAGCCAACAGCGGCCAGGTTGCGGCACAAACCCGTTTAGGCACCATGTACTATCGCGGTAGCGGCGTCACCCTCAATTATAGCGAAGCCTTTAAATGGTTCACCGCTGCGGCTAAACAAGGCAGCATCGAAGCACAGTCGAACTTGGGTTACCTGTATTTAAATGGCCATGGAACTGGGCGCGATTATGCCCTTGCAAAACGTAATTTTGAAGCCGCTGCCGCCCAAAAAGATGCTGATGCTATCAATGGTCTGGGGTTGTTGTACGAAAACGGCTGGGGCTTAACTGCTGATATTGCGCGTGCGGTGACTTACTACACCCAAGCTGCGACTGCTGGCAGCTCGTTCGGGCAATACAATATTGGCCGCCTCTATTTCGATGGTGTTGGGGTAAACCAAAATTATGCGACCGCGAAGCGCTATTTTGAAATGGCTGATAAGCAAGGAAATAGTGGCGCGCAGACTTACTTAGGCTTTATGTATCTCGATGGTATCGGCGTAGCCGCTGACTATGTTTTGGCGAAGCAGTATTCTGAAGCCGGAGCTAGAGGCAATAATAACAATGCGATCAATAATTTAGGTGTAATTTATCAGAAGGGTTTGGGAGTTACTAAAAATCTTACTGAGGCAGCTAAATATTATCAACGTGCCGTTGATGCCAACAATGCAACGGCGATGTTGAATTTAGGCCGGCTTTATTTAGACGGCTTAGGTGTCAGTAAAAACACCGCTGAGGCGAAAAAGCTATTTCAGCAAGCGATTGATAAAGACAACAATATGGATGCTTATACCGAACTGGCTTTAATGAACTTAAAAGGTATTGGCGGCGCGGTGAATCAAGTTGAAGCGCGGCGGTTATTTGATATTGCCGCCAATCAAGGCGGTAAAACAACAGCGCACTATGAGCTGGCGAACATGCTGTTCAAGGGTATGGGTGGGCCAAAGAACATCGCCCAAGCGTTGCGTATGTTTCGAGCTGCGGCCGATAAAGGCCACAGCGAAGCACAATTTGAGTTAGCCACAATCTTATCGGAAGGCAACGGTACTGCCGTCGATCTATTAAACGCGGCGAAGTATTTTGAACTCGCTGCGGACCAAGGTCATGCACGCGCGCAATATGAAACGGGTCGCGCTTATCAGTTTGCCCGCGGTGTTGGGCGCGACTGGGCTAAAGCAATACGCTATTACCGCCTGGCGGTGGACCAGCGCCACACTGATGCACATTATAATTTAGGCATGATGCTACGAAACGGTGAAGGCACAAGCGCAAATGCCGCCGAAGCATTTCGATTAGTCAGTGTGGCAGCGAATAATGGTCACGCGAATGCACAGAATAGCTTGGGCGTGATGTATCACGAAGGCAGTGGAGTCGCGCAAAGTTATGACAATGCCTATCAATGGTTCCTCAAAGCCGCTGAACAAAACCTAGCCGGCGCACAATACAACCTCGGCAATTATCACCAATTTGGGCTGTCGGTCAGAGCCAATCGCCGTGAAGCCATAAAATGGTATCGCTTAGCCGCCGACCAAGGCGACCAGCAAGCCATAGATGCTCTGCGTTCCTTGAATTAATCCACTAAGTGCGGCAACGCACAGACACCTCTCGGCAATCAGTTGATAGTGCCGGCACAGCCGATTATTGCGTTTTAACGCGGTATCGTCACTGACCGAAAACTAGACCGAGAGGAACTCAATTATGCGTGTTCAATTAAATAAATTATCGAGCGCCAAAAACTGGCTGCTGTTCGCCTTAATCAGCAGTACCGTCGTTGCCTGTGGGGATAATGGTCGTGACCCAATCCTTGGTAATCCGGGTAATACCGCCTTAGCACCAACCGTGACTGTTGTCAGCCCCGCCAATAATGCCACCAATGTGGCCGTGACGGGTACGCTGGTTACCGCACAGTTCAGCGAACCGGTGAACGCCCAAACGACCAGCACCTTTACCCTAACTTGCGCGGCACCATGCAGTGCCCCAACCGGTACAGTCGCCATGAATGGCAGCAGTAATGTGGCGACCTATACTATTACTAGCCCGGCCGTGCTGAGTGAAATGACGCGCTATACCGCCACTATTCATAGTGCTGTGAGCCGCGCCAATGGCTTAACATTAGCCGCACCCTACAGCTGGAGCTTCACGACCGGAATCATTCCAGATACCACCTTGCCACGAGTCACCTTAACTGAGCCAGTAACCACCATTCCGGGGCCAACCTTAAATGTACCGGTAAATACCACGGTATCCGCGCAATTTAGCGAAGCGATGTTGGCGACTACCATCACCGCCAGCAACTTTACCCTAAGCTGCTCAGCACCTTGTCTAGCGCCAACCGGTGAGGTGAACTATACCAGTGCCTCGCGCACGGCTGTTTTGACTGCTGATGAAGCGCTCGACTGGGAAACCACCTACACCGCCACGGTATCCAGCAACGTGACTGATTTGGTTGGCAATCCGTTATCAGGTAACCAAGGAGCAGTAAATACCGCCAGTGATTATGTATGGCAGTTCACCACTGGGTTAACACCCGATACGACGCGTCCACGGGTTACCATCACTGAGCCATTAACGACGAGTCCAGGGCCAACGCCTTCGGTACCGGTGAATACCGCGATTACTGCAATCTTTACCGAAGATATGCTTGCAACTACCGTGAACGATAGTAGTTTCACCTTAACCTGTGCGGCCCCGTGTGTATCCCCTTTAGGTGAGGTCACCTATGTTGCCGGATCACGCAGTGCGGTATTCAGCCCCGATCAAAATCTTGATGAAGGTGTTACCTATACCGCGACTATTGCTAGCACAGTCACTGATTTAGCGTTGAACCGTTTAGCAGGTAATCAAGCTCCAGCCACCAGTGCCAGTGATTATATTTGGCTATTTACCACGGTCGCACCATTACTGCCACTAGACAATATTTCAGTACAAGCCACCGATCCGTTAGATGCTGGTGAACTGCCTGTGTGTCCGAATGCTATGGTCAATGCTACCTTTGCGGTGCCATCAGGTACGCGTTTGAATCCAACTACCGTGAATGACATGACTTTCTTGCTGGCTGAGGATGGTGACCCATTAGCGACAGTAATTGCTGAATCAATTCAACTGGATGTAGATAGTGGTCGCATTATTAGCTTTGTGCCACAAACGCAGCTGGCTGAAAACGTTACCTATCGCGCTACTTTAGTAGGCGGTACCAATGGTATTAAAGACCTCATAGTCCCGGGCAACGAAATGCTTGAAGATTACCAATGGACCTTCACCACCATTGCGCCGATCGAGAGTTGTTTACAAGCGGCAGATCTGAAGTCAGCGGCGCCGTTTGGCAGTTTTGGTGGCACCGCAGGTGTTACCAACCAAGGTTTGTTGACCATTATTAATGGCGACTTGGGTACCACCGGGGTATCTACACTAGTGACTGGTTTTGTGTCCGAGCCAGGTTGTGAATACACCATCACACCGCTCAATGAAGGTCATGTAAACGGTCGTATCTTTACCTCACCACCCCCACCAACAGTGGCTTGCCCGCAAGATGGAACGGCTATTACCCAAGCCATTGCTATGCAAGCACGGCTAGACGCCGAGGCGGTGTTTATTGAGTTATCACCGGCTAATTTGCCAGGCGGTCAAGATCCCGGTAACGACAATCTGGGCAACTTAACCTTAGCTCCGGGTATTTATACCGCGCAAAGTGGTGCCTTTATGATTCAAGGGGGTGATTTGACCCTCGATGGTCAAGGCAATCAAAACGCGGTGTGGGTATTCCAAATGGCTACAACGTTAACAGTAGGTGGTCCAGGCGCTGATTTCCCGCAAAGTGTGACCTTAATCAACGGTGCGCAGGCCAAGAATATTTTCTGGCAAGTGGGCAGTTCAGCCACTATTAACGCAGCCGGTGGCGGTACCATGAAGGGCACTATTATCGCCCAATCAGGGGTGAGCATCTCTACCGCAGGAAACGTCAATATCGTCACCTTGGATGGTCGTGCGCTATCGCTGGGTGCGTCGGTTACCGTGGTGAACACTGTGATCAATGTACCGGCTGAATAGTCGTAAACAACAAGTTTCTGTGGAGAGTATTATGAACATCAATAAAATCACCCGCGCTATGAGCGCTGTTATTCTAGTCGGCATGACCTTACCAACCCTAGCTGAAGACCGTTCGGGTTGGTATCTAGGCGTCGCTGGCGGCCCTTCCCACGCGACTATTGCTGAGGCAGAGATCAAGGCTGACTTACTGACATCTGGCTACCAAACAACAGAGTTTCGTTTTGATGACCGCGACGTTGGATATAAGATTTTTACCGGTTATCAGATGAACACTAATTTTGCCATTGAGGGCGGCTATTTTGATCTCGGCCAATTCAGTTATCACGCCACCACGCTCCCGGCAGGCAGTCAACATGGTCGGCTGACCTTGGATGGTTGGAATCTTGACTTAGTGGGGACCTTGCCACTGACCGAACGGGCTTCATTGTTTGCTCGCATTGGTGCGCATAGGAGCACCGCTAACGTCGACTTTATCGGAACAGGTGCGGTCAATATTCTGACCACTGAGTACCGCAAGCGGAGCACACACTACAAATTCGGTGTGGGTTATGAGTATCAATTCAACCGCAATTTAGCCATGCGCATTGAAGCGGAACGCTATCGTATGGATGATGCTGTGGGCAACCGTGGCGATATTGACTTGTATTCGGTTAGCCTGCTCTATCGCTTTGGGTCGGCATCTCCATATAAGGCTGTTACACCCGTTGCAATGCCAGTGATGGCGCCGGCAGTAGCTGCGGTGGCGGTTGCCCCAGTGCAAGGTACCGCAGTTGAATATTGCAGTGGATTAGAAATTGAATTTGCCATTGCCAATAATGATATTGCGCGCGTGAATAACGAAAACTTACTGGTGCTAGCAACGTTTATGGATGCCTATCCAGAAACTACCGCACGCATTGAAGGCCATACCGACAACGTGGGTACCGAAACAGCGAACCAGCGTTTATCGCTGCAACGTGCACAAAGCGTGGTGGATTATTTAGTCACTGAACATCGTATTGCTCGTAAACGTCTCACTGCCGTAGGCTTTGGTGAAATGCGACCACTTGCCGACAACGTGACCGATGCTGGTAAGCAAGCGAACCGTCGTATTCATGCTGTGATCAATTGCGCCACCGATATCAAAGGTTTACAACCCTTGCCAGCACGCGTAACACTGGCGATGGAACTAGCATTTGATACCGATTCAGCGATGGTGAAAGGGCAGTATCACGATGAGTTGGAAACCGTGGCGAACTACCTGCGCGTCAATCCAGAGCTGACAGCCACGTTAGAGGGTCATACCGACAACACCAGCCCGGCGACCGCACAGCAAGTATCCAAAGCGCGAGCGCAAAGTGTGGCGGACTATTTGGTGACTAAGTTTGGCATTGAGCGGTCGCGCTTAAGCGTCGAAGGTTTTGGTTCCACTCGCCGCGATACTTACAACATTAATGCTGCCCAACGACAGGAGAACCGTCGTGTTAGCATTATCATTGGCTACCCTGACTAACAGCGTAGACGGACCAAGGATGGTCGATTTCCCGACGTTGGTTGGCAGCAATGCCAATCAGCGTTTTTTTATTTGTGCGCTATTACGGTAGATGCCCTAGTCGGTCGCACTCGTCCTTGACTACTTGGTAACATTCGCAACTGAGCTGCTCTAGCCTAGGCCGATCCAGAACCGTCATGACCCCACGATGGTATTCAATCACTCCAAGTTTTTGTAATTTACCTGCAGCTAACGACACCCCTTCGCGACGCACACCGAGCATGTCAGCGATGAGTTCTTGAGTCATGGTCAAGATATTGGAGGGAATACGGTCTAGTGACAACAACAGCCACCGGCAGAGCTGCTGGTCCACGCTGTGGTGACGATTGCAGACCGCCGTTTGCGCCATTTGCGTCATCAATGATTGGGTATACCGCAGCATCAAATGCTGCAATGCACTGTGCCGTTGTAATTCTTCTCGAAAGTGCACGGCCGGCAAGCGAAAGGCACTTCCCTGGCTTTGCACTACGGCGCGGTTAGGGGTGGTATTTCCACCCATAAATAAAGCCAGACCGAGCATGCCGTCATTACCGATCACGGAAATTTCAGCACAATCACCATTTTCGAGAATATACAACAAGGAAATAATTGAATCGGTAGGGAAATAAACACTATTGAGCTCATCACCGGCTTCGTAAAGAGATTTTCCGAGCGGCAAGTGAACAAGTTCAAAATGAGCTGCAAGGCGAACCTTCGCCGCAGCCGATAAGGCGCGCAGCAGATAGTTGTGTTCTATGTTCGGTTGCTTGGTTGTAGCTAAGGGTACGCGGGTGTTTTCATGCAAAAGGTGCCTCCTTGCGTATCGGCGCCTAAATATTGAGTCTAGGCGGACTTATCTAATTTTGCAAAGCCTGTCGATAACAGGCCAAGGCACGTTTGTGATCACCAGCCTTTTCATAGGCATAGGCTAAATCGAGCAATACCTGACGCGATGGAGCGACATCGGCAGCCTTGCGCAGAGCTCGGCTCGCTAAATCATACTCTTTGTCTTGCAGTGCAATTTGCCCCAATGCGTGCAGCAGCATGCCATCATCAGGCGAGCGCTTCAAGGAATCTTGTAAGAACTCTTTCAGCTCGCCCTGATTGACCACTAACTTACGCTCCACTATATCGACGAGTTTTAAGTCACCTCGTTTGAGTGCTCGCGCTGCCAGTTTACCAGCGGCTTCTTCCAGTCCAAAACCGCGCAAAGTGGTGATGTAGGCTAAACGAATAGGCGCACTGCGCCGCTGCTCTCGGCTCAGTTTGTTCCAATAGGGTTCTAGTTGATCGGCACGGCTGCGACCAAGTTCACGCATCACTTCAGTATAAGCTTGCTCAGTGAGCTGAAATTGCGCCGTTGTGGTTAGGCATTGTAGCCGCTGTGCTTGCGGTAACAGCGTAATTATATCGTTCCATCGGTGCAGCTGTTGATAGGCTTGCAGCGCAACCTTTAACAGCGGAACGTTGTCGGGGTGCGTGGTTGTTAAGCGTTGTAGCAACTCCACTTTTTGCCGAGCCAGCTCGGGGTTTGCACGTAAGCTTAAAATCGTATCAGCGACTTGAAAATTAGCAGGGTTGTTGATCTTCTGTAGCCAATCACGGGCTAAACTGATCTCACCGGCTTGCTGAGCGGCATAGGCGGCAAAGGTGGCGGTCAAGGGTTGTTTGACCAACCCCCAACTGCTGCCAAAGGCTTGACTGGCTGCGCTTGGGTCACCATTGACCAATAGCTGAGCGCCTTGCTCAAACGCTTGCTGCGCTTTGTTGTGCTTACGTTCGCCGAACCAACGTAAGCCCCACTTGGTTTTGCGTACCACCAGCAGCAAGGTGCGCAGCACTGCCCGCAGCACAATACCAAGCACCACCAGCATGACTAGGGCGGCGACAATGCTGGTTTCGATGGTCCAGTTGCCGATAGCAATCAGCACATAACCGGTACTCCCTGACCAATAAGGGCCTACGAGTAAGCCGGCGATTAATACGGCCAGTAAAATCCAGGCATATTTCATAAACCACGCTCCTGCGTTAGCTGCCGAACGAGGCGTTCAAGCTGTGCAGCGGCTTGTAGCTCGCCTGGTAATTCAGGGCTTAATTGCAGCTGCGCCAAGGCATCGAGTTCAGATTGTGCCTGTATAATCACCAGAACATCGGTACTGCCTAGCTGCTGTATCAAGGACAGGGCTTGTTGCAGCGATGTTTGATACAACGTTTGTTGGTTGGCTAATGCCGCTTGCTGAGCTAACTGTAACTGTAGCAGCGTACGCTGTTGCAACAGGTCTACGAAGGTGTCCGATAACAGCGGTTGCACAGGAGTTTCGCGATATTGCACGCGGATCAGTTGGTCCATTAATTTGCCACCGGTTTGCTGCAGCTGGGTCAACCAATCGGCCTCGCTATCGACGCTTTTGACTACACTGCGACCCGGCTGGCGTTGATACCAATTGACTACACTCAATTGTGATTGTACTGCAGCTATGCGCCGTGCGGCGTCAGCAATTTGGTTGTCCGGCAAGGCTGACAGGGCAAACAGATCGCTGGCCAGGGCTTGGCGTGCAGCGCTAAAGGCGGGGTTGTTCAATGCGGCTAAGTGAGAATCTGCAAGTTGTAGTAATTGCTGAGCGGCACGCACATTACCGTCAATCCATAAACTCTGCCCAGCACGTGCGGTTAAGTTTCGTGCTTCTAACAAGCGCCAATGCGTTTGCTGCGATAAGTCGAGATTGGCTAACTCGGCTTGCACCGATTCCACCCCGCGTTGATAAGCCTCAAGGGTTTCTTGTTGCCGCTGGTGTTGTTCATATTGCTGCCGCGCTAAACCCGCCACATCGCCTTGCAATTGCAACCGCAGTTGCTCTGATTGAGCTTTAATCATGTCTTTCAACTCATTGAGCTGATGTTGCTGATCAACACCTTGTGCTCGTAGCTCATAGACCTGCCGCTGCAGTTGCGCATCGCGTTGCTGCCATTGCGGCCATACATAGGTGTAGCCGACCCAACCACTGGAGCCCATCAGCAGCACTAAAATAAGCACCACCAACCAACCCGACCAGGCTTTATTGCGGGCTGGTTTGGGCTTAGTTGCCGCGCTCAGGGTATCGGCTGTTTTACTCGCAGCAGGCGTGGTGTTTTGTTCAGTGTCAGTCATGTGGCGTTGTTTCCTGTTGATGCGTGATGACTTGCTGCCAGGCCTCGACCATGGCGAATGGGGTTGCGCTGTCGGCGACAATGGCGTTTGGCGCTATGGCGGCAGGCAACAAGTCAGCTATTCGACGGCTGGCTACCACCCACACGCATTGTTGCAACCAGCTTAACGCTTGGCGTGGCATGGCGGCAAGAAAATAGCCTAATTGTTCGGTGCTACTGACGAAAATACAGCGTACATGCTGTTGCCATCGCGTAATTTGCGGCTCGGTCAAAGTTACCGGAGTACGTTGATACACTGCCAAATAATGGACCTCAGCACCTCGAGCACGTAAGGTGTCAGCGAATAGTTCGCGGCCTTCATTGGCACGGATCAGCAACCAGCGTTGACCGGCAACCTGCTGCAACTCAGGGAGTGCCAACAGTGCTTCGCTGCTGTGGTGCCGCCATGGGCAGGTGACCGGGCGTTTTACCACCTTGGCAATCGCAGCAGCGCTGGTTGGTCCCACTGCAAACCAGCGACAATTTGGCAGCGGCTGATTGGCGGCCCATTGCGCCGCTTGTGCGGCAAAATGCTCAGCGGCATTCACACTTACCATCATGGCGCCATGCCATGGCTGGGCAAGAATTTCCGCAATACTCACCGCCGGATCGTCGTAACTTTGAATAGTCACCATGCTGTGATGGTGGCAGCTCACTGTCACACCCAATTGCGCAGCGCGTTGCTGCAACAATAGCTGCAAGCCATCGGTGTCGGTTTGCGGGCGTAAAATGAGCACATGGTTCATGAGTTTAGCGTATGCCCCTCATACACTTCGGCGAGGATTTTGCCAGCACCGCGTTGCAGTAAAAATTCCGCCAACTCAATACCGAGTTGCTCGGCGGCATCGCGATCGCCGCTAATTTCACCTTCAATGATTTCACTGCCATCAGGGCGGCCAACCAAACCACGCAGATGCAATTGGTCGCCATGCAACTCAGCATAGGCGCCAATTGGAACTTGGCAGCCGCCTTGTAAGCGCCGGTTCATGGCACGTTCGGCCAAAACACAACTACGCGTTTGCGGACACGTGAGTGGCTCCAATAAGGCTTTGGTCGCGCTATCGTTGCTGCGGCATTCAATGCCAAGCACGCCTTGACCGTTCGCGGGCAGGCTTACCTCGACCGCGATACGTTGGCGAATACGGGCATGCAAGTCGAGTCGAATGAGCCCTGATGCCGCCAAAATGATGGCATCAAACTGGCCTTCATCGAGTTTATTCAAGCGGGTTTGCACGTTGCCACGCAAATCGTGCACTTTCAGATGCGGGAATTGTGCCAAAATCTGGCATTTACGACGTAAGCTGCAGGTACCTACGACGGCGCCATCCGGCAGTTCATCGAGACTATTGTAGTGATTGCTGACAAAGGCATCGCGTGGGTCTTCGCGTTCGCAAATACCATAGAGTTCAAGGCCGTCTGGAAATTCGACCGGTAAATCTTTCATCGAATGTACGGCAATGTCGGCCTTGCCTTCAAGCATGGCAATTTCTAGCTCTTTCACAAACAAACCTTTACCACCAATTTTAGCCAGCGGGGTATCCAAAATAACGTCACCGCGAGTACTCATTGGCATCAGTACAACGGTTAGCCCAGGATGTAACTGTTCCAGCCGCGCTTTAATATGCTCGGCTTGCCACATGGCTAACATACTTTTACGCGTGGCAATGGTTAAGGTGGTCATGCTTACTCCGCTGACTGTAATTGAATGGCTACGCCAGCTTGCTTGCTAGCGGCTTCGGATAACAATGCCCACAACTCAACACCACTGCGGTTGTCTATCCATAAACCATCGCGATATTCAAAATGATAGCCATTGTACTTGGTCGCTACCCATAGCTGCATGAGCGGTGGCTGCTTATTGATAATGATTTTGCTGCGATTGGTAAATTCCAGCTCTAAGATTTCGCCGCCCGACTCAAACTCAATATCAATGCCAGAGCTTTCGACCAAGGCTTCAATCGCCTCTTCAATAGCTAAGATAGTGGCATCGGCGACTTCATGATATTTATGTTCTTGCATGTCGACTCCTAGTAATGACTTTTTGCCTGTGCGATGCGATGATAGGCAAACAATTTTAATCGAATTCACAGTAGGTACAGTTTACCGATGTTTGTCACGAAAGTAATGCGTATCGTTATTGTAGCAGCTACGCTGACCTTGGTCGCATGTGGGCAAAAAGGCCCGTTGCAAGCGCCGCCACCGCCAACCGATCAGAATAGTGCAGTAGCCCATGACCTTTAATTATCAGGCCCAGCAATTACATGCCGAGCAATGCAGTCTCGAGAGCTTAGCAAAGCAGTTCGGTACGCCGTTGTTCGTTTACTCGCAGCAGGCGATTTTGCACAATTGGCAGCAGTTCGCTGCACATTGGCCGGCACCGCATAAATTGTGCTACGCGGTGAAAGCCAACAGTAATATCGCGATTTTACAATTATTGGCGCGCCAAGGTGCGGGCTTTGACATTGTCTCGGGCGGCGAGCTGGCGCGGGTATTGCAGGCAGGCGGTCGAGCACAAGACGTGGTGTTTTCAGGGGTTGGCAAAAGCCACGACGAAATCGCCTTTGCACTAGAACAAGGGATTGGTTGCTTTAACGTTGAGTCGGCTGCCGAGCTAGAGCGGATCAACGAGATTGCTGCCGCACATGATGTAATTGCTCCCGTATCGTTGCGGGTTAACCCCGATGTTGATGCGCAAACCCACCCCTACATTGCCACGGGCCTCAAGGCGAATAAGTTTGGTATTGCCATGCGCGATGCCAAAACCGTCGCCCTTAAGGGGCAGGCACTTTCGCATATCCACATGCGCGGTTTGGATTGCCACATTGGCTCGCAAATATTAACCGCCAGCCCGTTTCTGGACGCCGCTGATCGGATGCTGGCGTTAGTCCAAGAATTGCGCTCAGAAGGGGTGGCTATTGACCATCTCGACATGGGCGGTGGTATTGGTATTCCTTACCAACATGAAACCCAGCCCGATATCGGCAGTTATCTGCAAAC
>DIVC01000001.1:14396-22204 GCA_002423905.1 Idiomarina sp. UBA6142
GCGGGTGCCTACGGTTTTACTATGGCCTCCAATTACAATACCCGCCCGCGCGCCGCTGAGGTGCTGGTGCGGGGTGACCAAGCGATACTCATTCGCGAGCGTGAAGCGTTAGAAGATTTATGGAAAGGAGAGCGGTTATTGCCTGAGGAACGCACATGAACTTCAGTAAAATGCATGGCTTAGGCAATGATTTCATGGTGATCGACGCTGTCACCCAAAACGTGTACGTAAATCCAGAGCAGATCCGCCAATGGGCTGATCGCCACCGTGGTATTGGCTTCGATCAGTTATTACTGGTTGAGCCGCCGTATGACCCGGACACCGATTTTCACTACCGAATTTTCAATGCCGATGGCACGGAAGTCTCACAATGTGGCAACGGTGCTCGTTGTTTTGCTTTGTTTGTAAAGCAAAAAGGGCTAACCAATAAAAATCATATTCGAGTCAGCACCAAAGTCGGCAAAATGGTGCTGCATCACGAGAAAGACGGGCGCATTACGGTAGAAATGGGCTTGCCACAGTTTGAACCAGCGCAGATCCCATTTAAAGCCAACAAAGAAGAACTCACCTACGTATTGCGTGAAGCAGAGCACACCATTCTGTTCGGTGCTATGGGACTTGGTAATCCCCATTGTGTGATTGAAACCACGGATGTAGCAACCGCGGCAGTCGCCGAACTGGGGCCGTTACTGGCCACGCATGAACGCTTCCCTGAAGGTGTGAATGTTGGCTTTATGCAGATTGTTAACCGCGATCACATTAAGTTACGGGTGCACGAGCGCGGCTGCGGTGAAACCCAAGCCTGCGGCAGTGGGGCATGCGCAGCAGCGGTGATTGGTATGCGTCAAGGCAAATTAAATGATACGGTAAACGTGGAGCTACCCGGTGGCAACTTGACCATTCGCTGGCAGCCAGGACAGCCGGTACGCATGACCGGACCCGCCGAACAGGTATTTGATGGACAATTTCGACTATGAGCAGCAAGCCCTTAGAGAATCATGAAGAACTCGGCCCAATCGTAGTAGATGACAGCCTGATCGCCGCCTATTTAGAGCAGAATCCAGATTTTTTTGAACGCCACCCAGGCTTGTTACAACGCATGCGATTGCATCATGATGGTCGCGGTGCGGTATCGTTGATGGAGCGCCAGCAACAGGTGTTACGCCAGCGCTCAGCGCAACTAGAAGAAGAAATTACCGAGTTGATGACTACCGCGCGCCGTAACGAAGAACTGTTCAGCCGTTACAGCGAGCTTTATGTGCAGCTGTTAAGTTGTCGTACTCTCGACGACGTTATGGATGCCCTGCAGCGTACTTTCTCGGAACAATTGAACATGCCAGCGCTGTCGTTGAAGTTCTTTGATAGTCCGTTGGAACTGGCCGAGCAGTTTACTTTTGCCGCCGACACCCATAAGCAATTGCTCAGCAAGCGTTTTACCAATAGCCCAATTTATCTCGGTCGTTTAACTACCGATGAACAAAAACTGTTATTCCCCAATGAGCAAATTGCCTCGGTGGCGCTGCTACTGCTCGGCGACCAAGGTGAATTGGGTATGCTCGCTATCGGCAACCACGATGCCAGTCACTTTGAACCGGCTATGGACACCTTACTGGTGCGTCAGCTACAGGCGCTACTGAGTAAGCTGTTACCGCCGTTGCTTGCTCATCATGAAGCTCGCTGAGGCACGGCAACGCTTTATTCGTCACCTCACCGGTGAGCGCGGGCTGGCCGAACACACCTTAAATAGCTACAGCCGTGTGCTTGATGCTGACCTCATCGTACTCGCACAACAGCGAGTTGACAGCATCGAGCAATTAAATTTACCCACCTTTGAACGACTTTTCGTGAGCTGGCGTCGGCGCGGTTTGGGCGATGCTTCATTGGCTCAGCGGTTAGCGGCTTGGCGCACCTTTTGTGCTTATGCCGTGCGTGAAGGGTGGCTGCCCGACAACCCGGCACAGCAACTGAAAGCTCCACGTAAAGCCAAGCGGCTACCAAAGAATCTTGACGTAGATAGCATTTCGCAGCTACTCAAATTACCGAGTGATGACCCACTGGCACTGCGTGATGCCGCCATCATGGAATTGCTCTATGGCAGTGGCTTACGACTCGCGGAGTTGATTGCGCTAGATATTGATGCCATTAACCCACGCCACCGCGAGCTGCGGGTGATCGGTAAAGGCCAAAAGACCCGTATTGTGCCTTATGGAAAATTCGCCGCCGAAGCGCTGCAACGCTGGTTACCCATACGAACCCAGTGGCTGGCCGGTAATCTGACCGAGCTGGCGCTATTTATCAGCCAACGGCAACGGCGGATAAGCCCGCGCACGGTGCAGCAGCGGTTAAACTATTGGGGCGAGCAACAGGGGCTGACGAGTAATTTGCACCCCCATAAATTGCGCCACTCGTTTGCCTCGCACCTGTTGGAATCGAGTGGTGATTTACGTGCCGTGCAGGAGCTACTGGGGCATGCCAATTTGAGCACTACCCAGGTGTATACGCACTTAGATTTTCAGCATTTAGCCAAGGTTTATGATGGCGCTCACCCGCGCGCCCGCAAAAAACGTGATTAGGACCAGCCATGCAGTTTTTCCGCCGTTTGCGGCCCGTTCAAGCACTGAGTTTTGATCTCGATGACACGCTGTATGACAATGTGCCGGTGATGATCCGTGCTGAGCAGACGCTGTACGATTTTTTACGTACAGAGTATCCGCAAACGGCGCACTGGAGCATTCGCGATTGGGCGCAGCGGCGCAGCCATTTAATGCTGCACGATAACCGCTTGGCCAGTGACATGACGGCGCTGCGTTTGGCGACCATTGAGCAGGGATTGCAAGCTGCGGGGCTGTCTGCTGCAGCGGTGAAGCAAGGCGCTGAGGCCGGTTTGGCGGTATTTCTGCAAGCCCGCAATCAAGTCACCATTAGCCCTCAGGTACATCAGTTGCTGACTCAACTGGGTCAACATTATCCGCTGTTGGCACTCAGCAATGGCAACGTCAATGTGGCCAGCATCGGCCTTGCCGATTACTTCAGTATGATTTTACAACCGGCTCCTCAGCGCCGTGGCAAGCCGCACCCGGATATGTTTCTCGAGGCGCAGCAGCATTTACCACAGCGACAGCCGTGGCAATTTCTCCACATTGGTGATTCCGCTACGGCAGATGTACTCGGCGCCCAGCGTGCTGGTTGGCAAAGTGCGTGGTTCAGTGGCGGCCTCGGCCACCCTGAACAGTTCAAAGTACTACCAACCCTTCGGTTTGATGATCTCAATGAACTTCGGGATTTGTTGCTGTAAGCAAATAAGCCATTACTGGTTGCCTATACAGTAGTGGCAATTTACACTAACCGCCATTGTGTGAAAACAGGAAGCCAACCGCTGTGACTAGTCATCCACTGCTTGATCAACTGAACGAAAAGCAACGCGAAGCCGTGTCCGCTGCCGAGCGCCACATGCTAGTGCTGGCCGGCGCGGGCAGTGGTAAAACGCGGGTGTTGGTGCATCGAATCGCGTGGTTACTGCAAGAGCGGCGAGTGTCGCCGTTTAGCATTATGGCGGTGACCTTCACCAACAAAGCCGCGGCGGAAATGCGCGGGCGGGTGGAGCAATTGCTGGGCAGCTCAGTGCGCTCTATGTGGATTGGCACCTTTCACGGCTTAGCGCACCGCCTACTGCGCGCTCATTATATGGATGTGAAGCTGCCGCAGAGCTTCCAAATTATCGATAGCGACGATCAGCAACGCATTGTGAAACGGGTGATCCGCAACCTCAACTTGGATGAAAAACGCTGGCCCGCCAAGCAAGCCTGCTGGTTTATCAACGGCAAAAAAGATGAAGGCTTGCGCGCTGAAAATCTCGATGGCTTTGACCTCAACGAGCGTACGTTAAAAGAGATCTATGCCGGTTACCAAGACGCCTGTGACCGCGCGGGTTTGGTTGATTTCGCCGAGCTCCTGTTGCGTGCACATGAACTATTACGCGATAACCGGATTATTCGCGAGCACTATCAACGCCGCTTTCGCCACCTGCTGGTCGACGAATTCCAAGATACCAACTCCATTCAATATGCCTGGGTGAAACTGCTGTCGGCGACCGCTAGCGACAGCGTGGAAGAAAATTACGTGACCATTGTTGGCGATGACGACCAGTCCATTTACGGCTGGCGCGGCGCCAAAGTTGAGAATATTCAGCAATTTTTGCGCGACTACCCCAATGTACTCACGGTGCGCTTAGAGCAAAACTACCGCTCCACCGCCACCATTTTGCGCGCTGCCAATGCCGTGATTGCACAAAACTACGACCGCCTCGGTAAAGATTTGTGGACCGACGGCAACGATGGCGAGCAAATTGATTTGTACGCCGCCTACAACGAAATCGATGAAGCGCGCTACATTGCTGCGCAAATAGAAGCTTGGCATGANNCGGGTGCTGGAAGAAGCGTTGATTCGGGGCCGTATTCCCTACCGTATTTATGGCGGCTTACGGTTCTTTGATCGGCAAGAAATCAAAGACGCGCTGGCCTATTTAAACCTGATGGCGAGCCGCGTGAACGACGCCGCGCTCGAACGCGTGATCAACACCCCAACCCGTGGCATCGGCGACCGCACCGTCGACATTATTCGTGCTGCCGCGCGCGAACAGGGTGAATCACTGTGGCATGCGGCGAAACGCCTGGTGGCCGAAAAAGTGCTGAGTGGCCGCGCCGCTAATGCGGTGAAAGAATTCTTAGCGCTGATTGATCGGCTCGAAGATGAAACCAGCGAATTCAGCTTGGGTCGCCAAGTCGACACGGTGATTAAACAGTCTGGGCTGATGGCCATGTATGTCTCGGAGAAAGGCGAGAAAGCCGAAACGCGGGTGGAGAACTTACAAGAGCTGGTCAGCGCCTGCGATAACTTTGATGCTGACGAGCAAGTGTTCGACGACGACAGTCCCGACATGACGCCGTTGACGGCTTTTTTGTCACACGCGGCGTTGGAATCTGGCGAGGAGCAAGCTGATGCCCATCAAGACGCGGTGCAATTGATGACGCTGCATAGCGCCAAAGGCTTGGAGTTTCCGCTGGTATTTATGACCGGGGTAGAAGAAGGACTGTTCCCGTCGCAGCAGTCTATTGGCGAGGCCGGGCGCATCGAAGAAGAGCGCCGGCTGTGTTACGTAGGCATGACTCGGGCGATGAAAAAGCTAGTACTTACTTACGCTGAGCAGCGCCGTATTTATGGTCAAGAGCAGATCCATAGCCCCAGCCGATTTATTGGCGAGATCCCCTCAGATGCGCTCTACCATGTGCGCGGTCAGCGCCGCAGTGAGAGCTACGCCGGTGCCGCCAGCGGTGGTCGTTTTCATACCGGCGCTAGCCATGAAACCTTCGAGCAAACTGGCTTTCAGTTGGGTCAGCGGGTGCGCCATGCCAAGTTTGGCGAAGGCACGGTGATCAACTACGAAGGCAGTGGCGCGCAAAGCCGTATTCAAATTAATTTTGATGAATTCGGCTTAGGCAGCAAATGGCTGGTGGTGGCTTACGCGCGCTTAGACCGAGTCTGAAAAATAATGGTATCAATGCTGTACAGCGCCAACGCCGCCCAAATGATAGCAAAAGTTACCAGTTTGTCGGTGGCCAGCGGTTCGTTGTATAACCACACCGCGACAATGAACATCAAACTTGGGCCAATGTACTGAAAGAAGCCCAAGGTCGAGTAGCGAATACGTTGTGCAGCGGCAGTAAAGCACAGCAACGGCACGGTGGTGACAATACCGGCGGCGATCAGCAGCAGATTCAACGACCAACTATTTTGGCTCATATCAACGGCCATCGAGTTGGCAAAAAACAGCATGTAAATCAGCACCACCGGTAGCAATATTAGGGTTTCGAGCCACAACCCAGTAATTGAATCCACCGGTAAGCGTTTACGAATACCGCCATACACCGAGAAACTGGTCGCCAGCACCAGCGCTATCCACGGCACCTCACCGAAGCTCACGATCTGCACCATCACCCCAGTCACCGCCAGAGCAATAGCGACCCATTGCATACGGCGCATGCGTTCACCGAAAAATGCCATGCCAATCGCCACATTGAGCAGCGGGTTAATGTAGTAACCCAAGCTGGCATCGAGAATACGGTCAGCATTGACCGCCCAAATAAACAGATACCAATTACCGCCGAGTAACAAGGTGGCCAGCACCAGTTTTAGCATGGTCGGTTTATGGCTCAATAACGGCTTTAAACGGGCGAAGCGCTTGGTCAGCAGAATTAACCCAAACACCAAAATAAACGACCAAATAATACGATGGCTTAAGATTTCAGCCGCAGGAACGGCCGCTAATAGCTTGAAATAAATAGGTGCCACACCCCAAATGGTATAGGCAGCAATTGCAAAGAGTACACCTTGGCGGGTGCGGATAGCGGTGTCAGTCATTGCGTAAATTAGCCATTGGCGGTGGTGCTTCGGAGCAGGGATGCATACAATAGAGCCATTCAGGTATGCAGGTCAATCGGAGCACTACTTTTGTCTAACACGGCACTGTCCAAAGTTCTTGCCGAGGTGTTTGGCTACACGGTTTTTCGTGAAGGCCAACAACAGGTGATTGAAGCCGTGCGCGGTGGCCATGACGCCTTGGTATTGATGCCAACGGGTGGCGGTAAATCATTGTGTTATCAACTGCCGGCACTGGTGTCTGACGGTTTGACCGTAGTCATTTCACCGCTGATTTCACTGATGCAAGACCAGGTCGAAGCACTGCAAGCTATGGGTGTGGCGGCGGCGGCATTACACAACGGCTTAACCAGTGAAGTGAGCAGCCACACCATGCATGAGCTGCAACAAGGGGCTATTCGTTTGCTCTATGTCAGCCCTGAACGGGCGATGACGGCGTTCTTTATACGTAGCTTGCAGCAATGGCGAGTAGCTTTGGTGGCTATCGACGAAGCCCACTGTATTTCGCAGTGGGGCCACGACTTTCGTCCGGAGTATGGTCAACTTGGGCAACTGCGGGCGGAGCTGCCGCAAGTGCCGTTTATGGCGCTCACCGCCACCGCCGATATGGCCACTGAGGCCGATATCATTGAGCGGCTACAATTACGCCAGCCAATCATCTACAAAGGTTCGTTTGATCGCCCCAATATTCGCTATGTCGTGGAAGAAAAATTTAAGCCGCAGAAACAGTTGCGTGACTATATTGGCCGCCAGCGCGGGGCCTCGGGGATTGTTTATTGCGGTAGCCGCAAACGGGTAGATGAATTGGCTGATCGGCTCGCCGGTGATGGTATTCGGGTCGCCGCCTACCATGCTGGCCTGCCCCATGAGGTGCGCGAAAGTGTGCTGCGGCGCTTTGTGCGTGATGACATTGACGTGGTGGTCGCCACCGTCGCCTTTGGCATGGGCATTAATAAGCCGAACGTGCGCTTTGTGGTGCATTACGATATCCCGCGCAGCGTTGAGGCCTACTATCAAGAAACCGGCCGTGCTGGACGCGACGGTCTGCCTGCGGAAGCCGTGTTGCTGTATGACCCCGCCGATGCGGCGTGGATCCGCAACGTGATCAGTGAGCACCCCGACGAAGACCGCCGCCGTGTGGAACAGCATAAATTCGCCGCTATGCAGGCGCTGGGCGAAGCGCAAACCTGCCGGCGTTTGGTGCTACTCAACTACTTTAACGAGTACCGTAGTGAACCCTGCAAAAACTGTGATATTTGCCTCGACCCGCCGCGCCAATACGATGGCACTGAAGATGCACAAAAAGTGCTGAGTTGCATCTATCGGGTCGGCCAGCGCTTCGGAGCTAATCATGTGATTGATGTGTTGCGCGG
>DIVC01000001.1:22214-22910 GCA_002423905.1 Idiomarina sp. UBA6142
CGGCAGCTGATTCATCGCGGTTTGGTTATTCAAAATGTGCAGCAATACGGGGTACTGCAACTGACAGCCGAGGCGCGCCCCGTGCTACGTGGTGACATTGCGCTGCAACTGGCCGAGCCACGCATTAACCTAGTGGTGAGCAAACCCCGCGTGGCCGATCGCGGCGACTACGACAAGGTCCTGTTCCGCCGCCTGCGCGCGCTGCGCAAACAGCTCGCCGACAGCGAAGGGGTGCCACCTTTCGTGGTGTTCAACGACACCACACTGGTGGAGATGTGCGTGAGTTACCCCACCCACGCCGATGCGCTGCTCAGTGTGACGGGCGTTGGTGCGAAAAAACTCGAGCGCTATGGCACCCCGTTTATAGAGGCGATCACCGAGTACTTGGATGGTGATGGGTGAGATTGCAGAGTGAGCGCTAGTGAACTAAGCTAACGATGCGCATAATATATGCGCATAAGCGATACGCATTATATACGCTTAAAAACGAGAGAGGCACCGATGCAACATACTAGCGAACATCAAGGCCCCAAAAAGGCGGCCAACCTATCGATTAATCAGGCGCTACTGGCTGAGGCGCGGCAACTTAATATCAATTTGTCGGCCCTCTTGGAGCGAGCGTTGCGCGATCGTATTCAGTTCGAAAAGCGACAGCAATGGCTTCGTGATAATCAGCAAGCACTCGAAAAATGCAAT
>DIVC01000035.1 GCA_002423905.1 Idiomarina sp. UBA6142
CAGCAGCAAACGCTGAGTTTTACAGCGGGTCGCGTCTTCGATGAACACCAACAAATCGTTCTAGGCGCTGAAGTGGCGGCTCGATTGGCGTTGCACGTTGGTAACCCAGTCACTGTCGCTCACGGTTCAGGTGGTCCAAGTTTCAGTGAACACGACGACCATCCTTTTGTGGTGAGTGGAATTCTGCAGCGCACTGGCACACCGGTTGATCAAGCGCTCTATATTCCGCTTGAAGGACTTGGCTTAGTGCATGGCGAATACTTAGCAGCAACAGCCGCCGATCACCATGATCATAGCCATGCCGATCATGGGCATCAGCATGAGCCGTCAGCACCGCCTGTTTACACCATGAGCGCTGTCCTTTTAGGGTTACAAAGCAAACCGCTGGCACTGCGTTTACAGCGTGACATTAATACCTATCGCGCGGAGCCACTGACTGCCATTATGCCGGGCGTGGCGTTACAAGAGTTCTGGCGTACTATGCAGTTGTTCGAGCGGGCGCTGTTTAGTATTTCGGTATTGGTGGTTATAACCGGATTAATAGGTATGCTCACTACACTGCTGGCTAGTCTGCGTGAACGCCGTCGCGAAATGGCTATTCTGCGCGCTATTGGCGCTGGCCCGCTGCAAATCTTTAGCCTGCTGGTCAGTGAAGCGTTGTTGCTCACTGCATTTGGTCTTGTCATCGGTATTGCCGGCTTATTTGGAGTGATTTGGTTTGCTGGTGAACTGTTGCAGCAATGGTTTGGTCTTAGCCTCTCAGCAACTGCTCTTACTGGCGCTGAATGGTTGCTGATTGCAGCTATTTTAGTCGCCGCTTTTATTCTTAGCTTAGTGCCTGCGTGGCGAGCCTACCGGCTCGCGCTGGCTGATGGATTATCGGTAAAATTATGAAGTTTTTTAAGTATCTAATGGTTGCCATGCTAGTTATCGTAGCGCCCTTTGTCAGTGCCAATGACTATGTCACGACACAATGGAAAGAACTGGTTCCTGAGGGCTATAAACCGCCCCCTGTGCGCAGCCAAGCGTTCTATGAGAGTAATCCTGATTTGGCTATGCAACCTGAGTTGGATGCGCCCATGGTAGCGAGTCTCGATGGCAAGAAGATCAGAATACCAGGCTACGTAGTGCAACTTGAAGGGGATGCTGAAAAAGTTACTGAGTTTTTACTGGTCCCATATTTTGGGGCCTGTATTCATGTACCACCGCCACCGCCTAACCAGATTGTGTTGGTCCGATTTCCGAAAGGAGTGCGCTACGAGCACACATTCGACGCCGTCTGGGTAGAGGGCACTATTAAAGTTGAGCGCGCTGAAGGTCAGGTGGCGGTAGTCGGCTACCAAATGGAAGCCGTTACCGTCATACCCTATTATTAGAAGTGTATTTCAAGCCCGATATAAGGCCCCTTAAAGCGCAAATCGGAATAAATACCATCTAAGTCGTCGAGTTCTATGGTGATATTCCGATAGCCCAGCTGCAGATTCATATTAATCGCTAGGTTGTCGAGCAATCGATATTCAACACCAGCTTCCATGTCGCGAATCCTGCTGTCGTCAATACTCACAGCATTGGCTAAGGCAAACAGTGTCAAGTCAGTTGCGGGTATGCCAAAACGACCATGAGCGTAAAGCGTTGGTACCCAGCCATCACTGCTCAATTGTCCACTGAGATTACCATCACTAACTGCCAACAAGCCATCTACTCGCTTGGCTGTAACACCTACGTCAAACGCAACTACGTCATTATCTAAAATTTCATAATATAAAGTAAAATCGGTATGGGTCAGGTCAATAAAAGTCTGAACCGCAGTACCTGGCGCCCAAGTTTGACCAGCATAACTGAAGCCGGTGTCCAAGGTTGTGGTTCCAGTCACTTCAAGTTGATTATGACGAACCTTAATATTTGGAATAAATGGAATAGGATGTTCAACCGCCACATATAAGCTCGATTGCTGCTCACTATCAAAGTTGAAGCGGCGTAAATTACTATCGTCAGCAAAACTTCCACTGGTATTTGTATGCCAATATTGACCACCGGCGTAGACACCAAAAATCGTATCGGCGGTGGCTGCCATAGGTAGTAAGGAGCTGGTAAGCAATGCTGCTGTCAGAATCTTTTTCATCGTTTTAAACCTTACTGAATGGGTCGCACGTCGCCACGAATGAGCATGGTGTCGCCGTTATCGAAGTTAAGGATAAATTCAACCTGATCACCAACGGCCAGTGGCTTTTTCAAACCAAACATCATCAGATGATAACTACCTGGTTTGAGCTCAACGGTGGCGTCCGGTGCAATTTCTAGAGCTGGTACACGACGCATGCGCATCATACCATCTCGCATCACATGCTCATGCACTTCAACTGCTCGTGCGGCGTCGGTGGTAGCACCGACTAGCCGGACGATTTCTGCCTGTTGATTGGTAATGGTAAAATACGCAGCACCATTCTCAGATCCAGGAATACTCTCGCGTAACCAAACATTAGCAACATCAACTTCAACGGCTTGTGCTAGGTTAGCAACGATTAACGTCAAAAAACCAACGACTACGGTAAAACGCATGTAAACATCCTCATCACATCGTGTTCATGTAGAACTAGTTTACACCGCTTGTGGACGCTTACGCACCATTAAATACACAATCAAGCCAAGAATAATGAATGGCCACAAGGTTCCAATTGCGGCAATAATAACAGCAAATACAGCAACGCCAGTAGCAACCGCGACACTACCGCCAACTAATACGACCAATGCAAATGCCGCTGCGGCAATCGCAAACAGTACAATACCAGTAATACCAATCGCTAAAATCGCACCCAGAATAGACCCGATAATTGCGAAGATCACATCACCAAAAAGCAATAATGCAACCACGATACCGACGACCCACCACATTGTGTTGTTTGAATTCTTTGTCATGATAAAACTCCACTTAGCTATTGTTGTTATTTCTCTTGAATAGCTATATACAAGATTCATGCCAACTATTAAGTGATTGATTTAATTTGATTTAACTGGAAAATGCTCGGTGTTGAAGATGGCGAAAAATACTAACTAATCGTATTTTTGGCAAAGCCAAAAAGAAAAAGCCCCGGCGGT
>DIVC01000075.1 GCA_002423905.1 Idiomarina sp. UBA6142
TGGGAACGGGTGAAACCCGGCGAACAGCCAGCGGCAGCGCTGCTCACCAATGCGCCTGAGGTGGTTGCCGCTTTGACCGCTGATCCGTTTCCTCAGGACGTGCAATTGCTGGTACTGTCGCCACAACTGGCGTCTCCGCGCTCCAAGCTGCTCTTGCGCATCAGTGTGCGGTTTTTTGACGATGAACCGGAGCGGCCGAGCTCGTTTATTGCGGTACTTGATGTGCAGCGGATGTTGGCGGTAACCAATTCGGGTTTGTACTCACCGGTATTTACCTTTACAGAAATCAGTGAAGGGCGCTATTTAGACCAGTATGGTTATTGGGTTACCCCCGAGAATCAGGAGTATTTGGAAGCACATGCGTTGTTCTTGCATGGCGGGCAGCTGACCACGGATCACACCAGCGGTGTGGCAATTTTTAGCTATCTCTATGATTTACGTCCGCTGCAAGGCACCGCTAATTTGCAGGTGTTAATTATCCTTGCTGGTATGGGTTTGGTGCTGTTGGTGGTGTTAGCGGTCGAGCGCAATACCACGCTTGAAGACCAAGGCGCACGGCTGAAGTATCAGGCTGAACACGATGCCTTAACCGGGCTGTTGAGCCGTAATAGTATCGAGCGTTTTATTGCGAAGCGGTTTAATGAGCAGGGCGATATGGCGGTGCTGTTTGTTGATTTAGATGGCTTCACCCTGATCAACGACAGTTTGGGTTTGCAAGTGGGTGATGAATTGTTGCGCATGTTGGCGCAGCGCCTGCAAAATAATCGCCCTCGCAATACTGAGTTAGCGCGCTTTGCCAGTGATGAATTTCTATTGGTGATGCAAGGGGTAAGCAGCCACCCTGAGCGGGTGCTGCAGGTGGCTAACGAGATGATGTCGATTGTGGCTCAGCCTTATCGGATTGGTGCGCACAAAATTTATCTTACCGCCAGTATTGGTGTGGCTATGCAAACTGCGGATCAGCGCACCCCGTTGGAATTAATTCAGCGTGCCGATATGGCCATGCACCAAGCGAAAAAGCTCGGTCACAATCATGTGCAAGAATACGATCGCTCGATGGCACAACGTATGCAAAATATGGTGTCGATGCGTTCACATTTGCAAGAAGCGATAGAAAATGATCGCTTGCAATTGCATTATCAACCGATCGTGAATTGTGCCAACCAGCAGGTTGAAGCCTATGAGGCGTTGCTGCGTTGGGTGCACCAAGATGGCAAAGTGGTGAGCCCAGGCGAGTTTATTCCGCTGGCCGAAATGACTGGTCAGATTGTTCCATTAAGTGAGTGGGTGTTTCGTCAAGCCTGCCATGATGCCGCGATTATTCGGCAAAAAGGCGATGTTAAGATCACTCTGAATGTGTCGGCGCTGCACTTTCATCGTGCTAACTTTGTTGAGTTCCTCGAAGAAACCTTGAGCAGTAGTGGGGTCGAGGCGCGCTGGATAGAACTAGAAATGACCGAATCGATCTTACTGGATAACAGCTATTACGCTATTCGCCAGCTACAACGTTTGCGGCAGTTGGGTTTTAGCATTGCTTTGGATGATTTTGGTACGGGTTTTTCTAGTTTGAGTTACTTAAAGCGTTTGCCGGTTGATAAGGTCAAGATCGATCGCTCCTTTGTGGCTGGTATACGTACCCACAAGAGTGACCGAGTGCTGATTGAAAGTGTGATCAGGTTAGCGCAGAGTTTGCACTTTCAAGTGGTTGCCGAAGGCATCGAAACGCCGCAGCAAGCCGAGTTCGTGACGGCACTCGGCTGCAACTATATGCAGGGTTTTTATTTTGCCCGCCCGGCGCCAATACTTGAGCTGTAATAGGCAGTGGCGGTGACCGTGATATAGGGATTGGCCTGCACGATTTCGTTACTGGCCTCGGAGGAAATGCCGCGCACGATCATGCCAGCACTTGAACTCACCCGATCCACATCGGTGATCACGATTACATTAGCCCCTAAGCGAGCGGCTTGGTGTTGTAAGCGACCAATGGCATAGGCCAGCTTTTGTTCATCAGTGGTTCGTGCGGCTAACGCATAGGTGGTGCGCAAATGGGCAATAGCCTGCGCGTCACGCGGTGACTGATGGTAAATTCGCACCTCAGTTTTGGCAATGGCAGGGCGCGCTTCACCGATTAATTCGGGAGCATTGCTGGGCCCAGTGGCGCACGCGCTAAGCAAGGTGGTGGCGACCAGAACAAGGACATAATGAAAGCTGCGCATAAATACTCCTGACATCTATTCTTCAACACTCAGCCATGGATACGGTGAGAACGTTATTATAGCTCAAAAAAAACCGCCATCGGGCGGTTTTTTCATTGATGATGCGCTAGCCGTGGGGTTAGAAGCTATACATCGCCATGAAGTCGATTTCAATGCGCCCGCTGAGGGTTTCACCGTTATCGAGAGTTTGCTTGGCGTCGAACCAAAACCGTGATTGACGTGCATGGAAGTCGGTTACTGCGTCATCGCTGGCGTCCCCCACTGGGGTTAAGCTGGGAATATAAAATTGGCGCCGAGGTTAGCGCTACCGTGGGCGGCGCCATGATCAGGCTGCCAAGCACTGCACTAGCAAGCACAGATTTTTTGATGGGTTGTTGCATAGCGGTGCTCCTTGTTGGGATCGGCAAAAAGACAGGCACGTTGACGTGACCATGGCAAAAGCATTGACCTATCGTTATGATTAATCAATCTAGACTATGGTCTAATGGTGCTTAAGGCCGCGAAAATACATGCTATGAAGCAGGTAAGTAGTCGCCGAATTTAGGAGGAATCATGTCGCAAGCGGTTTATTCAGTTCCAGCGCAAGCACAGCAACGTGCGCACATTGACAACGAAAAATATCTCGCCATGTATGCCCAAAGTGTGGAAAACCCGACTGCATTTTGGCAGCAGCAAGGCCAACGCATTAGTTGGTTTAGCCCCTACACACAGATCAAAAACACCTCGTTTGCTGCGGGTGCGGTCAGCATTAAATGGTTTGAAGATGGCACTTTGAATGCCTGTTATAACTGCGTGGATCGGCATTTAGCCGAACGCGGTGATAAAACGGCGATCATCTGGGAAGGCGATGACCCCTCGGTGAGTGAGCATATTTCTTATCGCCAACTGCACCACGAAGTGTCGCGCTTTGCCAACGGCTTGAAAAAACTCGGTGTGCAAAAAGGTGATCGGGTGGCGATTTATATGCCGATGGTGCCTGAAGCGGCTTATGCCATGCTCGCTTGTGCCCGCATTGGCGCGGTGCATACGGTGATTTTTGGCGGCTTTTCCCCTAACGCTATTGCCGATCGGGTCAATGATTGCGGCGTAAAAGTAATCATTACTGCCGATGAAGGCCGTCGTGGCGGTAAAGCCACGCCGCTGAAGTACAACGTCGATGTTGCGCTTAAAGCGGGGCGCTGCCCAAGTGTTGAGCATGTGGTGGTGACGAAGGTGACGCATGGAGATATTCAGTGGCACAGTGACCGCGATGTTTGGTGGGATCAGCTGGTCAAAGATGTCGCGGCTGAGTGCCAACCCGAAGTCATGAACGCCGAAGATCCGCTGTTTATTTTGTATACCTCAGGCTCTACGGGTAAGCCCAAAGGGGTGCTACATACTACCGGTGGTTATATGGTGTGGGCCTCGATGACGCACCAGTATGTGTTTGATTATCATGACGATGATGTGTATTGGTGTGCCGCCGATGTGGGCTGGATCACTGGGCATAGCTACATTGTTTATGGACCGCTCGCCAATGGCGCCACGACCTTGGTGTTTGAAGGGTTACCGACCTACCCAACGGTGGGGCGTATTGGTGAAATTGTAGACAAGCATCAGGTGACTATTTTGTATACCGCACCCACCGCGATTCGGGCGCTGATGGCCAAGGGCACGGCGGCTGCGGATAGCAGTAAACGCAGCAGTTTGCGTACGCTTGGGAG
>DIVC01000071.1:0-158 GCA_002423905.1 Idiomarina sp. UBA6142
TCTGTAGCGCTGGCCGTGACCACTTTTAAGGTGATCACTAAGCTACCCTGCTTGACCTTGTCACCGGTTTTTACCTTCACTGCTGCAACTGTGCCGGCATGAGTGCTGGGCACATCCATGGTCGCCTTGTCGGTTTCCACGGTAATCAACCCAGCTTC
>DIVC01000071.1:238-1239 GCA_002423905.1 Idiomarina sp. UBA6142
TCTGCTTTTGCCTCCGCTTTTGCCTCGGGCTTAGCTTCGACTTTAGTGTCAGCCGCGGCGTCCGCAGTGCCTGCCCCTTTAGCTTCGGCCGCCTCAAACCAGGCGATCAAGTCGCCTTCGTTAATTTTGTCGCCGACTTTGACTTTCAGTTCTGCAACCACGCCAGCGAATGGCGCCGGAATATCCATTGAGGCCTTGTCGCTTTCCACGGTGAACAATGCATCTTCGGCATTCAGCGCGTCGCCTGGGCTAACCAGCACTTCAATGATTTCAACCTCACCGCCCACATCCGGGGCGAATACTTCTTTACGATTTGCCATGATGGCCTCCGCTCCTGGTGATTAGGCGTACAATGGGTTGGGTTTATTGCTATCAATGCCGAAGTCGCTGATGGCTTTCGCCACCACCTTGGCATCAATGCTACCGGCTTTGGCCAGCTCGCTGAGCGCGGCCACCACAATGTACTGCGGATTCACTTCAAAGTGTCGACGCAGATTTTCACGGCTATCCGAGCGACCGAAACCATCGGTGCCGAGCACACGATAAGCAGTCGGGACCCAAGCACGAATCTGATCAGCGTATAATTTCATGTAATCGGTGGCGGCAATGGTTGGGCCTTTGGCATCGGCCAACAGCTCAGTCACATAGGCGCTCTTCGGTTTCTTCTCTGGGTGCAGCATGTTGTAACGATCCACATCAAGACCGTCACGCGCCAACTCATTGAACGAGGTGGCACTGTAGATCTTGGCGGTCACGCCAAACTGCTCAGCCAAGATGGTGCCGGCAGCGCGTACTTGCTGCAAAATGGTACCCGAGCCCAACAACTGCACTTCGTGCTTGGCGCCCTTGGCTTTGTGGGTTTCGAGTAAGTACATACCCTTCAAAATGCCATCTTCAACACCTTCTGGCATTTCCGGCTGCACGTAGTTTTCGTTCATCACAGTCAGGTAATAGAACACGTTTTCTTGCTCACCGTACATGCGGCGTAAGCCGTCTTGCAC
>DIVC01000071.1:1284-3404 GCA_002423905.1 Idiomarina sp. UBA6142
CCGGCTGCCCAGACTAAATCGCCAACGCGCTGGAAACCGAACATTGAGTAGTAAATATAGAACGGGATCATCGGCTCGTTGTTGGTGCTGTAGCTGGTTGCTGCCGCTACCCACGACGCCATGGCACCTAATTCGTTGATCCCTTCTTGTAACACTTGGCCCTTCGTATCTTCGCGATAATAAGCCACTTGGTCCGAGTCTTGCGGCTCATACTTCTGCCCTTGGCTGGAGTAAATGCCAACTTGACGGAATAAACCTTCCATACCGAAGGTACGCGCTTCGTCGGGGATAATCGGCACAATTCGCTCGCCAATTTTCTTGTCTTTCAGCAATGCCGTCAGCACCCGTACAAAGGCCATGGTGGTGGAGATTTCGCGGTCGCCTGAACCCTTAGTGACTGCTTCAAAGGCCTTCAACGACGGGATCTCAAGCTCAACATCGGTTTTTGGCCGCCGCACTGGCATAAAGCCGCCCAGCGCCTGGCGCCGTTCAACCATATATTTGTATTCGGCGCTGTCTTCGGGGAAGCGATACAATGGAATGTTTTCTAATTCGCTGTCTTTAATCGGAATATTAAAGCGGTCACGGAAGTGTTTAATGGCTTCCATGTCCATTTTCTTCACCTGATGAGCAATGTTTTTGCCTTCACCGGCTGCACCCATACCGTAGCCTTTCACGGTTTTCGCCAAAATAACCTGCGGCCGGCCTTTGGTGTTCACCGCGCGATGATAGGCCGCATAGACCTTGACTGGGTCATGGCCACCACGGTTCAAGCGCCAGATGTCTTCATCCGACAAGTTGGCCACCATGGCTTTGGTTTCAGGGGTTTTACCAAAGAAGAACTCGCGGGTATAGGCGCCGCCTTTGGCTTTGTAGTTCTGGTATTCGCCATCCACGCTGTCTTGCATGATTTGCGCCAGCTTGCCGTCAGTGTCGCGATACAACAATGGGTCCCAATAGCGGCCCCAAATCACTTTGATCACTTCCCAACCGGCGCCACGGAAGGTGCCTTCAAGTTCTTGAATGATTTTACCGTTACCACGCACCGGGCCATCGAGGCGCTGCAAGTTACAGTTGATCACGAAGGTCAGGTTGTCCAAGCCTTCGCGAGTAGCCAAACCAATGGCGCCCAAGCTCTCTGGCTCATCGACTTCGCCGTCGCCTAAGAAGCAGTAAACGCGCTGCTTTGAACAATCTTTGATGCCGCGATCAGTGAGGTACTTCAGGTAACGCGCTTGGTAAATCGCCTGAATCGGGCCCAAGCCCATAGACACCGTCGGGAACTGCCAGAAATCTGGCATTAAATGCGGGTGCGGGTATGACGATACGCCACCGCCATCCACTTCTTGACGGAAGCTATTGAGTTGTTCTTCGCTGATCCGGCCTTCTAAATAGGCGCGGGCATAAATACCCGGCGATACGTGGCCTTGGACATACAACAAGTCGCCGCCATCTTGCTCAGTGGGGGCGCGGAAGAAATGGTTAAAGCCAACATCGTACAGCATCGCTGATGAGGCAAAACTGGAAATATGTCCGCCTAGTTCGAGATCTTTCTTCGAGCCGCGCAGTACCATGGCCAAGGCATTCCAGCGGATCGCCGCACGGATACGCGCTTCAATGGTATGGTCACCAGGCACCGTGGGTTCTTGACTGGTTGGAATGGTGTTCAAGTAGGCGGTGGTAGCCGTGTAGGGTAAAAACGCGCCACTGCGACGGGCCTTTTCAATCAAGGTTTCCAACAAGAAATGACCGCGCTCAGCGCCGTCTTCTTCTAACACCACCTCAAGTGCGTCAAGCCATTCGCGCGTTTCTTGTGGGTCGATGTCATTGTGTAAATGATCAGTCATACTCTGTCCTTACCCTATCTGAGTTCGGCGTAGCGACCGCTGAATACGCGATTGTTCGCGATTCGAGGTGAGCAACGCATGTTCGATAAACGCCAACAGCTGGTGGCAAGCATCACGTGCTTGCTCCGGCTCACCGGCGGCAATGGCTGCCACAATGTGGCGCCGATGTTCGTGAAGTTGCTGAATGATGCCCGGCTTATGCGCCAAATCACCCAGGTTCTGTTGAATATTTTTCAGCAGCAACGGCTGCATACTGCGCACTAAATGCAACAA
>DIVC01000071.1:3462-6731 GCA_002423905.1 Idiomarina sp. UBA6142
TCCAGTAAATCGAATTGTGACTCGGGGTGTTGGCTGAGTAGTTGTAACAGTGGCTCAGCCACCCGCTGTTGCAGGTTATCGCACACATAGGTGCCACCGCCTTGACGACGATCAAGTAAACCGCGCGCTTCAAGTTTTTGAATGGCTTCACGTAAGCTCGGCCGTGACACCAAAAATTGTTGCGCCAGATCGCGCTCAGCCGGCAACCGTTGCCCTGCTGGCAAGGTGCCATCGACAATCATGGCTTCGATCCGTGCCATGATCACATCGGACAATTTAGTGTGCTGAATACGCTCAAACGTCATACTAAATCGATTACCTCAACGGTTTTGGTAAGACCAATTACCCAATCTGCGTCTTAGTGTAATCGAACTCACCGCAAAACCCAAGCATGTTCATCGCTAAGCTCTGCGGTGATTCCTTAAGGAAGCCAATGTACAATCGTTAAAACAGCCACTAATACTAAGAAAAACAGCATATTGCGTTTTAGTAACGCAACAGTGGTCAGAGCAGTTTGTTGCGCATCGTGATCGTTGTCAGCAGCAGCGTATGGCTCTGCGGCTGCAGCTAGGCGGCTGGCCACGGTAAAGTTATCTTGGGGTTGATTACCAATAGAACTCAACCAAATCGGGAAGCCCTGACTAAAATTACCGACCAGTAAAAAGCCAAAACCCATCACTCGTGTTGGCAACCAATCGATGATTTGATGCAAGCTGCGCCAGCTAACGGTGCGCGGTTGGCGCATGTCGCGAATGGTGGCGTATACCAAGGCACCGGTAATACCAAACAGTAAAAAGTAAAAGAACACCGCAAAATAATAACGCAGATGAATGTATACCAGCACTTCAGCCACACTGGCTGATTCATCCCGACCAATTTGATGGCGCAGGGCACGTGCATGCTTCGCCATTGCCGCATCGTCGCGAGCACCTTGATCATCGCGTATGCCAGCGGCCAAATAACCGCGATAGGCTTTGCGTGCTTTCGGTACCGTGATCGCCAGCAACAACCCGGCCACACTGATAACAAAGCTCACCAAACTATTACCCAGCAACGCCAGTACAAAACCGATCAACAAGGCCGGAATAATAGCCCAGACCAAATGTCCCAACCCGTGCGTTCTAAATTCAGCAATTTTATCATAGCCAAACTGCCCGTGTTGCCAGCGTAAAATCAGCCGACGCCAATGCCAATTGCGGCTAATTTGTACCGTACGCTCTAACGAATAGGTCAACAATAGTGCTAACAAATACATGGCAGAACTCCTACTTACTGTGGAGACATTGTTGAAAATAGGCCCAATCAAAGGCTGGACCGGGGTCGGTCTTACGCACTGGGGCTATATGTTGATGACCCACAATACGTTGCGCGGTCAGCTTTGGATAGTGCAGCAGTAGTTCCCTGCTCACCTTCGCCAGCACCTGATACTGTATATCAGTGTAGGCGTGGTGGTCGGTTCCCTCAAGTTCTATGCCAATTGAATAGTCATTGCAGCGATTGCGCCCGGCATAGTGCGATTTTCCCGCATGCCAGGCGCGCAGATGAAAGGGTACGTACTGCAGTAGCTCACCATCACGGCGAATCAGACCATGTGCCGATACCCGTAAACCATGCAAGTACTGAAAGCGCGGGTCGTTGACGGTATCAAGCACACCCATAAACAACTGATCAATCGCTTCACCGCCAAACTCTCCAGCCGGCAGACTAATACCGTGCACCACCAACAGGCTAATATCGAGCGGGTCGGGGCGTTGATCACAATGTGGTGAGGGCCGTTGCGTGGCGGTACTGAGGCAACCTTCGATAATCATAGCTCTAGATCCCTGCGCTGACGCTATTACTGGCGCTCATCCTAGCCTGTTTGATGCCTTGCGGTAAAGTCAGCACGAGGTTTACAATGACCGCCTATTTGGCTGTGCAAGGATGGTTCCGCAATGACCGCTATTAAGTTAACAACTCGGGTTGCTCCTGACTTACTCCATGCTGATCGGGTTGCTATGGTGACGCGTGCGCTGGCCGAAGATCTGAATGGTCTCAATGCCAACAACGATATCACCGCACAGTTGATTCCCGCCGAACAGCAAGTCAGCGCTACGCTAATTACCCGCGATGCGATGGTGGTGTGCGGCTGTGCTTGGGTTGACGAAGTGTTCACTCAGCTCGGTTCAACGGTGCAGTTAGAGTGGTTGGTGAGCGATGGTCAGCAGGTCTCGGCCAATTCGCCCTTGCTGCTGATGCAGGGATCAGCTCGTGACATCCTTACCGCCGAGCGTACCGCGCTGAATTTTTTGCAGACCCTGTCGGCGGTAGCCACTACTACCGCCCATTATGTTGGCTATTTAAATGGTAGTCATACCAAAATGTTAGATACTCGTAAAACGATTCCAGGTCTGCGTACCGCACTCAAGTATGCAGTGACCTGTGGCGGTGGATTTAATCATCGCGTAGGGCTCTATGACGCCTATTTAATTAAAGAAAATCACATTATGGCCTGTGGTGGAATCGCCGCCGCTGTCAGCCAAGCCCGCCTGCTTCAGCCTACCGTCCCGGTTGAGGTGGAAGTCGAAAATCTTCAAGAATATCAACAGGCTTTAGCTGCTGGAGCGGATATTATTATGCTCGATAATTTTAGCCTCAACGATATAAAGCAAGCCGTCGCTAACCGCCGTGGGTCGAGTAAACTGGAGGTGTCCGGTAATATTACTGCCGAACGTTTGACTGAGTTAGCCACCATCGGGGTTGATTATATTTCTTCCGGCGCCTTAACAAAAAACATACAAGCCATTGATCTTTCATTACGGGTGAATAAAGTTTAGCTATTGACGTGATGCAACAATCTGCTATGTTTGAAAAGCAGTGCGCTACTGTTGCATGATGCAACGGTGTTCCAGGCAGTGCTTTAAAAGGCAAAACCGCCGCGAGGTGGTGACGCAAAACCTCCGGTGCAACCAGTTCGTAACATTTTGCTACGACGGTTGGATAGCGGGGTTGTAGGCTAAGGTCTGGTGGATGGAGTAGCTTCTCGACTGTACTACGTTGTGTTCGGTAAGGTCGCTGTAGCAAACCACGGATTCTTTCGGCTAGTGCAGGTCAATTGTTGTAGTGTGTGTGGCATTACGACAAGGAAAACCACACTAAATTACAACAATAACGATAACTTAGTTTTTCGGGAGATTTTTCATGAAAGCGAACTTACAACGTGGCTTTACCTTAATTGAATTGATGATCGTAGTTGCGATCATCGGTATCTTGGCAGCTGTTGCCATTCC
>DIVC01000025.1:0-14431 GCA_002423905.1 Idiomarina sp. UBA6142
CGGCCTGCTGCGGCAACTATCGCTAGCTTTCCTCTAACCGACAGTGAGTTATAAATTAATGAGTACCAACTACGATGTCTTGTTGGAACAAGCACAGGCAATAACTGCCGGTGAATCTGATTTGATCGCAAATTTGAGCAACCTTTCGGCGCTGGTTTATCATGAATTGGCAGACGTTAATTGGGTTGGTTTTTATTTGTTGAGAGCCCCAGAGTTGCTCGTTTTGGGCCCATTCCAAGGCAAAGTGGCTTGTTTGCGTATCCCGTTTTCACGCGGTGTATGCGGAGCCGCGGCGCGTACCCAAACAACCCAACTGGTTCATGATGTGCATGAAGTTGCTGATCACATTGCCTGTGACGCAGCGTCCAATTCGGAAGTGGTGGTACCCATTATCGTCGCCGGTAAGGTCGTGGCGGTATTCGATCTCGATAGCCCAAGCGTGGGTCGCTTCAAGCAAACCGACGCCGATGGCCTAAGTCGCCTTGGGCGCTTTATTGAAAGCTTGAATTGGCAACAACTATGCTAGGTGAATTTGATATCTACGCCTACTTGGTCAGTCGTCAGGATATGGTGTTTTTTGACGAGGAAGCCGAAGCGGCTGCGGACCAATTAAATGAAATGCTGCATTATGTAGCGGCGTATATGGAAGAAGATGACAGCCTCGAGCAACTAGAAGAGGTCATTCGTCGGACTCTGTTCGAATGGATTGAAAATGACGAACTGCTAGAAATTGACAGTGACGACATGCAAACCTACATTTTAGAACAACTAGCTGACGTGCGTCAGCAGGAACTTGATGACGATGAATGATGTGACAAAGCTCAGTACGAGCAAGGATATTCTGACCTACTTGGCTGAGCAGTTTCCTGCCTGTTTTGTCTTAACCGGCCCTGCACACCCGCTTAAAATAGGTATTTTTGATGATTTAGCCGCGCGTTTAGCCGATGACCCTAAAATCAGTAAAACGCGATTACGTTCAGCGGTAAGGCATTACACCAATAGTTGGCGCTATCTGCGCTGTATCAAAGTGGATAGTGAGCGATTGGATCTCGATGGCAAGGCAGCGGGGCTGGTAGAGGCCAGTCATGCTGAACATGCGCAGCAGCAGTTAGCGGAAGCAAAAGCGCAAGTCGCCGCAAAGAAAGACACCAGCAAACCAGAGGCAGCGGCCACGCAGGCAGATACTCCTGCAAAAGCCAAGCTTAGAAAGCGCGCGCAAGCTCCGCATGGTCGCAGTAAGACAAATGCATCGGCCACAACGACTGCCATTAAACAGCAGCCTGCAGCGATCAAACCAGCACTCAAACCTGCGCCCGCAGCAGAGCTCAAGGTAGGTCAGCAGGTGCAGGTCAAAGTTGCGAATAACACAGTAAGTGGTCAAATTACTGAAATAGATCGTAACGATTTACAGGTGCAACTTCACAATGGTCTAACGGTCAAAGTGCAGTATGATGCTGTATATCTCGCCAAGCAGGAGTCGTAATAATGCTTAACAAACTGTCCCTTAAGATTACTATTGGCAGCGCCCTTGGGTTGCTGTTGTGGAGTCATAGTTTTGCTATTCCGCCTGCTCATCAGCTTGATGAGCTTCCAAAACTAGAGCCTGAATCGCACCATGGGACAGTGAGCCAACGTGTTACCAGTTATTTTACCCGATATCATTTCACCAATGCCGAATTAAATAATGAAATGTCGGAGCAAATTCTTCAGCGTTATCTTGATATGCTCGATTTCTCTAAGATGTTTTTGCTACAAAGTGACATCGATGCGACCGTTGAATATAAACACCTGTTTGATGACATGATCAATTCGGGCAAGCTTAAACCTGCTTATGCCATTTATGATAAGGCCTTACAACGGCGTTTTGAGCGCTATAGTTATGCGTTATCGCTGCTGGATGTGGAACAACCATTCGATTTTGAACAAGCGGGTGATAAATATCACTTTCAGCGTAAAGATGCCGACTGGCCAAGCTCTGTTGACGAGCTAAATGAACTATGGCGTCAGCGAGTTAAATATGACGCACTGAATCTCACCATTGCTGGCAAAAATTGGCAAGAAGTGGTCGATACGCTGGGCAAACGTTATAACAATGCGTTGAAGCGCTTGACCCAAACCAACAGTGAAGATGTTTTTCAAACCGTCATGAATGCCTTTGCCCGCAGTGTTGAAGCGCATACGAGTTATTTGTCGCCGGCAAATGCAGAGCGGTTTGAGCAAAATATGAACTTATCGCTTGAGGGTATCGGCGCGGTTTTACAGGCTGAATACGATTACACCGTCATTCAAAGCCTAGTGCCGGGCGGTCCGGCCGATAAAAGTGGCGCCTTAGCACCGGACGATAAGATCGTCGCTGTTGGTCAAGGGGACGATAGTAAAAGTGAGTTTGTTGATATAGTCGGCTGGCGTTTAGATGACGTGGTCGAATTAATCAAAGGGCCGAAAGGCACCACCGTGCGCTTACAAGTGATCAAGGCGAATCAAGCGGCAGGTGCGGCGCCACGCGAAATAGCTATTATTCGCGATAAAGTGAAATTGGAAGATAGAGCGGCCAAGGCTGAAGTAAAAACGCCGGAGCAAGGTGATTATGCTGGCCGTAGAATGGGCGTGATAAGTATTCCAGGCTTTTACAATAACTTAACCAGTGATGTGGTGACCCTGATTGATCAAATGAACAGCGAAGAGGTTGAAGGCTTAATTATCGATTTGCGCGGCAACGGTGGCGGTGCCCTTAATGAAGCCATTACACTCACGGGTTTATTTATTGATCAAGGGCCTGTTGTGCAAGTTGCTCAGGCGGGTGGGCGCAAAGAAATTAGCAGTGATCGTGATGGTAAAACTTATTACCATGGTCCGTTAGTAGTCATGGTAGATCGCTATAGCGCCTCTGCCTCCGAGATTTTTGCAGCGGCACTGCAAGATTATGGCCGCGCTGTGATCGTCGGCGAAAACACCTATGGTAAGGGTACCGTGCAACAGCACCGCGGGCTTGCTCGACGGTTTGATTTCTTTGAACAACCCATAGGCAGTGTTCAATACACCATTGCTAAGTTTTACCGTATCAATGGCGGCAGTACGCAGCTTCGTGGTGTTACCCCAGATATTAGTTATCCAGCCTTTACCGACGCCGAGGAATTTGGTGAAAGTAGCCAAGACAATGCACTGCCTTGGGATCAATTGGAACGCGCTCCGTATAACGAAGTTGGGGTATTTTCGGATGCCAAATTAACTGAATGGCAGCAATTAGTCGATGATCGGGTAAAACAGAACCCTGAGTTTCTCTATGTGCTTGAAGATATCGAAAAATATCAGGCCAACAAGCAACAAACCTGGGTCAGTTTGGTACTTTCTGAACGCAAAGCTGAAGAGCAAGAGGATAATGCGCGTAAACTGGCGCGAGCTAACCAACGATTGCAGCGGTTGGGGTTAGAGCCCGTTAAAGATTTAGAGGCTTTAACCGATGAAATCACCCGTGACCTGCCAAAGGTTGATCCATATCTTGAGGAAACGGTAAAACTGAGCTTCGATATCATTGAAGCAAAGAAATTTGCCATGAAATAACCACGAAAAAACCGCCTTTGGCGGTTTTTTTATGGCTATTGCTATGCTGCTGTGGCAGATTACTGCGGTAACTTGAAACCAACGATAACAATAATTCAGGGGCTTTTTATGCAGGAACTAGTCAATACCTTAAACGGCTGGGTATGGAGCAACGCACTGATCTACTTGTGCTTAGGCGCCGGTCTGTTCTATTCCATTCTTACTCGCTTTGGGCAGGTTCGGCATTTCCGTGAAATGTTTAAACTACTGCTCAACAGTAATGATTCTGATAAAGGGATCTCGTCGTTTCAAGCATTAGCTGTTTCGCTTTCCGGACGGGTTGGGGTTGGTAATATTGCCGGTGTTGCAGCGGCCATCGGTTTTGGTGGCCCTGGCGCGGTATTCTGGATGTGGGTGGTGGCATTTCTTGGCGCCAGTACCGCTTACGTTGAATCAACCTTAGGCCAACTTTATAAAGTGGAAGAGGATGGCCAATATCGTGGTGGTCCAGCCTATTATTTTGAGCGGGCATTAGGCTGGCGCTGGTTAGGAATATTGTTCGCCTTCGCCGCTATTATCGGTTGTGGAATTTTCTTGCCTGGCGTTCAAGCCAATGCAGTCGGCAATGCTGTGACTCAGATTTTTGGCGACGGTAACATGGTTGTCACCAGTTTTGGTGAAGTAGGGACCCATAAACTCGTCGCTCTTGCGATCATTTTGATCGTGCTGGCTTTCATTATTTTTGGTGGTATCCGCCGGATCGCCAACTTTACCCAAATCGTCGTTCCGTTTATGGCGTTGAGCTATATCGTCATGGCATTGATTGTGGTGTTCCTCAACCTCGATAAAGTGGGGGATATCTTCTGGCTTATTTTATCCGATGCCTTCACCGCCCAAGCCGGTTTTGGTGCGGCTATTGGTTGGGGGGTTAAACGTGGTATTTACTCCAACGAAGCCGGTCAAGGCTCTGGCCCTCATGCCGCCGCTGCGGCAGAGGTTGATCACCCATCACAGCAGGGTTTAGTGCAAGCATTTTCGGTTTATATTGATACCTTATTCGTTTGTACCGCGACGGCCTTGATGATTTTAATTACGCAGCAATATAACGTGGTAGGTGAATTGCCAGCTGGTGAATTCATCGTACAAAATGTCGATGCGAGTACTGAAATTGGATCGGCAGCATTCACGCAATTAGCGCTGCAAAGTGTATTTGGTAGTTTAGGTCCAATCTTTGTCGGAATCGCGTTATTCTTCTTCGCCTTTACCACTATTTTGGCTTATTACTACATCACTGAAACCAACGTGGCGTATTTGAATCGCATTTTCAAAGGTAAATTACCGTTAATGTTCTTCAAAGTATTGCTGATGGCCATGGTTGCTTATGGCACGGTGAATAGTGCTGGCTATATTTGGGGCATTGGTGACATTGGCGTAGGCTTAATGGCCTGGATCAATATCGTCGGTATTCTGGTGATTTTCTTCATGTATAAACCGACCATGCGTTGTTTAAAAGACTATGAAGAGCAACAGAAATCCGGCGGCCCGATTACCTTTAACCCAATAAAACTTGGCATCAAGAATGCCACCTTCTGGGAACGTCGTTATCAAGCAGCACAGCAGAAAATAGACGAATAAGGACATAACGGGTGGGGTAGAGTTTGCTTTACCCCAACCCTCAGCATGTTAGAATTCGCTGGTTTATTTTTTTGAGAGATAGATGATGCAGACAGAAACGCCCATGGTTAAGCGTCCACCGAGCCTCCTACAGGCCCTAATACCGCTCATTGTGCTCATTGTATTGCTGGGCTCTTCGGTATTTTTGTACGGCGAGGATTCGTCCTACGGTCCAAATCAAATCGCGCTATGGATCGCCAGTGGTGTCGCCATTGCTATTGGCTTTTTTAATCGCTTTAGCTGGGCAGAAATTGAAGATGGCGTGAAGTCTGGCATTTCAGTCGCCATGGGGGCGTTACTGATTATTTTGGCGGTTGGTTCGCTGATCGGAACCTGGTTACTTTCAGGTACCGTGCCAAGTATGATTTATTTCGGTTTGGAACTCCTTAATCCAGGCTGGTTTTATGCCGCATCGGCACTTATTTGTGCAATTATTTCGCTGGCCATTGGTAGTTCATGGACTACCGCGGCAACTATCGGTGTCGCTCTTATGGGTATTGCCGTTGGTATGGATATGTCGCCAGCTATTACCGCTGGTGCAGTGGTCTCAGGCGCTTATTTCGGTGACAAAATGTCGCCTTTATCCGACACCACAAACCTTGCTCCTGCCGTTGCTGGTAGTGAGTTATTTCAACATATTCGGTATATGGGCTATACCGCTGGTCCAGCCTTTTTCATTGCACTGTTGGCGTTTGTTGTTCTGGGCTTAAATGCTGACACTAACTTTAATGCGTTAGAGCTTGAGCGTATGCAGCTTGAGTTGAGCAATACCTATAACATTGGTTGGGAAATGCTAGTGCCGTTGGCTGTGCTGTTAGTATTAGCAGCGCGTGGTAAGCCGGCCTTGCCCACGGTATTTTTTGGCGCCTTACTGGGTGGTCTTTGGGCGGTCCTGTTTCAACCAGAGCTGATTGCTACTATTGCCGATGGTCAACGTTCAGCGCTGGCAACCATGATGGTGGTTTGGAGCGCTCTGGCCGACGGCGTAGCCATAGAAACTGGTTCCGAACAGTTGAACAAGCTACTCAGTGGTGGGGGCATGTCATCCATGCTGAATACCGTTTGGCTGATCCTTAGTGCCATGACTTTTGGCGCCATTATGGAAAAATTGGGGCTGTTAGAACGGTTAATTCAAGGGGTGTTGGGCTTTATTAAAAGTACTGGTGATCTGGTTGCCGCCACCTTGTTTACCTGTTTTGGGGCTAACGTCTTAACCGCCGACCAATATATGGCGATTGTGATCCCTGGGCGCATGTTTCGTGAGGAATATGAGCGGCGCGGATTAGACTCGCGGGTATTATCACGCACCCTTGAAGATAGCGGCACCATTACCTCAGCATTGATCCCGTGGAATACCTGTGGTGCCTTTATGATGGCGACTCTAGCTGTAAGCCCCCTAGAATTCGCACCCTATGCATTCTTTAATTGGCTCACACCATTAATTGCATTAATTTACGGATACACTGGTATCACCATTTTACGACGTCCTGAAGCGGTATAAACATGACGCAACATCAAGCCAAATACCGGAGCGATTATCACGCTCCGGCATACTCTATTGAAGCGGTTGATTTACAATTTCATCTCCACGATAGCGCCACTCGGGTGGTCAATACCATGCAGATTCGGCGTTTAGCCGATGCCCCGCTCGAGCTAAACGGGGAGCATCTGCTACTCGTCGCAGTATGGCTTAATGGACGATTGCTCAGTAGCTGCGACTATCAGCTGAGCGATCGCTTGCTGTGCCTGCATGAATTACCGAAAGATTTTGAACTACGTATTGAAACGCTGATTAATCCTACCGCCAACACCGCACTTGAAGGGCTGTATAAATCAGCCGGGGCTTACTGCACACAATGCGAGGCCGAGGGCTTTCGGCGCATTAGCTACTATCTTGACCGACCGGACGTATTAGCGGTATTTACCACCACTATTTATGCTGATGCCAAGCAGTTCCCGTATCTGCTCAGTAACGGTAATCTCATTGAGCAGCAGCAGTTAGCTGCTGGCGTGGCCATGGCTAAGTGGCATGATCCACACCCTAAGCCAGCGTATTTATTTGCTTTAGTCGCAGGTGACTTTGATCGCATTGAGGATCAATTCGTGACCCAATCGGGGCGGGCTGTCAGCTTGCAGATATATGTCGATCATGGCAATGCTGATCGGGCTCACTATGCGATGCAAGCGCTCAAAAATGCCATGCGTTGGGATGAACAGCGCTTTGGCTACGAGTACGACTTAGATATCTATATGATTGTCGCAGTCGATTTCTTTAACATGGGCGCTATGGAAAACAAAGGGTTGAATATCTTCAACTCAAAATATGTCCTGGCTGACGCCACCACTGCAACCGATCACGATTTTATCAATGTCGAATCGGTGATTGGCCATGAGTATTTTCATAACTGGACCGGCAATCGCATTACTTGCCGAGATTGGTTTCAGCTCAGTCTTAAAGAGGGCTTAACGGTATTTCGTGACCAAGAGTTTAGCGCTGATATGGGTTCGCCCGCAGTGCACCGCATTCAAGCGATTAAAACAATTCGTAGTCATCAGTTTAACGAAGATGCCAGCCCCATGGCGCATCCCATTCGCCCAGACAAAGTGGTCGAAATGAATAATTTCTATACGGTGACGGTGTACAATAAAGGCGCCGAAGTCATTCGTATGCAGCATTGTTTGCTAGGCGAACAAGGTTTTATGCGCGGCATGCAGCTTTATACCGAACGCCACGATGGCCAAGCGGTGACCTGTGAAGACTTTATTGCGGCCATGGAGCAGGCGAATGATCGTGATTTAGCGCAATTTAGAAGGTGGTATAGCCAAGCGGGTACACCGCATGTTGCGGTAACTTGTGAGCCGGCGGCGGGTGGTTTTACCCTAACCTTTAGTCAACACACACCAGCAACCCCAGGGCAAACCGATAAACAGGCCCAACATATACCGGTGTTATTGAGTGCCTACAATGCCGCTGGCGAGCTCCTAAAACTGACCAGTCCAGCACTCAGAGAGCACGAATCGGGTAGTTATTTATTTGAGTTCACCGAGGTTAAGCAAAGTATCGCTATTGGCTGCAGCGATAGCGCCCCAGTACTGGCTTTATTTGAGAATTTTAGCGCACCGATTAAATTGTCTTTTGCACAAACTGAAGCGGATTTGCTGGTTTTGCTAGCGGCAGCTGAGCAACCGGTGACACGCTGGGAGGCAGCGCAAAAGTTGTACACACATTTGTTACTGGATGCGCTGCACCGTGAATGCTCGCCAAACCTCAGCGAGCAGGCGGTGATTGCCTTACAACAGCTGTGCTCGGCGACTATTGATCCAGCACTCAGAGCTCTGGCGTTAACCCCTCCGAGCTTTGAAGAAATTGCTGAGCACTGCGAACAGTTAATTCCGGTTGAGCGCATCGCAGTGATTACCGGGCAGTTGCGTGACCAAATTGCCCAGGCCATTGCTGGCCCATGTGAACACTTGTATCAACAACTGCAACCGCCACAGTACCAACTGAATGGCGCGGCCATTGCTCGCCGAAGTTTACGCAATTTGGCTTTGTATTATGTCACCGCGGCACAAGGTGAGACCACAGCCAGCATGCAACGGGTATCCGACCATTTTTATCAAGCGGACAATCTGACCGACCAGTATGCGGCCTTACAGACTGCGGTGCATTTGCAACTGTCGATTGCCGAACAGTTATTAACTGATTTTGCGCGGCAATGGCACCAGCAGCCATTAGTTATGGATAAATGGTTTACCGTACAAGCCCAAGTCCCTGCAGCTAATACGGTTGAGCGGGTTGCGCAATTATTACAACATCCACAATTTACCCTCGCTAATCCCAATCGGGTCTATGCCTTACTCGCTACTTTCGGACGTAATTTAATTAGCTTTCATCGTGACGACGGTGCTGGCTATCAACTGATAGCAACAGCGATCACACAACTGAACGCGAGTAATCCGCAAGTTGCTTCGCGTTTAATAACGCCCTTAACGCAATGGCGACGGTTTTCACCCGACCGCCAACAATTGATGTGCACGCGCTTGCGCGAGCTGCAGCAGTTGCCAAATTTAGCAGCCGATTTAGAAGAAAAGATAGAAGCCAGCCTGAATTAGGTTCAGGCCACGAAATTCGTGGTCTGAACACTATTCTTTACGCTTTATAAGCATTGAATAGCTTAGCTAAATGTCCGACAATAGAGAAGTTTTCTCTTATTTGGTTACAAGGACACTAGCATGAACGCGTTTGGCGAAGGCCAGATCCCAGTGATTTTGCAGAAGGTAGCCGATCTCATCACACAACGTGCGACTGATCGAGCCGATATTATCCGTGACTTTGCGTTGAGGTTATTTAAGAACATCTCACCGGATGAACTGGCACTGCGAAACGATAGCGACATGTATGGTGCCGTGCTCGGGCTATGGCACAGCTTCAACGAGTACAAGTCGGGCAACAAAGCCCTGATTAAAGTCTATAACCCAGAAGTGGCGCGCCACGGCTGGGAATCAGCGCACACCATTATTGAAATCATTCAATTTGATATGCCGTTCATGGTTGACTCGGTACGGATGGTGTTGTCACGGCTTGGCATTAACGCTCACCAGTTGTTACACCTGCCTATCAGCCATAAGCGCGATCAACAAGGGCGTATCATCGAACTGTTGCGCGCGGGTACCCGCGCTGACAATGAAGTTGACACGGTGTTCCTCATTGAGGTGGATCGGCAATCCAGTAAAGAAGCAATCGAGACGCTGAAAAAAGAACTTCAAGCCGTCATGGAAGAGGTCACCTTAGCGGTTACAGATTGGCAAGCCATGCGGCAAAAAATGCTCGATGTGGCAGCACAATTAAGCGACATTAAATATCCCGGTCAGCCAGCAAAGCTTGAAGAAACCCAGCGATTTTTGCATTGGTTAGCGCAAGATAACTTTATGTTACTGGGCTATCGACGCTATGACTTAAGTGCGGTGGAAGGCGACCATATTATTCGTCAACAGCCGGAATCCAGTTTAGGTTTAATGCGCCGTTCAGCAAATAATAAAGAACGCTTGGTGTCATCTCTACCTGAAGCCACCCGTGATCTGACCTTCGACGACAACTTATTGATGGTCACCAAAACCAACAGTAAAGCGCGCGTGCATCGTCCGGCCTACGCTGATTACATTGGCGTAAAACGGTTTGATAAAAAGGGTCGGGTGATTGGTGAAGACCGTTTTATTGGCCTCTATGCCAGTAGCTTCTACAATAACAGCACAAGAGATGTGCCCTTGGTCGGCGAAAAAGTGCAACGGATCATGGAAGCCTCCGGTTTTGCGCCACGCTCGCATGCCTCAAAAGCACTGTTAAACATTCTTGAAACCTACCCACGTGATGAAATAGTGCAAGCCAGTGAAACTGACTTACTAGAGGTTGGGTTAGGCGTTTTACAAATGCAAGAGCGCGATATGACACGACTATTTGTGCGTCGCGATATTTTTGGGCGCTTCGCCTCATGCATGGTTTATGTTCCCAAAGAACGCTATAACACGTTGTTACGGCAGAAAACTCAACAGGTTCTGGCGACCACCTTTGGTAGTTCAGTAGATGTCGACTTTACCACCTATTTTTCCGAATCATCGCTGGCCCGCACTCATTACACCGTGCGTTTAGGTAACCAAGTACAGGATATCGACGTGAAAGAACTCGAGCAGAATTTAATTGAAGCGGCCCGCACCTGGGAAGATAACTTTGAGCGCATATTACGCAGCACCTTTGGTGAAGCTCGCGCTAATGAGCTGAGCAAGCAATATCGCAATGCCTTTCCACGCGCCTATAAAGAAGAGATTTTACCCTCAGTTGCAATTGCCGACCTGCAACAACTTGAAGCCTTAGACGATGAGCACAAATTAGGCATGCTGTTCTATCGGTCACGGGAAGAGAATGAGAACAGCAAAAAAATTCGTTTGAAGTTATTCCATAAAGATGAGCCTATTCATTTGTCTGATGTGTTACCGATGCTGGAAAACTTTGGTTTACGCATCATTGGCGAAAGCCCATATCAGATAAAAACCACCGATGGTCAATTGAATTGGATCCTCGATTTCCAGATGTTGCACAACAGCAGCAAATTGAATCTCGAGGATATTCGCGATGTTTTCCAAGACGCTTTTGCTAAGGTGTGGCAGGGGCACTATGAAGATGACGGTTTTAACAAGCTAGTTCTCAGCGCTGGGCTCAATGGCCGGCAAGTGGTGATTTTACGCATGTTCGCCAAGTACATGCGGCAAATTGGCTCGACCTTTAGCCAAAGCTACATTGAAAGCGCATTTGCAAAGTATCCGCTGGTTGCAAAATTGATCGTCAAGCTGTTCTACACCAAGTTTGAGCCAGGTACCAAGAACCGCAGCAAGAAAATTGAGGCGCTAGAAGTTCGCATCGGCAATGAATTAGAGAACGTTGCTAATCTCGATGACGACCGCATTATTCGTCGTTACGTTGAATTGATTTTAGCCGCCCAGCGTACTAACTTCTTCCAGCCTGATCAGCACGGTCGCGAAAAACCATATATTTCAGTGAAGTATATTCCTGAACTGATCCCAGAAATGCCATTACCATTGCCGAAGTTTGAAATTTTCGTGTATTCACCACGGGTTGAGGGCGTTCATTTGCGCGGCGGTAAAGTTGCCCGCGGCGGTTTGCGTTGGTCGGATCGGCGTGAAGACTTCCGTACTGAAGTGCTGGGTTTGGTAAAAGCCCAGCAAGTCAAAAATACCGTGATTGTTCCGGTTGGTGCCAAAGGCGGTTTCTTCTGTAAGAACTTACCAGAAGAGCGTGACGCTTTCTTTGAAGAGGGCAAAGCCTGTTATCGCACCTTCATTCGAGCGTTGTTAGATATTACCGATAACATTGTCAATGGCGAAATCGTGCCACCTGAACATGTTGTTCGTCATGATGACGACGACCCGTATTTAGTCGTTGCCGCTGATAAAGGCACAGCGACTTTCTCGGACATCGCCAACGGCATTTCGAACGAGTACCAGTTCTGGTTAGGGGATGCCTTTGCCTCTGGTGGCTCAGTCGGCTATGACCATAAAAAAATGGCAATTACCGCCCGTGGCGCATGGGAATCGGTTAAGCGCCATTTCCGTGAGCTCGGTATCGATTGTCAAACCACTGACTTTACTGCCGCCGGTATTGGTGACATGGCAGGTGATGTATTTGGTAACGGTATGTTGTTATCAAAGCACACACGCTTGGTTGCAGCTTTCAATCACATGCATATCTTTATCGATCCTGAACCAAATGCTGCGTCCAGCTTTGCCGAGCGTGAGCGGCTCTTCAAGCTGCCACGGTCAAGCTGGGATGACTATGATCGTACACTGATCAGTAGCGGTGGTGGGGTATTCCTGCGTTCGGCAAAAGCCATTGAATTAACTGCCGAAATGAAAAAGCTGTTTGGTTCGCCGAAAAAGTCGATGAACCCGAACGAACTGATTCGGGCAATTTTGACACTGCCGGTTGATTTATTATGGAACGGTGGTATCGGTACTTACGTCAAGAGTAGCAAGGAAAGTGATAGTGACGTGGGTGATCGTGCTAACGATGCTGTACGCGTCAATGGCGCTGACTTACGCGCTAAAATTGTCGGTGAAGGTGGTAACTTGGGCTTCACCCAATTGGGTCGAATTGAATATGCCTTGAGTGGCGGTCGCAATAACACCGATGCGATTGATAACGTCGGTGGCGTGGACTGTTCAGACAACGAAGTGAACATTAAGATCTTACTTAATGGCTCCATGGCTCATGGTGACATCACCCGTAAGCAACGTGATGAGCTGTTATACGAAATGACCGACGAAGTAGCACAAATTGTTATTCGTGACTGCTTCCGTCAATCTCAATCTATCTCGGTGACCTGCTTACGTGGTCCCGATCAGATCAAAGAAATGCAACGCTTTATTCACCATTTAGAGCGAGAAGGTTTGCTCAATCGCGCGCTAGAATATCTACCAGACGATGATCAATTGGCAGAGCGTCAAGCTCAGGGGAAAGGCCTGACTCGCCCAGAAATCGCGGTGATCACAGCTTATGGCAAAATGGTATTGAAAGACCAATTGCTGGACGATGCGGTGTTGTCTGATCCATTCCACGCGCGCTCGTTAATCAATGCCTTCCCAAAACCATTGCAGGCACGTTTTGCCGAAGCAATGCAATCACATCCATTACGCGGCCAAATTATTGCAACTCGTTTAGCCAATAACATTGTTAATGATATGGGGCCAAATTTCGTCTATCGCAAGCAAGACGCAACTGGAGCCAGTGTGGCCGAGGTCGCTAATGCGTATGTAGTAGCGCGTGAATGTTTGCAACTGCGGGCGTTGATGGAAGAAATTGAAGCAGGCAATAACATCATTCCCGCAGCGGTGCAGAACCAAATGTTATTCCAGCTTCGCCGCGTGGTAAGGCGAGCAACACGCTGGTTCTTGCGTCACCGCAATCCGCAATTAAAATCAATCCAAGACTATCTTGATTTCTATCAAGAGAGCTTTGACGATTTGCGTAAAAATGCACTGAGCTATGTTGTTGCTGAAGAGCGTAAAGGCATTGAACAAGCGATCGACAAATTGGTCAAGCAGGGGGTGCCAGAGCCATTAGCGGCCAAGGTGGGACTGATGAGTACGCTGTTCTCGGCCATGGATATTGCCGATATTGTGCACAGCACTGAGCATCCAGTCCCATTAGTTGCCGGCGCTTACTTCAAACTGGGTGCGCGCATGCAGCTTCATTGGTTCTTAGAACAAATCAACAGCTTACCTGTTGACAACCATTGGCAAGCATTGGCACGTGCGGCATTCCGCGAAGAATTAGATTGGCAACAACGCTCGATTACCATGGGGATGTTGCGTAACACCGAGCAAGATTCAGATGCGACAGAAATTTTGAATGCCTGGTTTGAGCGTAATTCCGGCTACATTGATCGTTGGTTACAGATGGTCAACGATTTCCGTACCACCAAAACACCGGAGTTCGCGAAATTCTCAGTGACTTTGCGTGAATTGACGCTGTTGAATCATAACTGCAGTGCGATGCTAAACTGATGTACGCAGTCGCTCGTAACTGGTTATTTCGCCAAGATGCTGAGCAATCGCATGATTTTACCTTGCGCTTGCTCAAGCGTTACGCCGGTACACCGTTGTCGTTAGCATGGCGGCAACGGCTGCCAGCAAAACCGTCACGGGT
>DIVC01000025.1:14485-32297 GCA_002423905.1 Idiomarina sp. UBA6142
AATAACTTGGGCGTGGATTATTTAGTCGAACAAGTTAAACAGGCCAAGTTTACTGGTGTTTTAGGGATCAACATTGGTAAAAATAAAGATACCTCTGATGCCCATGCTGTGGATGATTATCTGCACTGCATGCGTAAAATATATGCTTATGCTAGCTATATTACCGTTAATATTTCTTCCCCGAATACCCCGGGCCTGCGCGCCTTCCAGCATGGCGATGCGCTCGACCATTTACTCGCTGCGTTGAAGCACGAGCAAGCAAATTTGCAGCAACAGCATCAGCGCTATGTGCCCATCGCGGTCAAAATTGCGCCAGACTTGAGTCCTGACGGGGTTGTTGATATTGCCTCAGCCCTGCTGAAGCATCAAATTGACGGCGTGATTGCCACCAATACCACCTTAGCCCGTGATGCCGTTGCGGGTTGTTTGCATGCCGAAGAAGCAGGTGGGTTAAGTGGTGCAGTTCTGGCCACTAAGAGTACTGCAATAGTGAGCCAGTTATATGCGGTTTTAGGTGAGCAGATACCCATTATTGCGGTCGGTGGTATTGACAGTTTAGCCGCTGCCCAAGACAAGTTTGCTGCGGGTGCTAAGCTGGTGCAATTATATACCGGCTTTATTTATCGGGGCCCCAGCTTAATCAAAGAAATTGTTAACGGCTTGTAACTTGAGCCATTTTTTATTATTGTAAAGCCCACTTTTGAGGGCCAACGGATATGTCATTGGTGCAGGCATCACAAAACTGGCGATGGGTTTTTGACCCTCGTGACCCGCAGTTACGCATCGTGCTGGATAACCAGCATGAGCATGTGTGCCCGTATAAAACTTCGCGGCTGGTGCCTATAGGTCCGCTCAACACCAGTTTCTCGGTAGCTGATGCTGAGGCATTTGAACAGTTTTCAGAGGCCCTTCAGTACACTCAGACTCTCAGCTCTGCACTGATTTTATCAGCGAGTCTTAATTATCTGATTATCAACCATTTCGGTCGCCCACAAATGCCGCAGAGCTGGTATTTTCAACTACAAAATCAGCCACTAAGTTACCCAACACAGCTCGGCTCCTTAGTTGAGCTTAATTCAGGTCTAGCGAGTGCTACTTTTGCAATTGTCAGCCAGCGTGATGATGTCAGTGAATGTATGTTGTTGGACCATGAAATGTTGGTGTCTGAGATTAAAACGTTGCGCCAGTTCGATGTCATTAAGGTTGTTAATAGCCGACTGCAGCCCGCTTCAGCTATGCTTGTTGATACCTCATGCGATTCCTTGTCGCGGTTGGCATAATGAATGGCTTATCCGTTGTTAGGCTGTTGCTGGCAAGTGCTCTTGTGGTTGTGGTGATGTCTGCCTGTAGTCCCTCAAAAGACCAACCAACCGTCACCTTGCGTATTCTGCATACCAGTGATGTGCATGGTAAGCTCACCGGCTATAACTACTTTTCAGCGCGTAATGATGGTCAGCCGGGTTTCGTACATGCCGCCGCAGTCATCGCTAAAGCGCGAGCCGAACAACCAAACAACCTGTTGATTGATAACGGTGATCTCATTCAGGGTGACCCGTTTGCCGATTGGGCCATGGAAGTTGCAAAGCAAGCTAATCATCCAATTATCGAAGCGCTGAATAGCCTTAATTACGATGTCGCCAATCTTGGTAATCATGAGTTTAACTATGGTTTAGAGCGCCTTTATGAGGCCTACAGAACGGCTACTTTTGCGGTTATTAGTAGTAATGTGTCATTGCGCAACCAGGCTCCTCAACAACTTCGCGAGCTATTACAGCCATGGGTGATGCTACCGCGTGAGTTACTCGATAGCGCTGGTAATAGGCAGCTGTTAAACATTGCAGTGATTGGTGTGGTACCGCCACAGATCATGCTATGGGATGCCAATTTGCTGGTCGATCGAGTGGATGTTAGCGCGATGGTCGCGGCAACCGAAAAGAGTATTGCTGAAGCGCGTCAAGCAGGCGCGGATATCATTGTAGTTGCTGCCCATACTGGCTTACCGCGAGCCAATGAGAGCGCGGTGAGTGATGAACAAGTGGTCGATCAAATCGCACAACTTGACCATGTCGATGCCATTGTTTTTGGTCATCAACATCAAGTATTCCCCGGTGCTAACAGCTATCCACATACCCCTGCGGCAGATGATCAACGCGGAACTATTCATGGGGTTCCTGCGGTTTCACCCGGTTATGCTGGCTCGCATGTTGGACAGATTGATTTAATCTTACAGCGTGGTCACCAAACTGGCTGGCAGGTCGTCGATTTTGCGGTAGTGGCGCTAAAAAGCGATGTTGAACACGCTGACCAAGCGCTGCTTGAACAATTACATGATGCACACACCGGCACTCAGCACTACGTGCAACAGGCGGTCGGTGTCACGCAACAGCAGTTGAGTTACGCTACTGCACGGTTAGAACCCAGTAGCGGTGTTCAATTTGTGCAGCGCGCACAGCTGTGGTACGCCGAACAGCGGATGCATATCCCTGAGGCATACCAACATCTACCCATACTAAGTGCTGCAGCACCCTTTGATGCCGCCGCCGATGCGCTAGAAGCATTTACGGAAATAGCACCAGGGCAGGTGAGCTTGGGTCAGATTGCCGATTTATACCGCTATCCCAATAGTTTGGATATGGTTAAATTGACTTCACAACAACTCATCGACTGGCTTGAGGCGAGTGCTTCGGCATTCGTCAGTGATGGTGATCCTGAACTGCGTTGGTCATGGGTCAACAAAGCTATCCCCCATTATAACTTCGATACGATTTTGGGTCTGAATTACCGTATTGACCCGCAGCAGCCGGTTGGAAAACGGATACAGAACTTGAGTTTCCAGGGTCAATCGCTACGCAACGACCAAGAGTTCTTAGTGTTGGTCAATAGTTATCGTGCCAGTGGCGGTGGCAACATGCCGCACCTGCATGCTGGTCACATTATTCTGCAAAGTCCCGATCAATTGCCAGATATCCTGCGTTGGTATTTAACTAGTTTTGACGCTAGTGGCTACCCCCATCAAGTTGACCTACACTGGTCGCTGTGTCATCAATCTGATTGTTAGATCAGCTAAAAATCCGTACTTTCGTTATTTATTTGTATTAACAAATTGGCATTTATTGCACAATCCATTATAAAGTTAGTCATACTTTATAAAATACAACCACCAACGAGTTGCTCAAAATGCCTGAATTTACTGTATCGGTAGGTCGTTGCGGCCAGACAAACGATGTTGTCGTTGCCGATGCGAGTGTTTCGCGACAGCATTTATTATTAGCCATTGATAGTGTCGATTCCATTCGCTTGCAGGATCGCCAATCGGCCTATGGCTCATTCTACTGGGATGGTCAGCAATGGCAGCCATTTCAACAAATTACTTTATCAGCAAATGATTACATCGTGATCGGAAAGACAAAATTACGCTTGATGGAACTCATCATAGCGTTTCAAATTAAAACCAGGAACGGACAGCTATGACCAATCTTGATAAAGAAGAATCCTATTATCGGCTTATTGTTCTCCTCGCGTCTGCATTTCTCGGCATTATGGTCGTTGCTGTTAGTGGTATGTTTACCAGTGCTCAACCTGAAAATAGCACTGAACTGGTATTTGCCGATGTTTTGTTTGATCGCAGCGCCAAAATCTATCCATTTACCATTCAGAATCTCATGTGGTTATTTTTCTTTATTTGCGGTGGTGAGATATGGGTTCGTTGGTATCGCGGTAACCAGGAATTTTCGCAACTGAATCGTAATCTTCTTAGTGACGATGACGCAGTCCTCTATCGCTCCAAAGATTTAGTGCCAATTTATAAAATGATCCAAGGCGATCGGGTGGGGCAGCAGTTCTACCTGCAGCGCTTAATTAAGCGCATCATTATGCAGTTCCAAATTACCCAAAGCACTGATCAAGCCAATGGTTTGATGAACTCGTCGCTAGAACTGATGCAGCATGAAGTCGATTTAAAATACAACATGATTCGCTATATGGTGTGGTTAATTCCAACTTTGGGTTTTATTGGTACGGTGGTTGGTATTGCTCTGGCCCTATCGAGCGCTGGGGTGATGCCAGATATTACCGACTCAGATGCTATCAAAGCGTGGGTCGCGGTGATTACGATTAAACTGGGTATTGCTTTTAATACTACTTTAGTGGCTTTAATTATGTCAGCAGCCTTGGTTTTTTGTATGAATATTGCGCAAGGGCGCGAAGAGCGTGCCTTGAATTTGATCGGTCAATATTGCCTTGACCGCTTGGTCAATCGTTTGATTGCGACAGATTCCAGATAGTAAGGAGTAAGACTATGAGTTTTCGTTTAGGGCCGGATGGCAAACCGATTGAAGTAGCAACCAGTTATGGTGACCGCGATCGCGGTAAAAACGATGAGCGGACAGTGCCACCAAAAGGCACTGGCGATGCCGCAGCCACCCAGCCAAATCGGAGTGATGGAGCCACTAAACCGCCAGCAGTCGATTTGTTCAATCATATTGCCGGAGCCACCACACCACGCCCGGATATTCGGCCAGGACACATGGCCATAACCCCTGAGCCACCAACCCGTCCGGTGCATAGTCCAGCGGCTAATCACGCGCAACCGGGTACCATGCCACCAGCCGGCGGCATGCCGCAGCAAAATGTAAAAGGAGCGGTCGCCGACGAAGCTAAAACCACCATTAATTTTGGCAAATCAACGACTGCTGATAGTGAAGCCTATGTGTGCGGCTGGTTCGTCATTATTGACGGCCCTGGTAAAGGTAAAAGCCTGTCTATTGGTGCCGGTCAAAGCGCGGTTTCGCGCTCACCCAGTGAGCGTATTCCGATCAATTTTGGTGACTCGTCAATCACTTCAAAACAACAATTACTGGTGTTATTTGACGACGAAACCCGCGATTTTTTTGTGGCTCCAGGTAATGGCTCTAGTTTAAACCGGCTAAACGGCCAGATTATTGGTAGCCAGATGCAACTGAACAGCGGCGATGTGGTGAAGGTAGGGGCGACCTCGCTGCGTTTCGTAGCCTTTTGTGATAGCCAATTTAGTTGGAGTTAACTGGCATGTTACAGCTGGAAATTGGCTGGGCGCAAAGTATCGGCAAACGCGACTATCAGCAAGATGGCGTGGCCAAAATGGTGTGGCCCAATGGCTTTGCGCTGGCTGTGCTGTCTGATGGTATGGGTGGCGCGGTGCATGGCGAAATAGCAAGCCAAGAGATTTTAAAGGGTTTTACTGATAGCTTTTGTAGTAGTGAAGAAGATGATCTCGATGTACGTCTGCATGATAGTGTGCTGGCCACCAACAACCATTTAGCACGGTACATAGAGGCTGAGCCGCAGTGTCATGGCATGGGTGGCACATTAGTTGCCACCGCCTTTACTGGCGAACATCTCTATTGGGCCAGCGTTGGTGATAGCCCATTGTGGTTATTGCGTGATGACCTTATTACTCGTATCAATCAGGATCATTCGAAGAAAGCCGAACTGCAGCAATTAGTCGCTGCGGGCATGATGGCGGAGGAGGAGATTGCAGTTCACCCGCAGCGCAATCAGCTGACCTCAGCGGTGATGGGCTTTGCCATCGAGAGTATCGATGTTAATCATTTGCAACTGCAGTCTGGTGATTTGTTACTCCTGGCAAGCGACGGTGTAGAAACTATTCCTGATAAAGATTTACTGGCCCTATGCCAAACCCTAGTCGATGAACATTCGGTACAAGACATTGCCGAGCAAATTATTGCTTTCGTGGAACATTTTGATCGCGAATATCAAGATAACGCAACGGTTATAGTACTTAAATTTAGTCCACCGCCCGCCGCGGAAACGGAACAAGGAACTGCAGCATGAAAATTGGCCCTACCTTTGTCCTCAGTCTTATCGCCAGCACCTTAATGATGGTACCAAGCGCGCAGGCAGACTACGTCTACCCCATGCATGTCGAGCGCAGCAGTAACCGAGTGATCGAAGCATTTGCTACCAAACTGAATGATACTCAATTCGTTACCGATGCGGAGTTAGTCAATGGTGCCGATAAGGTATTCTTACTCGACCGTTCAGTGACGCCAGAGGCAAAAGTGCTGGCAACCGTTAGTTTCATCGATAAAAAGCAGCGTATCGCGGTGTTAACGGCCAGCAGCATATCGGGTAAAGCTGTCACTGTTGCGTTAAATCCGCAAGCACCAACGCGACAAATAAGTTTGTTATTAGGCACCACGAAAGCCGACTCGGTGGTACAACGCTATGAACCCAAAAAAGATTTAGCAACTGGCCCGTTATATGTCCATACCGTTCGCTATACCGATAAACAATGGGCGGCGCCGTTAGTGAATAATTGTGGCGAGTTACTCGGTATTAGTGTCTACGAATCGGGTGTGTTCAGCCGCATGACATTGCCGGAAATTTTTGCTTATGCGTTAGGTACCGAGCTACTAAAAACAACTTTAGATGCGGCAAAGGTCAGCTATACCGTGGCAACTGATGCCTGTTTATCAGATATCGAGTTAGCTGAAAAGAATGCTGAAGAAGCGCGTAAAAAGGTAGAACAAGCACAAAAAGAGCTTGAGCAAGCTGATAAAGCAGCGCAAGAAAAACTCGAAGCGGCAAAAAAAGCGGCCGAAGCTGAATTAGAAAAGCAACGACTAGAACTTGAGAAAGCCAGAACTGAAGCCGATGATGTGGCCAAAAAAACTACCGAGGAGCTGGAAAAAGCGCGGTTGGAATTAGAGCAGTTAGAGAAAGATCGCGAAAAGGTCAATGAAGATCTTGAACGCCTAGAAAAAGAGAAACAGTCTGCTGAACAAGCTAAACAGCAAGGTGACCAACAAAAACTCTATTTAGCCATTGGCGCAGCGACTATCTTTATTCTTGGCTTAATTATTTTCTTAGTGATACTGCGTAAACGCCGTGCAGCAATTGCAGAGCGTGAATCGCAACTGATGCAAACGCAACGGGAAGCGAGTGGGTTAGAACAAGAGAAACAACAATTATCAGCTGAACTTCAGCAACTCAATCGAAGCTTTAACGACATTTTACTCGATGGTGTTGCGAGCGATGGTCGTACTGCACGATTAAAAATTAACGGTAAAGCCTTGGCCCAGAAAGGTGTTCAAGTCATTGGTCGTGAGAGTACTCAAGTTGATTACGCCTTGGCCGAGCCGGAGATTTCGCGCAAACACGTACAAATTATCCTGCGTGACAATCGTGTCTACGTGGAAGACTTGAAGAGCCAAAACGGTAGTTGGGTGAACAATCAAGCACTGGTTCCGCATCAACCCGTGGAGTTAATCCAAGGATCTCAGCTTAAATTGAGCTCGTTTACGTTTACCGTAACCTTTTTATAGGTCGTCATTTAGGCCCAACGAGGATTAGCGCTGATGAAGATAAAGAATAGAGATATCAATATTTTCAGTATGTCAGCGCTTGATTTGTTTGCATCAGGAATGGGGGCGTTTATTTTGTTGGCGGTTATTGCGCTGCCATTTTTTGGTAATGTTTCAAAAATTCCCACTGAAGCGCCATTAGAATGTCCTAAACCCATCGTTTGCCCTAAACCTGTTCCCTGTGAAGTTTGCCCGCCGCCAACACCACCAGGTTTCAAGAAATTAGAGAAGCTGGATATCGTCGTGGTATTAGATATTTCCGGTAGCATGGGTGATGAAATAGCCAGTTTGAAAGCAGAAATCAGGGATATTGGCGCCTTACTGGACCGTTTATCTGAACAAGCCGCGTTACGCATCGTGGTATTTGGTGATGATTCATTTGATCAACCAGTTACCCATTATCCGTTGACCCTAGTCAGCAATTTAAGTCAGATTGAAAGCCAAATTAGATCGATCTATGTTGATATCGGCATGGGGCGCGGAAGTAATAGTCGCGAAGGTGAATCAGTTTTTCCCGGCATGAGTGAGGCCTATCGCACCCCATTTCGCCCCGCCGCAAGCAAAACAGTGGTGGTTTTGTTAACCGACGATAAGCCCCATGTTGGCCATGAACCGCGGTTATTGGATAGCACGCGACAATTTGTCAGTACTGGAAATCGTTCGGTATCGGTGCGTTATTCTGGCAATAATGCCGCTCAGCGAAGTTATTACGAACAATTAACGACTATTGGTGGAGGTACCTTTATGGGAGACCAAAATGGTTCGTTAACTGCGGCGTTGTTATTGGCCTTGTTACCACCCTAACGCCCATGAGTGAATTGCAACCCGGTAATAGCATTCATCGTTATGAGATCCTAAAAGTTTTGGGAAGCGGGGCGTTTGGCGTGGTGTACTTAGTGCAACATAAGACTCTTGGCTATCAAGTGGTGGTAAAGGAATACTTGCCACAAGCACTGGCGCACCGGGTCCAAGGACGGGTGGTGCCGCTGCAGGCTAATGTTGAGGACGTGTTTGAGCAATCGCTGTTGCGTTTCAAACAAGAATGCGAAACGTTATTAACGCTTAATCATCCCAATATCGTCTATGTGTATGACTGCTTTTATGACGGTGGTACTGCCTATATGGTGATGCATAAAGAAACTGGCAATACGCTATGGGATAGCTATGCTCAACAAGTACAGCAGCAGCAGCGTGCCTTGCGTTGGCAACAGTTGGCGCGCATCATGCCTGGCGTACTGCAAGGCTTAACCTATATGCACCAGCGTGAGCTCATTCACCGCGATATTAAGCCGGGTAATATATTTTTACGGGCTGGATCACAGATTCATCCGTTATTGATCGATTTTGGTGCGGTCAAAGTTGGGCGCGGCTATAGCAGTGCCTATGCTCAGAATACACCCGTTTATGCAGCACTTGAGCAAGACTACGATATTCATCCAATTGGGCCATGGACCGACGTCCACGCATTGGGTGTCATGCTGACCGAACTATTAACCGGGCAACGCCCACTGTCAGCCTACGAGCGTCAGCAGCAGGTGACCGCCGGCGGCGTTGATCCAATTGTGTCGTTAATTAACGACATCATTGAGCGCGAGAGTGCCGAGCTGGGCCATGCGTTATTGCAGGCCACCCAACTGCATCCACAACAACGGTTGCAAAGTATTGAAGAGTTACAGCGTGCATTACCCCATTAACTTCGTTTGCTGCAGGAGCCGCACATGACCACCGCAGAAGTCATATTAGAACTATCCGAGCAGGCAGGGCGGGACTACAACCAAGATCGTCTGATCGTGCTGCGTGACCCGCAATCAGGTGATTTTTTAGCCGTTGTTAGCGATGGTGTAGGTGGTACCGCGAAAGGTGAAGTAGCCGCAGAATGTCTGCTCACAACAGCGCAAAACGTATGGGATCAACGGACCGATTTTAACTCGGCACAGCAGTTACTCGAGGCCTTATTCCAACAAGGGAATGCGGCTATCGCTGCAGCGAATAAAGCTGGCACCAATACTGCTGCGACCTTGGTGGCGGTTGCTTCAGTAGGATCTGAGTTGATGTCGGTTCACGCCGGTGATTCGCGCATTTATCAATGCCGCGCCGGACAGGTGATCAAAGTGACTCAAGATCATTCGTTGGCCTATGCTAAGTTCAAATTAGGTCAAATTAAAGAAGAGGAAATTGCAACTCACCCCGGCCAAAGTCAGTTATTGAACTGTATGACCGGTCAAGACGATGTGCATGCCGAATACAGTGCATGGCAGGTCGATGATGGTGATTATATCGTGCTCTGTACGGATGGATTTTGGGAATTATTTGCACAGCAAGACATGGCTGAGTTAGCCGCTAACGAAAATCGCCACTTTGTGATCGCTAATCGCCTCGAACACATACTACAGGACAATCCACGTCATGATAATACCAGCGCTGTTATGCTCAGGTGTGGCAGCGGCTTTGGCCGCAGCAGTCAGCAATCATCGATGACCGCTGCGCAACCAGCAGTTAAGGGAGCGAAAACCGGCAAAAAACGTTGGGCCTCGTTGATTGTGATGGTCGCCTCAATGGCTATCGCTGCGTTGCTATTGTGGCCCATGCAAGTGGATAAAACATCTCCAAGCCAACCTGTTGAGCCGCGTGAGCAACCCAAACCGGACTCAGTAGTTGTGCCATCAGAGCCAGCACAACCGCTTGAGATACCGCAACCAGAAACAACCGAGTCTGAGCGACCACAACAATCTGACGATAATAATCAGCCGGCACCAACTGCCGAGCCGCCAAGTACTGAACAGGAACGTGGTGACCCTGAAAACCCTACCGATCAACTCAATCGTAAGCTCAATGAAGCGCCACGTGACAGCATTCCAACGGATGGCAGCAAACCCGATATTGAAGTTCTTAAGGACCATTTACGTGATGGTGGGGTGATCAATGAACAGAGTGAGTTGGAGCAAACCGACGAAATAATTGATGAACAAGCGCATATTGTTTCAGTGCAATTAATGATTCATAACACCCCAGTTTATGGCGCTATGGTTCGTTACCTGAAAACGGCGACTGGTTTGCAACTCATTAGTGGCCGGTTAGCCTACCTAGAGACTATGCCAACCCAACCACAATTAGATGTTGAACGTTGTTTTATGCGCTATCAACAGCAACAGGACCGTCTTGGTGAGCACATTCAGTTACTACCGGAAACATCAGCAAAACTCTATATCGATGCCGGTGATTCGATCTATTTCTGGGCACTTCAGGTTGAGCAATCAACCGCACCCAAGCTTGCTGAAATTCATTTGCGCGATGCCAGTTGTGATTTGTTGCGTGCAATTCCATTGCAAGTATCAGGTTAAGCAAGATGTCTAGCCTGCTCCGACATATCGCACTCTGTGCCATTTGTTTCACCATACCGATGGTGGCATACAGTAATGATAATAGCGGGCTAAGCGCTGCAGGCTTACCGTTGGTTGAACGTATCGAGCAGTTGCCGCCAGCAAATAGCCCGCTCACCGATAGCGCAAGTCTTCAACAGTGGCTGAATGATCATGCGCAATGGCTTGGTGTGTCGCCGCAAAGTCAGCTGCAGATCAATCTCTACAGTGTTAATCCGCAGTATCAAATTGCCTGGTTACAGCAACAAGTGAGCGGAATTGATGTGTTCGGTCATCGCAGTACTTTAATTATCCATGATGGGCAACCTTATAGTCTCAGTCGCGTCACCGCGGACGTCACAGCACAGGAATTTAACGCTACTGAAATTGACCGCGCCAAACTCCAGCAAACGCTGCAAGAGCTTGCTATTGAAACTGCGGATGATACCTCGATAAACCCAGTTTATGTGCGTGAAGCCGATCAGCTAACCGCCAGTTGGCGGGTCGTTAACGGGCTCACTAAAAATGGCGACAATTATCCCTATGAACTCCATATTGCCATCGATGGGCGACTACTTGATGCGCTCCCACGGGAGTTTTCGATTGATTACAAGCTAGTTGACGTGGATGAGATGTGTCGAGTGATGGGGGTCAATTACGATATTGATCGGCACGCGCTATTCACCCTCACTGACACCTATGAATCCACCTATGGCCTAGCCACATCAGCAGCCACAGCGCCGACGGCGATGAGCCGACGCTTAGCCAACTTATTAGACAGTGGCACTGAATTTCTGCAAAAAGTGTTAAAACAGCCTGGCCTAGACCGTGCAAATCAAGTGACATTATATGCCCTAGTAGGCACCAAATTTGGTGATACAGCGTTGAATTGCGGGGCCAATTATAATACCAACGCGAATTTTATGGCGGTTAATGACAGCCTATCGGTCACCCAAATTCATGCGCCTTTTTTAGATAATCCTGAGGTAATTCTGCATGAACTGGCCCATGGTATTGTCTTTTATGGCTCAGGCTTAGTGTATAAAGCCGAGTCAGGCGCCCTCAACGAAGCCTTTAGTGACGCGGTAGGGGTCGCTTACGCAGCATGGGCAAACGGACGCACAGCAGCGCCGAGCCAGCGCGACTGGCAGTTATGGATAGGCACCACAGAGTTACTGCGGGACTTTGCTTTTCCGCGGCGCGTCAGTCAAGTCCCGCAAGCCATCGGGCAGATGCCTGACCATTATTCTGAACGCTATATTGGCAATGCTGATTACGGCGGAGTGCACTATAACTCGTCGATCATCAACCATGCTTTTTACTTAATGGTGGAAGGCGGCCAGCACCGTCGACTGGGTAGCATTGAAGTCCCTAAAATAGGTATGGATAAGGCATTACAGCTGTGGCATTTCGCCGCCACGCGCATTTTGACACCGGTATCTGACTTCCGTGATGCCCGTTATGCCTTCGCCGATGCTGCTGAGATTCTGTTCGGTGAATATGAGATGGAACGCACAGCGGTTCACAAAGCCTTCGATGCGGTTGGTGTAAAAGGCGATTGGGTGGAAAAAGTGCGACCACCCAAAGTAGACCCAATGCCTAAGCCAGAGGTTGATAAACCACAACAACCGCAACAACAGCCAAAAGTTGAACTGCCGAAAACGCCACCAGCCAATCAGCCACAACCGCCTGAAGAGCTTCAAGAATGGCAATTAAGCAGTCAGCATATGGGGGTATTAGTGGTTTTGCTGGTGATGACCATGGGTTTATGGCTTGTTTTAAAACGCTCTAAACCCGGCACTGTGCAACGCTATGGAGAGTATCAACCCTACCAACCGGCTGCGGCTGGTGGCGAAATGCCGCAAGCAAAACAACGCGGACCGGGGCGGGTGATTGCCTTTCTGCATTACCGCGGTGAACGCTACCCGTTTACGGATAACCAACTTGCTGATGGTATCACCGTGGGTCGTTCAAGCAGTGCTGATATCGTTATTGCCAATGCCTCTGTATCAAGTTTTCATATAAAACTGGGGCAACGCGATCGCCAATTACGGGTCGAAGACTTGGGTTCAAGTTATGGTACTTGGTTAAATGGCGAGCGTATCAGTGCGCATCAGCGTTATGCTTTTCATTTGCCGGCAGAGTTACGACTCGCCGAAGTCAGTATTCAGCTCACTGCGGATGACCATAAACCTGTCGTCGCAAGTAGGCCTGATAGTAATGTCTTGCGTTTGTCGGTGAATGGCCAGACTTATTCGTTGAGCCAAAGCAAGGCGCTCGGTGCCGGATACACACTTGGACGTGCCAGTGATAACGATGTGGTGCTGAATAACCCAACTGTATCTGGGCGGCACGCGCGTATTATCTATCGTCAGCAGCAGTGGTGGTTGGAAGATTTGAATTCTAGTTATGGCTCAGCAGTGAAGCGCAGTAACCAGAAGGTTATGCTGAGCAAAGGAGAGCGAGTCAAGCTGCTCGGGGTAACAAAATTATATTTGTCAGATAGCACCATTGAAATAAACGACAGCAATGATGGCACGATTTCACTTTAACCATTACAATTTAAAATCAATGTAAACAAAAATGTTTCATTATAATCAGGCGATAAAGGTCGGTAATGACAACCAGTAATCAAGGCATTGCACTGCCAATAGGCACCGAAATCAATCACTATCGAATTGCCGATGTACTCGGACAGGGTGGTTTTGGCGTAGTTTATAAGGCACACCATACACATTTAGATGAGCAAGTGGTGATCAAGGAATTCTTGCCGGTGGAATTGGCTGGACGACACGGTCAGACCGTAGCGCCGCATTCGAATTCAAAGCAGGATCTCTACAGTGATTGTTTACGCCGCTTTATGGAAGAAGGGCGGACGCTGGTGAAGCTGCGCCATCCTAATGTGGTGCGTTGCCGTGATTTATTTACCGCCAACGGTACTGCCTACTTGGTCATGGACTTTGAAGACGGTTTGTCACTCGATCAATTGATTAAAGTGCTTGAACAGCAACAGGATGTTTATAGCCAAGTTCAGCTGATGCATTTTTTAATCCCGCTAGCGCAAGGCCTTGCATATATTCATGAGCAGGGGGTTTTGCACCGCGACATCAAGCCCGGCAACGTGTTTATTCGCCGCCAAGACGGTTCACCGGTCATTATTGATTTTGGTGCAGCAAAACAAAACTTTGCCATTGCGTCACAATCACAAGCACCTTTTACCGAATTCTATGCCCCGCTCGAGCAAATCGAAGGCGGTGGTGAAGCCAAACCGACTATCGATATTCATGCTTTTGGTGCGCTGATTTATCGATTAGTCGCAGGAACTGTTGGACCAAAAGCGGAAGCGCGCGCCATGGCGCTGGTCTACGGTTCCAAGGATCCGCTCAACGCAGTGAGTGAAGTGAGTAAAACACCACTGACTGCAGAATTTTGTCAACTCATCGACCAATGTTTAGCGTTTCGTCCCGATGATCGTCCTCAATCAATGCGAGAAGTGCTCGCAGCTTTAGAAAAAATTGCCGGCAAATCAGTACGTGCTGATCATGCCAATGCCAGTAAAACACCCGCAGCGGAACAGCTAAAAGCAACCGCTAAGCCTACTAAGCAGGCGCAACCAGCCACCAACGATTCACCAAGTATCGTATTCCCAACCAAATGGCTGGCCATTATTGTAGCGCTAGCGGTATTGGGGGTTGGCGGGGCGTGGGCGATCAATGAGTTGCAGCAACAACGCGTCATCATATCAGACAATGAACGCATCATGGCTGAGCGGCGTCAAGCTGATGTGGCGGCTTGGGGAACAGCGAATAGCACCAATACTATCGAAGCGTTTGAGCAATACATAGCTGAATTTCCTGAAGGCTTATATGTGGAAGCAGCGAAATCCCGCATATCAGCGCTCGAACTTGAGGCGGAGCTGCAGCGGAAACTGGCTGAGCAACAAGAGCGCGATAAAAAACGAGAGCAAGAAGAGCGCGATCGCCTGCTTGCCGAGCAGCGTGAACGCGAGCGTAAAGCTGAAGAACAGCGCAAAGCTGAAGAGCAGCGCCGCAAAGCCGCGCGCGCATTAGCTTTAGCGGGTGAAATGGTGAGTATTCGCGGTGGCTCATATACCATTGGTTGTAATTTGACTTCAGGCTGTGACAGTAAAGAGCTGCCGACTAAACAAGTCACTATTAAGGCGTTTCAAATCGGCAAATACGAGGTAACTCGGGCACAATTTGCTGAGTTTGTTCGCGCGACCAATCACATTACCCGTGCCGAGCGTGAGAAAGATGGTTCTACCTGCTATGCGGGGGTTTCTGGACGTGAGCCATTTTGGGCATACACCTCGGGCATGTCATGGCGGAATGCGTCATTGATGGGCAGTGGTCAAACAGATAGTCATCCAGCCGTTTGTGTCAGTCAACTTGATGCCATTGATTTTATCGATTGGCTGAATAAAGAAACCGGTTTGAAGTTTCGTTTACCGAGTGAAGCAGAGTGGGAATACGTGGCGCGCGCTGGCACACGAAATACCTATGGCGTGACGAATAATCAAGAATCACTGTGTATGTATGGTAACGTCAATGATAGTACCGCCTTACCTGATGGAACCTTTTGGAATAGTAAACTCAGTTGCAGTGATGGCTACGCTTTTACTGCGCCAGTCGGTTCATATGTCGCCAATTCCTTTGGTGTTCACGATATAATCGGTAACGTCAAAGAGCTTACTGCTGATTGTTGGAACGAAACATTAGCTAATATTCCCGCCAATGGTAAAGCACATACTAGCGGCGATTGTACTCGAACGGTTGAGCGTGGCGGTAATTTCAATACCTCACCAGCCTTTTTGCGGGTTTCTTACCGCGGCAACCCCGGCACTGCTTTCCGCGCTGTTCATACCGGGTTTCGCTTAGCGCTTGATAACTAATCGTGACTGAACACACCTTTGCCCTGACTACCGGCACCGAACTCAATCATTATGTGATTGAGTCTGTGCTCGGCTAGGGAGGATAAGACAGAATCTTAGTTCGGCTCAGACACCCAAATGCAGTGCGTTGCCGTGATTGCTCAAAGCGCGTCGAGCGAACCTTTGTAAGCTAGTTGGGTATTGCGACGGTATAGCAAGAAGAGAACAACAAACGGAGCGATACATCACCGAAAAAGTGGTTGCGGGGGCAGGATTTGANNCTTCGGGTTATGAGCCCGACGAGCTACCAGACTGCTCCACCCCGCGTCCGAGTGAGAGCGCATACTAAACACCTTTCATGGTAAACGCAAGTAACCATGAGTTCGAACGCTCATAAATACAGCAGATTTGATTCAACCGCTCATATAACCAGCAATTCCCGCAATACAGCATGGCCTTAGTTCGCTATAATAGCGCCACTTTTAGTGACCGGATAAATTTCTCGCATGTCTGAATCGTTACAATTATTTGCCACCTGCGCCAAGGGTCTAGAAAACTTGCTATTTGATGAGTTAAACCAACTCGGTGCAAGTCATGTACGGCAGACTATTGCTGGCTGTTGGTTTGAGGGCGATTTAGCGCTGGCTTATCGCAGTTGCCTATGGAGCCGTATTGCCAGTCGCGTGCTGCTGAAATTAGCTGATTGTGATGCTCTGCGCGCAGAAGCAGTGCCTGTTGCGGTAGCAAATACATCTTGGGAACAGGTCTTTACCGCGGCACAAACCTTTATTATTGATTTTGCCGGCGACAATAAAGCCATTCGCCATACGCAATTTGGTGCACAGTTAGTGAAGGACGGCATTGTTGATCGGTTTCGTGCGCTTGGCTTAGGTCGCCCATCAGTGGCAAAAGAAATGCCAGATATTCGTATTAATGCGCATTTACATAAAGATAAGTTGACTTGGTATCTAGACCTATCTGGCGACAGCCTCCATCGCCGCGGCTACCGACAACAGCAGGGGGCTGCGCCGCTGCGTGAAACCCTAGCGGCGGCCGTTGCTATTCGTGCCGGCGTCACTGCTCAAACCCACGTTGTCTACGATCCATTTTGTGGCTCCGGCACCCTATTGCTCGAGGCGGCGATGATCCGGTTTGATCGGGCCCCTGGGCTTAGTCGACGAGGCTGGGGCTTTGAACAGTGGCTGGGTCATGATGAAACGCTATGGCAACAGCTATTGAGTGAGGCCGAACAGCGTTTTAAAGCGGCTTATCATGACCACAATGCCTTGTTTATAGGGCTTGATAGCGACCCGCGCATGATTGCAATAGCGCAGCAAAATGCCGAGCGTTTGGGCTTTGCCGACTGCATGCAGTGGTCACAGGGCTATGCTGAACAAGCTATTCCGACCGTTGTGCCTGAGTCCGAGCCGGGGGAGCGGTTGCTGGTCACCAACCCACCTTATGGTGAACGGTTAGGAGAAGAAGTAGAAACCTTGCTGCTCTATCGGCGTTTTGGGGCGCACGTACGGCAACACTTCAATGGCTGGAAATTCGCTATTCTAGCTGGTGATGAAAGTCTACTTAAGCGTATGAAGTTACGTAGCCACAAAAAATACAAGCTCTACAACGGCGCTTTAGAGGTGTTGCTGGCCCTTTATGACTTAACTGAAACGCAAGTTGAGTTTACTCAATCGCAATCAACGGATTTGGCTAACCGATTGAAAAAGAACTATAAACAGTTAGAAAAATGGGCAGCTAAAGAAGGTCTTAATGCCTGGCGCGTCTATGATGCTGATTTGCCGGAATACAATGCTGCTATTGATATCTACAATGACTACGTAGTGATTCAGGAATACGCCGCACCGAAGGATGTTCCTGAAGCCGTTGCCAAAGAGCGGCTATGGTTTTTAATTGATACGGTGGCTCACGAACTGCCGTTTGCCGCTGATCACATCACCTTGAAAGTGCGCCAACGCCAAGCCGGCAAGTCACAGTATCAAAAACAGCAGCCACGTGGTTTAACCACACTGGTTCACGAATATGGTGCGCAATTTCAGGTCAATTTGAGTGACTACTTAGACACTGGACTATTTCTTGATCATCGTTGGGCCCGGCGGGAGTTCGGTAAACTAAGCTCGGGCAAGTCGGTGCTTAATTTGTTTGCCTATACCTGTAGCGCCTCGGTGCATGCCGCTTTG
>DIVC01000077.1:0-4416 GCA_002423905.1 Idiomarina sp. UBA6142
GCAAACAGAAGGCTGGCAGAAGCCTTGGCAGCTCGATGTACTGCGACAGTCGGTGGGCCATCGCGCGGTGTATGTGCCGCCGTTTATTGGCGAACTGGGTGACAGCAATAATCAGCTGTTTCATTTTATTACCGTGCTTGAAGACGTCGTTGATGAGCAGGTGCACTTAGTCTTGAGTTTTCACAGCCAAACTACCTTTAAACCCTTTATTGAGTTGGCACAAAACAATAATAGTGGCGAAACCTATCTGATCGATGTTCGTGGACAGATGGTGTCAGGCAGTCGTTTTACCGAGCAATTGCAACAACTCTCGGCACAAATTCCTGAATTTGAGCGAGATACCGGCTGGCTGGTGCGCGACCCAGGCGTTGATCTGAGTCGTGCTGAAGGGTTAGGTATCGACCTAGCCGCGCGCCCGTTAACGGTCATGGCGAGTCGAGCCAGTGCTGGAAAAAATGGGGTGAATATCGCCGGCTATCGCGATTATCGCGGCGTTACGGTATTCGGGGCGTGGCGCTGGTCCGACGATTTGCAATTAGCGATTGCGACCGAAATAGATAAAGCTGAGGCGCTCGCGCCGTTTTATCAAATTCGTCAAGTTATTATCGGTACCCTCATGAGTATTGCCGTGGTCACCTTCCTGTTGATGGCGGTGATTCTATGGCTCGGTGAACGGGTCAGTAAACGCTTACGCGAACTGGTGCAACAAAGTAACGAAGATCTATCAGCTGCGTTAAGCCGCTTAGAAGCCGCTGAGTTGACCCGTACGATGGCTCTTGATGCTGCCAATATTGGTATTTGGAATGTCGATGTAAGTAGCCGGAAATGGTGGTGGGACGAGCGCAGCGCGGCGCTGCTTGGGGTGCCGAGTAAGCACGCCAGTCTAGCTGCATTAAGCCGCCTACTTGAGCCTCAGGATCAGCCGCTGGCCTGGCAACATTTTCAACAGACCTTAGCCAGTGATGAAGCCTATGATGCTGAATTTAAATTACACCCAGATAGCGACACGGTGCGTTATGTGCGCGCTCGTGCGCGCGCTAGCCGGGGGGCAAATGATGGCTGGCGCATTGATGGTATTCTGATTGATGTGACCGATGTGCGTCTGGCTGAAGAGGCTGCCCAACGCGCTCGCGAGCGCAACGAACTGATTTTGAACTACGCTGGTGAAGGTATTATCGGTCTTGATGTGCACGGCCAAATCAGTTTTTGTAATGCGGCAGCAGCATCCATGTTGGGCTATGACAAAGCCGAGCTCGTCGGTCAAAGTATGCACCCATTGGTGCACTATGCTCATGCCGATGGCAGTGCATATCCGCCGCATGATTGCCCAATGCGGCTAGCAACTGCTGAAGGCATTAGCCGTCGCGTAGATGATGAGGTGTTATGGCGTAAAGACGGGCAATCGTTCTCGGTTGAATATACTGCAGTGCCGTTCTTACAAGATGACAAAGTGGTGGGTAGTGTGGTGGTATTCCGCGATATTACCGAGCGTAAGCGGCAAGAACAGCGTATTTTAGCGCGCGAGCAGCAGGTTAAAACGATTCTGGAAGCCTCACCCGATCCATTAGTTATTGTCGATCGCAATGCCCTGATTATTGCGGTCAATAAACGCACCGAGCAGGTGTTTGAGTACGACCGTGAGGCATTATTGGGGCAACCCATTGAAATGTTGCTACCGGAGCGTTTCCGAAAGCATCATGTAGCGTTGCGGGACAGTTTCATGCGCAACCCAGAAGCGCGACTGTTCACCACCACTGCATCGGGTCAAAGCTTTATTGCAGTGACGCGTGGCGGCCGTGAATTCCCCATTGAGCTGAGTCTGAATCCGATTGAAACCGATGATGGCATGCTCGTAGTTAGCGCGGTGCATGACATAAGCGAGCGTAAACGCGCGGAACAGGCATTGCGTGATAGTGAACAGCGTTTAGCGCTGACAACTGCCGGTAGTGGTGATGGATTATGGGATTTTGAACTTGACCGCCATGTTTATTGGTATTCCGATCGCTTCCGTTCACTGCTTGGTTATAGCGACGAAGGAGACTTCCCGAATAACCTAGAAAGTTGGTTTAGTCGCATTCATCCAGATCAAGCAGCCGCAGTGAAAGAGGCCTTTAATCAGCATATTAACGTGGATAGTGCGTTCAAAATACTACACCGCTTGCGCCATAAAGATGGCAGCTGGCGCTGGTTCCAAGCTCGCGCTCAGGCCCTGCGCACTGGTGATGGTCGCGCCTATCGGATTGCCGGCTCCATCACTGACGTCGATGACATGCAGGAAATGCAGCAGTTGCTGACTAGTGAGCGGGAACAATTGCAGAATATTCTTGATTTGAGCCCAATTGGCGTCGGTTTTACCAGCGATGGTATTTTACATTTTGCCAACCCGCAGTTTTTGGCCATGACCAGTGCCCAGCTTGGTAGCCCGATTGAGGCACTCTACGTGGACGCGAGCGATCGCACCCGCATTATCGAGCGGCTCGAGAGAGAGGGGCAGGCACTCAATATTGAAACTCAAATGTATGGCAGCGATGGGGTGATTCGCGATATTTTGGTGAGTTATTTGCCGGTACAGTTTCAAGGTCAAAGCGGCATACTCGGCTGGCTGCTGGATATCACCGAACGTAAAACTATTGAAGCACAAATCGCCGACAGTGAGTCACGGCTGCAGGCCGCTGCGGTGGCCGCTAATCTGGGTCTGTGGGAATATGCACCGTTATCGCGGGAATTGCTGACCAATCGTATTTGGGTCACCATGTTTGGTTATGCAGCCGAGCAATGGCTCGAGCCATTGGCTGACTTTGAGAGCAAATGGTTGCGTTTAAAAGGTGGTATGGAGAGTTGGGCGAGCTTGATTCATCCGGATGATTTAGAAACCACCATGCAACTATTTTATCAGCAATTAGCTGGTGAATCGGATGCCTTCCGCGGCGAGTATCGGATTCGTTGTGCTGATCAAAGTTGGCGCTGGGTGCTCGTTGCTGGGCAAGTCATTGAGCGCGACGAGCAAGGTCAGGCCTTGCGCATGGTTGGAATTTTATCAGATATCAATGATGAAAAGGGTCTGCAGCATGAATTGATGGCGGCGCGCGATGTGGCGCAAGAAGCGACGCGCACCAAATCTAATTTCTTGGCTAATATGTCCCATGAAATTCGTACCCCAATGAATGCAATTATTGGTATGAGCCATTTAGCCTTGCAAACCGAACTGAATCGCAAACAGCGCAATTATATTGAGAAGGTCCGCCAGTCGGCAGAATCATTACTCGGGATCATTAATGATATTCTCGACTTCTCAAAAATTGAGGCCGGCCGATTGAGCTTGGAAACCATCGAATTCCGACTTGAAGATGTGCTTGATAATCTCGCGCTATTGATCAGCCACAAAGCAGAACAAAAAGGCTTGGAACTGTTGTTTGACATTCCAAGCGATGTACCCGTGGCATTGCTCGGTGATCCGCTACGACTCGGGCAAATTTTAATTAATCTGGGTAATAATGCGGTCAAGTTTACTGAACAGGGCGAGGTGGTTGTAGCGGTCCGAGTGGTCGAGCAGGAGGGCAGCCGTTGTCGGTTGGAGTTTACTGTACGGGATACCGGTATTGGCTTGACCGCGGAGCAGCAAAAGCTGTTATTCCGTTCATTTTCTCAAGCGGATAGTTCGACGACGCGTAAGTTCGGTGGAACCGGCCTCGGCCTTGCTATTTCCAAGAATTTAGTTGGTTTAATGGGCGGTGAAATTTGGGTTGAGAGCGAACAAGGTGTGGGTAGTACCTTTGGTTTTCGGGTTGACTTGACGGTGCAAGATTTACCGATGCCGGTGCAACGCTGCAATGCGGCGGAGTTAGCCAATACGCGCTTGTTAATCGTTGATGACAATGCTACCGCCGGTGAAATATTGCGGGTGATGTTGGAAAGTATGCAGTTCCGGGTTGATTATGTCAGCAGTGGCGAGGCTGCGTTACAGCGGCTGCAGCAGGCCAGCGATGACCCCTATCAGTTAGTACTGATGGACTGGAAGATGCCAGGGATGGACGGCATTGAGCTTGCCCAACGCATTGAAGCCGATACCCAACTGGTGGTTATCCCACGCATTGTGATGGTGACTGCTTACAGCCGCGATGATGCGATTGCCGCAGCGCAGAACCTGAGTATTCAGTCGTTTTTGAATAAACCGGTAACGCCATCCAGTTTACTCGATGCCGTTATGGTCGCCATTGGTCGTGATCAACTGCTTGATTCACGCAAATATACCAAAAATAGTGATGCCCAAGAGGCGTTAGCTAAACTCCGTGGGGCACTCATTTTGTTGGTTGAAGACAATGAAGTGAATCAAGAGTTAGCGCTTGAACTGCTGCAGCAAAATGGCATGCGGGTGATGCTTGCCGAGCATGGTCAGCAAGCCCTTGAGTTGTTGGA
>DIVC01000077.1:4461-5503 GCA_002423905.1 Idiomarina sp. UBA6142
GACCGTGAAAAAGTGTTAGATGCGGGTATGAATGACCATATTCCGAAGCCGGTTAATGTGGTCGAAATGTTCGCCACTATGGCGCGTTGGATCACGCCCAAACAACTGCTCGCAGCGGCTGCTGATGACACTGTTGACGACCTTGGCGAGAACTTTGGCCAAGCCTCTGGCCAGCACTCTAACCAGCATTCTGGCGAGAATTCTGCCGAGGTGCTGATTCCGGCGCTCGATGGCATTGACACTCAGGCCGGGTTGCAGCGCACCGAGCGGCGGCCAGCACTGTATTTGCGCTTACTAGTAAAGACTTACCGCAACTTTAGTGATTTTGAACAGCGCTATCAGCAACTTAAACATAGCGAGCAAGCTGATGTGCTGCAGCGCTTAGTGCATTCACTGAAGGGTGTGGCTGGCAATATTGGCGCACTGCAGGTGGCTGAATGTGCGCAACAGCTTGAACAGCAGCTGGCCCAACCACCGGTGCGCGAAGCCACGGAACAGGCGTTATTGGCGGCAGTTGCGCAGATGCTCAGCAGTCTCAGTGGTCTGCAGCAGCCAGAGCAGACTAGCCCAGCGGCATCGGTCGATGAGGTCAATTGGCAACAATTGCGCGAAGATGCTGAGCATTTGAGCGAGCTGATTAGCAATTATGACACGGATGTGATTGAACTTTGGGAGCAACATGAAGTGCAGTTCAGTGCCATCGCAGCACCCATGGTAATGCAGAAAATGCAGCACGCACTGGCACATTATGATTTTGAGGCGGCGCTGGTGATCATCCAGTCGTTACAGGCACAGATAGCGGAGAATTGCGCATGACGGAATCGAAAAAAACCGTATTAGTGGTTGATGATACCGCTGAAAATATCGATTTGTTGGTCGCTTCATTGCGTGATGATTATCATGTCAAAGCCGCTATCAATGGCGATATGGCGCTGAAAATTGTCGCCAAGTCACCGCCGGATTTGATTCTTCTGGATGTGATGATGCCAGGTATTGACGGCTTTGAGGTCTGTCGGCGGTTAAAAGCAGACTACACCACTCG
>DIVC01000077.1:5580-8598 GCA_002423905.1 Idiomarina sp. UBA6142
CAACTGGAGGAAACCCGGTTACAAATTGTGCAGCGGCTGGGGCGAGCGGCGGAATATAAAGATAACGAGACCGGTTTACATGTTATTCGTATGAGTTGGTACACCTACGAGCTGGCTTTAGCAGCCGGAATGAGTGAGGCTGACGCGCATTTATTGTTGAACGCTGCGCCCATGCACGACATTGGGAAAATTGGTATTGCCGACGACATCCTTAAGAAGAAAGGTCGTTTGACCGACGAGGAAATGGCGATCATGCGCAACCATTGTGAAATTGGCGCCATGATCATTGGTGATGATGACTCCGAGTTGCTGCAACTGGCTAAACTGGTTGCCATGACCCATCATGAAAAATGGGATGGTAGCGGTTATCCAAATGGCTTGGCGGGTGAAGCTATTCCGCGGGTAGGACGGATTGTTGCGCTGGCCGATGTATTTGATGCGTTAACTTCTGAGCGCCCCTATAAACAGGCGTGGAGCGTGGAAGATACAGTTGCTTTTATTGAGGACCAATCAGGTCGCCACTTTGACCCTCATTTAGTGCCTTTGTTTGTTGGTATTATGGATAAAATTTTGACGATTAAACAACGTTACGCTGAGTAACGGACAACAACTACCATTATCAGTTTGTAGAGGACGATATGCTGATTCGATTGGTCTATGTGAGTAGTGCGGTGCGTGATCTGACAGCGGACGATTTAAAGAGCATTTTACTGTCGTCGCGGCGTAATAACCAGCGGCGCCAAGTAACCGGAATGTTACTCTATGCGGGTGGGAATTTTTTACAGGTTGTTGAGGGCGAACAAGCGGTGGTGCATGAGTTGTATCAAATCATTGAACGGGATCCGCGCCATCATGGTGCTATTGTGATTGATGAAGAACCGATTGAGCGCAGAGCGTTTGCGCAATGGTCGATGGGCTTTCGCCATTTATCCGCCGAGGATAAACAGAATCTAGTTGGTTTTACTGATTTTCTCGAGCGCCCGGTGGCGGCGGAAGAATTTTTGTTACATCGCGATGACGTGGTGGGCTTGCTGTATAATTTTGCTAAGACCAATAGTCGTTAAAAAAGGCACTTTATAGTGACAGTGCCTTTTTGATCTGCAGGGAATGCGTCAGCACGGCCTACTTGATGGTTAAGATCCACTGCGCGAGCAGGGTCAGTTGCTCGTCGCTCAGTTGCGGCTGTGGCGGCATAGGAATATTGCCCCATTTACCGGCACCACCGGCTTTGATACTGGCTTTGAGTTCACTCAAAGCATTTGGATTCTCGGCGTATTTAGCAGCAACATCTTTATACGATGGGCCGACTAACTTGTTATCAATACCGTGACAAGCGGTACAGACGTTTTTCTGCGCTAATGCCAACGCTTCGTCGTTGGCTTGAGCTGGATTCGTTGCGAGAACGCCAGCAACCACAAACAATGCAGCAACTACTTTATTCAACATCGGGTAAACCTCGCTATACAGGCAATACGGAAGATAGAGCCCAACCACTATAGTGCAGAATGCGAGCAGACTCAATTAAGACTACGTTACTCGGGTTGATTGTGATCAATGAATTGTGGCGGGATTCACTCGGGCCATCCATGGCCCTCGCCCTGCGGGCAGCGCTAAAGCGCTGTGCCAAACGGCTATCCTGCCGTTTGGTCGAACCCTCTATCGGGTTCTCAGTATCTCGTTTCGCGTAGATACTAAAAAGCCGCCCAAGGGCGGCTTTTTAGTATCTGGCGGAGAGGAAGGGATTCGAACCCTCGATACGCTATTAACGTATACACACTTTCCAGGCGTGCTCCTTCAACCACTCGGACACCTCTCCGTAAAGTGCCGCGTATGTTAGGGTTTCAAATGCGGCAAGTCAAGGCTGCTGGGCTGGTTAAAGTTGTGCTTGCAGGTATATTTCTAGCCCCAAGCGGTCGATTAGCTCAAGTTGTTGGCGCAGCCAGTAGGCATGATCTTGTTCGGTATCCCGTAAAATGCTAATCAGCAGGTCGCGGCTGACAAAATCACCTACTTTTTCGCAGAACTGAATGACCTCGCGTAAGGTGCTGGCATTGTTGTATTCGAGCTGCAGATCATTGGCCAGCATGGTCGGGACCTCGGTGGCGATGCTATGTGCTTCGCGCTGCTGCATATTGGGTTGGCCACCGAGGAACAGAATACGGCGAATGAGTAGGTCGGCGTGGCCACGCTCGTCATCGACCTCATGATTAATGCGGGCATAGAGTTTGTTCAGCCCCATGTCCTCATAACAGCGTGAATGCGCGGTGTACTGGTCAATAGAGGTTAATTCAAAGGCTAACAGGCGATTGAGTTGGCTGACGATATCGGCATTATCTCGATTCAACATGGTGCTTACTCCGAATGAATTTGGTTTTGCAGATACAGTGCGGCACCGAGGCGCTGCAATAAATCAAGCTGGGTATGCAGCCAGTCGAGGTAGTCCTCTTGCTGCTCAAGCAATTCAGTGAGCAGGTCGCGGCTGACATAGTCTTGGGCTTGTTCGCAGGCGGTGATAGCGCTACGAATGACATCGATATCGGCTTGTTGCACTTTAGCATCCAGTTGCAGCATTTCTGCCGGCTCTTCACCAATCCACAACTTACCGAGTTCTTGCAGGTTGGGTAACCCTTGCAAAAATAGAATCCGCGCAATAATGGCGTCGGCATGCTTCATTTCATAAATAGAGGCTTTATAGGCGTGTTTATTCAACGCTTCAAAGCCAAAGTTACGATACATGCGAGCATGCAAAAAATATTGGTTAATGGCGGTGAGTTTGCGGGTTAACACCCGATTTAACTCAGCTAAAACACTGGCGTGACCGTGCATGAAAAAATTCTCCTACTACCGATGAACTGGCTTAAGCGTAGCACACTGTAATAGCAAGGGCAGGTAATTGTTGGAATTGTTGCTGACGTTGTTGTAACTGCGCGGTAAGGATATCTTTGGCACAGACAGTGCAGCTGCCACATTGATTGCCAATGCCATACATTTGGCGCAGTTCGCGCATGCTGGTGACGC
>DIVC01000054.1:0-2416 GCA_002423905.1 Idiomarina sp. UBA6142
CGACTCCACTGACCCGATTGATATCGTTAAACGCAATTACGCGGCTGAAATGCGTGGCTAAAGTGGCATCGTGGGTGACGAACAATAAGGTTGATTGCTGAGCTTTGCATTGCTCAAATAATACTTGGATAAACGCATCGCGATGCGCTTGATCCAGTGCCGAAGTTGGTTCGTCGGCAATAATCAAAGCAGGCGCCCCTAAAAGTGCGCGTGCCGCGGCGACCCGTTGTTGCTGACCGACACTTAGCTGTTCCGCTTTTGCCTGCTGTTGGGCGGGGCTCAAGCCGAGTCGAGCCAGCAACTCTTTACTCGCCTGTAGTACCGACAGACCTTGCTGCTGCAAACGTTGCCGGCGGGCTGAAGCGAACTGGCAGGCTAGGGCTACGTTGTCGATGGCTGACAGATAGGGGAGTAAGTTGAACTGTTGGAAGATATAGCCGATTTCATTGGCGCGTAACTGGTCACGTTGACGTTGGCTGAGCGTTGCTAAGTTATGATCAAGCACCTGAACAGTGCCAGCTGAGGGCTTATGGATACCAGCAATTACACTGAGTAAGGTAGACTTACCACAACCACTTTCGCCGCGTAACAGAACCTGCTCACCACGGCTGATCAGCAGTTGTGGTATATCGAGTGTCGCGGCTGGAGCGCCCGGCCACCTGAAACGCAGTTGGTCCAGAGTGATACAGGCGCTCATAAAGGCTATTTACCCTGCGCGCGATCGAATGAAGATTGAATTTCGTGCTTGGCAGCAGCGATATCACCCCAACCTTCAACTTTAACCCACTTGCCCTTTTCAAGCTCTTTGTAGCGCTCAAAAAAATGGGTAATTTGTGCTTTTAATAATTCTGGTAAATCACCGACATCTTGGATGTGGTCGTATTCCTTGGTGAGTTTACTCACTGGAACCGCCAGTACTTTTGCGTCTTCACCTTTTTCGTCGGTCATCAACAATACACCTACCGGGCGACAGGTAATGACGGAACCTGCCTGCAAGGGGTAGGGTGTTGGTACTAAAACGTCAACGGGATCACCATCAAGCGACAAGGTATCGTTCACGTAACCGTAGTTACATGGGTAGAACATTGGCGTTGACATAAAGCGGTCAACCCACAGTGCACCGGTGTCTTTGTCTACTTCGTATTTGATTGGATCAGCGTTAGCTGGGATCTCAATGATCACGTTTACTTCATCAGGAAGTTTTTTCCCGGCACTGACGTCTTTTAAGCTCATAACAGGTCCTGTATTTAAGTCAAAAATTTGCGCGCTAGTATACGCTTTTTAGCTAGTTTTGCGAACCACCAAGGTAGCCTAAACATTGCTTCACTTCGTCGGCAGAGCCAAGAATGACGCTGATGCGTTGGTGAATATCAGTGGGCTGAATATCCATAATTCGTTGGCTTTCGGTATAGGCTAAGCCGCCGGCTTGTTCGACCAGCCACGCCATCGGGTTGCCCTCGTACATTAAGCGTAATTTATACGGCTTATCCGGCGAGCGACCATCCCATGGATAAGCAAATAGCCCGCCGCGGCATAGGACCCGGTGCACATCGGCAACCATGGCTGCGATCCAGCGCATATTGAAGTTTTTGCAACGTGGGCCTTGATTTCCTTGCAATAAATCATCGACATAATGGCGCATACCCGGTTGCCAATGGCGGTAGTTCGACATATTGATAGCAAATTCGCAGGTACATGGATCAATCACGACATCTGCGTCAGTGAGCAGGAACTCACCAACGGTCTGATCCAAGGTAAACATTCTCACCCCAGTACCGGTAGTTAACACCAACATGGTCGATGGACCATATAAAACATAACCAGCGGCAAGTTGATTGGTGCCGGGCTGCAAAAACATATCGGCCTCATCACTGGCGTTTGCAGGAACTGGCAGTATTGAAAAAATAGTACCAACCACACTATTGATATCGATGTTGGAGCTGCCATCGAGCGGGTCAAACGCGATCAGATATTTTCCTTGCGGATTACCAGTCACAATACCCTCTTCTTCTTCAGAGGCAACGGCACGGACAAAATCACTTTCGAGCAGAATGTTCTTAAGCAATTGATTGGCAAGTACGTCTAATTTTTTTTGCGTCTCGCCTTGAATATTTTCGTCCAAGGTTGAGCCAAGCACACCAGCCATCTCGCCTTGGCTGAGGCGATAGGCAATTTCTTTGGCACAGATTTGCAATGAATGCAGAACCGAGATCAGAGCGACGTCGACGTTGTCTTTGCGCAGAGTCGGAATAAGGCGTTGCATGAATTCCTCGCACGATTGCTAGTGTTGTGTTTGGGGGCTGATAAAAACGCCGCTAAGTTTACCGCAATTTTAGCCAAATTACCCGCACCACATCGCATCCAAATTCATCAGCATGCTACACTAAGCCATTGCTTGCTCAAAGGCTTTAGGAAC
>DIVC01000054.1:2499-14300 GCA_002423905.1 Idiomarina sp. UBA6142
GAACAACTGGAGCCCCGCCCAGACTTAGTCATTATTGGCAATGCCATGAGCCGAGGTAACCCCGCCGTCGAAGCCGTGCTGAATCAGCGTATTCCCTACACCTCAGGGGCTCAATGGCTGCATGATGCGGTATTGCAGCATAAATGGGTGCTAGCTGTAGCGGGTACTCATGGCAAAACTACCACAGCGAGTATGCTGGCGTGGATACTGGAATATGCTGGGCTACGCCCTGGTTTTTTGGTCGGTGGCGTATTAGCTAACTTTGCTGAGTCGGCAAGGCTGACGGATAGTGCGTTTTTTGTCATCGAAGCTGATGAATATGATACGGCTTTTTTCGATAAGCGTTCCAAGTTTGTGCACTATTGCCCAACTACCCTGATTCTGAACAATCTTGAGTTCGATCATGCGGACATATTTAACGATCTTGCGGCAATACAGCGACAATTTCATCATTTAGTACGAGTAGTGCCAAGTCATGGCCGAATTTTTAGTCCAGTCCACGATCATGCTCTCTGTCAGGTGTTACAGCAGGGCTGCTGGAGTGAACAAGTGCTGGTAGGCGGTGATACTCAGTGGGAAGCACAAGCACTGAACCAGGCCGGTTCTGAGTTTGCTATTTACTATCAACAACAGCACTGCGGCAGCGTGAGTTGGTCGTTGATAGGCCAACACAATGTCGATAACGCGTTGATGGCAATCGCTGCGGCACATCACGCTGGGGTATCGATTACCACCAGCTGTGCGGCACTGGGTGACTTTAAAAATACCCGTCGGCGTATGGAATTCCTTGGCGAAGTGCAGCAAATTCGGGTTTATGATGATTTCGCCCACCATCCTACCGCTATTGCTACCACGCTTGAAGGGCTGCGTGCCAAAGTCGGTACGCAACGCATTATTGCGGTGTTAGAGCCACGATCCAACACCATGAAACTCGGTATTCACGCTGATCAATTGGCCAACGCACTGAGTGCTGCTGACTTGGTGCTCATGTTACAGCCTCCGGGTTTAGCGTGGTCAACCGCAGACTATCTGCCAAATGCTCAGGTGTTTAGCTCAGTAGCTGATATTTTGACCTACTTGGCTGCGCAATTAAGGCCGCACGACCATGTCCTGATCATGAGCAATGGTGGTTTTGACACTATTCATCAGCGGCTGCTCGAGCAACTGGCAGCAACTAAGGAGCAATCACTATGAGTTCAGCTATTACCCTCGCTATCACCGGTGCATCGGGTGCCCCATACGCGATACGATTGCTTGAATGCCTGCTGGCCCAGCAACAGCAAGTCCATGTGTTGCTCTCGAGTGCCGCGCGCGTGGTGTTCGCAACCGAGTTAAATTGGCAACTACCGGCTAGTCCACAAGCGACGGCACAAGCACTCCAGGAACACTTTGCGGTGTCGGCAGAACAGTTGCAGGTGTATGGCAAGGAGCAATGGTTTTCGCCAGTTGCCTCGGGTTCGGCGGCGCCTAAGCGCATGGTGGTGTGCCCTTGTTCTACCGGCACGCTGTCAGCCATCGCTAATGGTGCGAGCGATAATTTGATTGAGCGGGCTGCAGATGTAGTGATTAAAGAGCGCGGACAACTCATTCTGCTACCACGAGAAATGCCATTATCAGCGATTCACCTAGAAAACATGTTAAAATTAGCCCGTCTTGGCGTCACCATTATGCCAGCATCACCGGGCTTCTATCACCAGCCGAATAGCATCGATGATCTGATCGATTTTGTGGTGGCCCGCATACTAGACCATCTCGGCCTTCAACAAACCATTCAACCACAATGGGGTTACGGACAGGAGTCATCATAACTGATGAAAGCATTATCAATTCGTGGCTTACGGAAAGTCTACAAAGGCGGCGTGGAAGCCCTGAAAGGCATTGATTTAGATGTCAATCAAGGTGACTTTTTCGCCCTACTCGGACCAAATGGTGCCGGCAAATCAACCACCATTGGTATTATTTCCAGTTTGGTTAACAAGACCGCTGGCAGTGTCAGTGTATTTGGTTATGACTTGGATACCCAGTTGGTTGAGCTCAAACGCCACATTGGTTTAGTGCCACAAGAGTTTAATTTTAACCAATTTGAAACCGTGCAGCAGATTGTTGTTAACCAAGCTGGTTACTATGGGGTGCCGCGTGATGTGGCCAAACAACGTTCGCAGCAATATCTCACTCAGTTAGGTTTGTGGGATAAACGCAATAGCCCGGCGCGAGCCTTATCCGGTGGCATGAAACGCCGGCTAATGATCGCGAGAGCACTGCTGCATGAACCCAAATTATTGATTCTTGATGAGCCAACCGCTGGTGTCGATATTGAATTGCGACGCAGCATGTGGGATTACCTCGAGCAAATCAACAAACAAGGGATCACCATCATTCTGACCACACATTATTTGGAAGAAGCGGAAAGTTTGTGTCGCAACATTGCCATTATTGATCAGGGTAGGATCATTGAAAACACCTCGATCAAACGTTTATTAGCTACCTTGAATATGGAAACCTTTGTGTTAGATCTGGATCCGAATAGCGTCAACGCTGAGATCACATTGCAGGATTTCCAATGGCGTCAAGTTGACGAACACAGCTTGGAAGTCGACGTGCAAAAGAGTAAAGGTCTGAACAGTGTGTTTGCGCAACTGAGTAAGCAAAACATTCAAGTATTGTCCATGCGCAATAAAGCCAACCGGCTCGAAGAATTGTTTGTAAATTTAGTGGAACAAGGCCGTCAAAGTGGCACTAAAGCAGGAGCGAAGTAATGTCGGGGTTCAATAGCATTGCCTTGAAAACCATTTGGATCAAAGAATGCACGCGGTTCTTGCGTATTTGGGTACAAACGCTAGTGCCACCAGCCATTACCATGACGCTGTATTTTATTATCTTTGGCAGCATCGTTGGTGAGCGTATTGGCGAGATGGGTGGGCGACCGTACATGGAGTTCATCGTGCCTGGTTTGATTATGATGTCGGTGATCACCAACTCCTATTCCAACGTGGCATCGTCATTTTTTAGTGCTAAGTTTCAGCGTAATATTGAAGAAATGTTGGTGGCACCTGTGTCCACTGCGGTGATCATTGCTGGTTATGTCGGTGGTGGGGTAGCGCGCGCGCTGTTAGTAGCGCTCATTGTTACGCTCGTCAGTTTCTTGTTTGTTGACAATGTGCAGCTGCATCATGGCATTATTTTAGTGTTCACGGTTATTTTGACGTCGACCCTATTTTCTCTGGCCGGGCTAATCAACGCTGTGTATGCCAAAACCTTTGACGATATCTCGATGGTGCCGACCTTTGTGTTAACGCCGTTGACTTATTTAGGAGGGGTATTTTTTAGCATTAATTTACTGCCTGGCATGTGGCAGACCATCGCCCAGGCAAACCCTATTGTTTACATGGTTAACGCCTTCCGTTATGGCTTCCTAGGTATTTCCGATGTGCATCTTGGCGTGGCGATGGGGGTTATTGTGCTGTTTAATTTAGCCTTTTTTGTCATTGCCTATCAGTTGTTACAACGTGGTGTAGGTATTCGTTCGTGAGCGATGAGTCGCGTCCAGTGACTACTAATCAACACGGTAACCATGATGATCTGGTGAAGGTGGTGATGCGCCATTTGCGCGCCCCGTTTCAGAAGCCCATGCAAGCGCACAATCAGGAGGCCTTTAATCAGGCCCACCAGTTAGTCGCTGCTTGGAACGGTCCGCTGATCCTTGATTCCTGCTGTGGAGTGGGTGAGAGTACTGCTTGGTTAGCGCGTGAAAACCCAGATGCATTGGTGATTGGAGTGGATAAATCGGCCCATCGTTTAGCCCGCCATGCGCATTACCAAGCAGCTGAAGCAGGGCAGCGTTATTTGCTGGTGCGTGCTGATTTGATGGATTTCTGGCGTCTAGCCGTGGCGGCTAACTGGCAACTCACACAACACTATATTTTGTATCCTAACCCGTGGCCAAAATCAGCTCATTTCAGTCGCCGCTGGCATGGTAGTCCGGTGTGGCCCTATGTACTTGGTTTAGGCGGTGAACTAGTGATGCGCTCAAATTGGGTGATGTACCTCACCGAAGTGGCGAGCAGTCTGGCGTTGGTGAATTGTGCGGCAAAGGTAAGCCCATTATTGCATCAGCATCAACCAATTACGCCGTTTGAACGTAAGTATCAACGTAGTCATCACCAGTTGTGGGAATTGCGGGCTCAATTACCCGAGGATGGTCGCTATTTTTCTGCAATAGAGGCAGAATAGCGGCCCGTTTTAGCTTTTTAACAAGGATTTGCGCTTGGCCAACGATATTTTCGCGGAAGTCAGTCAAGAAGCGTTATTAAAGATCTTCACCATTCCAGAAGCGCCGGACTCGACGCTAGGTAAGATCGAAAAGCATTTGTCTGAGAACCTGATGGGCTTTCTTGGCGAACGTATCGTGGCGCGAGAAAAACCCTTGCATGAAATTGAACAAGTGTTCAATGCCAGCGAAATTCCGGAATTACCGCGGTATGTATCTGATCACACTGAATTCTTATTAAATAACTTGGTGGCGCATTCAGTCCATACTGCCTCGCCCCGTTTTATTGGCCACATGACCTCGGCATTACCGTATTTTTTGTTACCATTGGCCAAACTGATGGTCGGTTTGAATCAAAATTTGGTCAAAATAGAGACCTCGAAAGCATTTACTCCGCTCGAGCGCAATGTGCTTGGCATGTTGCATCATTTGGTTTATCAACGTGACACTAGCTTCTATCAACGCTGGATGCACAGCGCGCAACATTCGCTCGGGGCAATGTGCTCGGGTGGTACCGTTGCCAACATCACTGCGCTGTGGGTAGCTCGCAATTTATTATTAAAGCCCGATGGCGAGTTTGCCGGTATTAGTGCCGAAGGTTTAGCTGCCGGTTTAGCTCACTACGGCTACAAGCGGTTGACCATCATGGTATCGGAGCGCGGCCACTATTCATTGAGCAAAGCGGCCGATGTGCTAGGTATTGGTCGGCGTAATTTGGTGGCGGTGCCAACCGATGAACATCATCGTATTCGTGTCGATCTGCTCCGTAGTGCTTGTGCGCAAGTAGCGGCGGAGGGCGGTAAAGTCTTGGCAATAGTTGGTGTGGCTGGCACCACTGAAACTGGGCACATTGACCCGCTCAACGAAGTGGCTGATGTTGCCGCTGAAATAGGCGCGCATTTTCATGTCGATGCTGCTTGGGGTGGTGCGACTTTGATGTCGAACAACTACCGTCATTTGCTGGCTGGGGTGGAACGCGCTGATAGCGTCACCATTGATGCCCACAAACAAATGTATGTTCCCATGGGTGCGGGTATGGTGTTATTCCGCGATCCCAGCATGGTCCGCGCCATTGAACATCACGCTGAGTACGTTATCCGTCATGGTTCTAAAGATTTAGGTGCCCATACCATGGAAGGCTCACGACCGGGCATGGCAATGATGGTGTATTCAGCGTTACAAGTTATGGGGCGTCAAGGCTTTGAATTACTAATTGATCAGAGTATTGAGAAAGCGCGGTCGTTTGCGGCGTTAATTGCCGCGCAAGATGATTTTGAAGTGATCAGTGAACCGCAGCTGTGTCTGCTGACCTATCGGTTTATACCGGCCAAGGTGAAAGAGGTCATCGGCAACGCGAATGCGGAGCAAATCAAACGTATTATGCCGCACCTTAATGCTTTAACGCGGTTTATTCAAAAGCGCCAGCGCGAAACAGGTACCTCATTTGTATCTCGGACCAAGATCACTCCGGCCCAATATCATCGTGAGCCTACGGTGGTGTTTCGAGTCGTGTTAGCAAACCCGTTGACTACCACAGAGATGTTGCAAGAAATTCTGGCAGAGCAACGTGATATTGCCGCGCACGCGATGAGCTTGCGTTCAGCGCTCTATACTGAGTTACGTGAGTTAGGGTTAGTGCGCGAGCACATGCGTTAACGGCTTACCTGTAGGTTATCAATCAACCGCGTGGTGCCTAAATAAGCCGCCGCTAAAATGACTAAATCGCTATCACTGCCTTGCACCTCGGCTAAATCACTACGCCGCCGCACGCTTAAATAGTCAATCCGAAAACCTACCTGTTGTAATTGTTCAGTTGCTTTCAGCAGCGCTTGCTCAATAGCCGTACCGGCCTTTATTTGTTCGGCAATCAAGTGTAATGCCGCATAGAGAGCGGGCGCCTGCTGGCGCTCCGCGGCACTCAGGTAGCCATTGCGAGAGCTTAATGCTAGGCCATCGGTAGCACGTTCAGTAGCCATACCGATCACCTTAACCGGCAAGCTCAGATCGTTACTCATCAGTCGAATGACTTGCAGCTGCTGAAAGTCCTTTTCGCCGAATACGGCGATATCAGGCTGCACCATATTAAACAGTTTCGCGACTATGGTAGCCACGCCGCGAAAATGTCCCGGTCGACTAGCACCGCATAAGATCTCTGAGATCTCTGGCACTTCAATGTAGCTTTGCTGTTGTAAACCACGCGGGTACATATCGCCTACTGTGGGCGCGAATACTGCCGCTGCCCCGCGTTCTGCGAGGGCTTGGCAATCAGCAACAAAAGTGCGCGGATAGCGGTCGAGGTCTTCGTTGGCACCGAATTGCAAGGGATTCACAAAAATACTGACAATCACAGCATCAGCCCGCTGCTGGCCCAGATCAACGAGCTTAAGATGGCCTTCGTGCAGATTGCCCATAGTTGGTACAAATGCCAATGAGCCTTTGACTTGTTTGCGCCAGGCGCGCAACTCTTCAAGACTTTTTAAGACTTGCATACAACGCCATCCTACCCGCTAAAACTATGCTCTGAACTGGGGAAGCTGCCATCTTTGACGGCCCTAATATAGGCTGATACGGCAGCGCTAATAGAGCCGTGCTCAGCCAAGAAATTCTTCACGAATTTAGGCAGATAATCGCTGTTTAAGCCGAGCATATCGTGCATCACCAAAATTTGTCCGTCGCACTCTAGCCCGGCGCCAATGCCAATGGTGGGAATACTCAGCTCAGCAGTAATCCGTGCCGCGAGTGATACTGGCACACACTCGAGTACTAATAATTGCGCGCCGGCTTGTTGCAGCGCCAACGCCTGGCGTAGGGTGTTCTCTGCGGCTGACTGCTCGCGCCCTTGTACTTTATAGCCGCCTAGGACATTGACTGACTGCGGTAATAAACCTAAATGAGCACATACAGGGATACCACGTTCAACTAAACCACCAATGGTCTCGACTAACCAATCGCCGCCTTCTAGTTTGACCATATTGGCCCCAGCACGCATCAGCTCGGCGGATGAATCATAGGCTTGTTGTGGTGAGCTATAGCTCATGAACGGTAGGTCGGCAACAACAAAGGCGTCGGGCGCGCCACGACGCACCGCCGCAGTGTGATAGGCAACGTCGGCTACGGTCACGGGTATGGTTGAGGGGTGACCTTGCACGACATTACCTAGTGAATCACCTACCAACATAAAATCCATACCAAGGTTGGCGAACAGCCGCGCAAAGGTGGCATCATAGGCGGTGATCGAGGCGATCTTGTCACCATTTGCTTTCATCTTGGCTAAGCTGGCTATACTCATGGCGGCCATATGGCTCTCCTTACATGCGCGGTGCTTGATTGTATCAGCTAATTTTTATCAGGTCATGACCTGACTCTGTAGCCTCTAACTGTTGCCAAATCAGTGCCAGCGCCCGGCCATCGGGTAAACAAAGCGTTGGTTCCAGCTCCAGCAGTGGTACCAAGACAAAATCGCGCTGACATAAGCCGATATGAGGAATCTGCAGGTGCTGATAGGTGATGGTCTCATTGCCATACAATAAAATATCGATATCCAAAGTACGTTCACCCCAGCGGCGATGCCGTTGGCGACCGAATTGTTGTTCAATTTTTTGGATTAAATCGAGCAATTCCAACGCTGATAATTGAGTGTCAGCAGCCACCACCGCGTTGATATAATCAGGTTGGTCGGCAGGCCCCATGGGCTTACTCGCATAAAATGAAGAACAGTGTAGCTGAGTCAAGAGCGGCTGTTGTTGTAGCGTGACGACAGCATCGCGCAAGGTCGCTTGCGGGTCGCCCAAATTTGCGCCGAGACCCAGATAGATGCGGGTCATTCGCCAGCAACACTCGGCTTGCGCCGGCGCCGTCCACCGCGCCGTCCGCGGCGTTTCTGCTCACCGTCGGCACGAGGCGGTTGAGCGCCCTGGGGCGGCGGACTATCGCTGTCGGCTTCGGCGTCGTTGTCAAGACTTGGAATCATCTGCGGTTGTAATTTATTCCAGTACTCAGCTTGCTGCTGCAATTGAATACGCTCTGCAGCTGGCGCAGTTGCTGCGCGTAGCAACAAAAAGTCGAATGCGGCACGGCAGCGCGGATGGCCCAATATGCTCTGTAAACGCTTGCCTTTGGCGCGCTCCATACGTTGCTGTAACTGCCAAATTTCCCGTGCTGGAATAGTGAAACGCTTAGGAATAGCAATACGTTGAACTTGCCGGCCAATGACATCGGCAGCGGCAAGATTCATTGCATCAATAGGGCTGAAGCCCCCCTCTTGCTGCAGTTGCTCCATGCGTGCTTGCAGCGGCCACCACAACAGTGCAGCAAACAGGTAGGCGGGGGTAATGCGTTGGTCATTTCTGATACGTACATCGGTATCGGCAAAAGTTTTGCGGATCATCTGATACGGCGGTTGCTCGGGTGCATTCAGGTAGGGCTTGAGCACCGGGAATAGTTGTTGAAATAAGCCGTAATCGCTGAGCATATCGAAGTTAGCAACGCCTTTACCAGCGGCGAATAACTTCAAGACTTCATCAAACAGCCGTGCTGGGGGAATGTTCTGTAATAACGGCGCACATTCTTTCAGCGGTTTGCTGACGCTATCGTCGAGGCGCATGTTCAATTTGGTAGCAAAGCGCACCGCCCGCAGCATCCGCACGGGATCTTCGCGGTAGCGCGCTATTGGGTCGCCGATCATCCGCAGTACACCGGCTTCAATATCGCGTACACCATGGGCGAAATCGACAATCGAGAAATCAGCAATGTTATAGTACAGGGCGTTCACGGTAAAATCGCGGCGCTGCGCATCTTCTTCGATCGCACCATAAACGTTATCGCGCACCAGCATGCCATGGTCATTACGCTTCGATTTTTTGTCGTCGTGATGTTCGTCTTCTTCGTCGGTGTGATGACCGCGAAAGGTTGCGACTTCAATCACGTCGCGACCGAATACGATATGCGCCAGGCGAAAGCGGCGCCCCACTAGGCGGCAGTTACGAAATAGATTACGCACTTGCTCGGGCTTGGCGTTGGTGGCTACGTCAAAGTCTTTTGGGGTAATACCCAACAACATGTCACGTACACAACCACCCACCAAGTAGGCATCAAAGCCTTCATTGTGCAGGCGATACAACACTTTTAATGCATGTTCAGGAATTTGTTTGCGCGAGATGCTGTGGCGATCTCGTGGGATCACTAGCGGCGTGGCCAGAATGTTTGCTGGCAGCGAAGCGGCCGTGGGCGCTGTACGCGACATCATACGTTTCGCTAACGCCTTCATATGCTTGATAATAGTAAATGCTCCAAAAAGCTCAAAAAAACAGCCGCTATTGTACTCGGATGTGGACCATCATGGAAGACAACGGCGTTGCCATTGCTGGGTCGCTTGCTGCAACATCGTGCTGCGGGTTTTAGCACCATTTAGTGGCAGTTGTAGATAGTCNNTCGGTAACGAGAGGCACATGAGCAAAGCGCGGTTGACGCTCACTGAGCTGTCGCCATAACAACAGTTGTCCCGGGGTAGCATCGATTAAGTCAGCGCCACGGACGATATCAGTGATCTGTTGATCAATATCATCCACCACTACGGCTAATTGGTAGGTAAACAGACCATCGCGGCGGAGCAGCACAAAATCCTCTGCGGCTGCCTCAGTAGTCACCGTTTGCGGTCCGAGCATGCGGTCCGCAAACGCACAGATGCTATTGTCGTTGCGAAATCGCACGGCATGTTTGTTGGTTGCTATCGAGCGATCGCGGCAAAAGCCGTCGTAATGGGCAGCGCGAGCTTTGATTTGATTGCGGGTGCAATCACAAGCATAAGTCAAACCGGCTTGCTGCAGTTGCTCAAGTACTTGCTGGTAGCGCGTTTTGCGGTGACTCTGCCAGATGACGTCGTGCTGCCAGACTAAGCCGTGGTCCTGCAATTGTTCGAGGATCAGCTCGGCCGCACCGGGCACACTGCGAGGCTCATCAATATCTTCGATACGCACTAGCCATTCGCCCTGATGGGCACGAGCATCTAAATAACTAGCGAGAGCGGCGACTAACGAACCTAAATGAAGAGGCCCCGACGGTGTCGGGGCAAAACGACCACGATACGGCAATACAGCGACCATGTTAGGCGCCAGTCATTTGCTTCTCTTTGATTTCGGCAAGGGTTTTACAGTCAACACACAAGTCGGCGGTCGGGCGCGCCTCTAACCGGCGAATACCAATTTCGATGCCACATGAATCGCAGAAGCCAAAATCATCGGCTTCAATTTTGACCAAGGTTTTTTCAATTTTCTTGATCAGTTTACGCTCACGGTCACGGGTACGCAGTTCTAAACTAAACTCTTCTTCTTGCGCGGCACGGTCAACTGGATCAGGAAAGTTAGCCGCTTCGTCTTTCATATGGTGCACAGTGCGATCAACTTCTTCGCGTAATTGGGCACGCCAAGTTTCCAGAATCTTGCGAAAATGGTCACGTTGAGCAGCGTTCATGTACTCTTCGCCAGCTTTTGGCTGGTATGGCTCCAAGCCCGCTTGTGCCAGAATCCCATGGGTCTTCTTCACGGTTCCTTGCGGCATTTTGGATCTCCTTTATGAGACATTCAGTGAATACGTTTAGCACGCATTTCGTTAAGGTTAAAAAGTGCGCTTATTAAAAAGGTCGGTACATATACCAGAATCCAATTAGAGTGGCAATTTTATTTCGCCAAATGCACCGGTAAAACTGTAAGCGCTTGTATCTCAGTTGTGCTAATAGCGCAGCCAATGGCATAGAATTCTACGCCAGCTGCAGCCGCTCGGTTCACCCAATTGGCATAGTTTGCATCGATATGTGCCGCTGCGGCAACTTGTCTAATGGCACTATGTAGCACCACATACAACACAGCTGCGCGATGCCCCTGCTGGCGCATTTCAATCAGACTTCGCAGATGTTCACTGGCACGTTTGCTCACGGTATCAGGAAACCAACCCTGGTGTGGCTGTGTGTGGTCGGCCAGGGTCACACTTTTGACCTCAACAAACACTCGGCGCTGCTGCGCATCTGTTCCGGTCCAGTCGATGCGGCGTTGGTCTGAACCATAGTTGACTTCGGCTTTGAGCTGTTGCAAGCGACCGATTTCAGCAATTAGCCCGGCAGCGAGTGCTTCACCGGCAACCGTATTGGCGCGTTGGGTGTTGACGCAGATCATCGCCCCGGCACTATTTTCTGCCAGTTCCCAGGTATATGCATATTTTCGTTTGGCATTATCGCTCTGACTCAGCCACACCCGCATACCCGCTTCTGCACAGCCGGTCATCGCCCCAGTGTTGGGGCAATGGGCAGTGAGCGGCTGGCCATCAATTAGTTCAACATCAGCCAAGAAACGTTTATAGCGTTGGTGTAAAATAGCTGCGGTCAGGGGCTTGCTAAAACGCATTGTAAGCCTCATTGAAGTTGCATACGATGAATGATTGATAACCCGCAAACATACTGGGAGCTGTGCATTATGTCTACCGCATTATCTGTATTTTTGAGTACTGAGAAGCCTACCAATGAGGCCTGGAAGGCATCGGCTGC
>DIVC01000054.1:14325-22384 GCA_002423905.1 Idiomarina sp. UBA6142
TTGCAGGGTGATGGTTGGACGCTTGAGCGGCAATGGGCATTTAGCAAAGGTTTTACCGATACCCGTACGCGTAATCAGATTGCTTGGGCAAGTGACGCCAAGCAACTGGAACCGCTGCGTGAAACTGCCGCATGGGTTCGCGAACTGGTTAATTTGGGACCGGCTGATATTTACCCCGAGTCGCTGGCCGACAAAGTGATCAGTAAGCTAACCGCTCTTGCGCCGCAGCATATTACGACGACCATCATCAAGGGTGATGACTTACTTCAGCACGGCTGGGTGGGTATTCATGCTGTCGGTCGCGCGTCAAAGCGACCACCGTTGATGCTGGTGGTGGATTATAACCCGACGGGCCAAGCGGATGCTCCGGTAACGGCTGCACTGGTTGGTAAGGGCATTACCTTTGATAGCGGTGGTTATAGTATCAAAGCCAACGAAGGCATGTATTACATGAAGTGTGATATGGGTGGTGCGGCTACCGTTGCTGGTGCTTTGGTCCATGCTATCAGGCAAGGGCTGAACAAGCGGGTCCAGCTGATTCTGTGCTGTGCTGAAAACCTCATCGATGGTCATGCCTTTAAGCTCGGTGATGTCCTCACTTACAAAAATGGTACCACGGTCGAAATTGTCAATACCGATGCCGAAGGTCGCTTAGTGCTAGCAGATGGCTTGTTATACGCCGGTGAAATTGGTGCCGAGCTCGTGATTGATGCCGCAACCTTAACTGGTGCAGCACAGACCGCAGTCGGCACCGACTACAATGCCCTGTTTAGTGTCAACGATGCACTTGCCGCCGAAGCATTACACATTGCCAGTAGCCAGCAAGAGCCTTTGTGGCGCTTGCCGCTGCAAAGTTGGCATAAGGACAGTTGTCCTTCTGCCTTTGCCGATACCGCGAATAGTCGTCCGGTCAAGGGTGGCGGTGCCGGTGGTGCGAGTAACGCCGCTGGCTTCCTGTTACGTTTTGCCCCACAACAGGGAGCGCAATGGCTACACTTTGATATTGCTGGCGCCTACCACGCCAATGCCAATAGCTTATGGCCAACCGGTGCGACCGCGCTGGGCTTCCGTACTATTGCTGCACACTTGTTGAGCCGTTAAGTGTGTCAATGAGCGCAGAACCATTGCCGATTGTTGCGCTCATTCCTGCAGTTTTGCAACAATTGCCGGGGTCACGCTTGGTGCTTGAAGCACCACCGGGCGCCGGCAAGTCTACCGCACTGCCGCTCGCCTTGCTGCAGGCTCAGGCCTGGCAAGGGCAACGTATTCTATTATTGCAGCCACGGCGTATTGCCGCGCTATCCATTGCCCGCTATTTAGCCGCACAGCTGGGTGAAACCGTCGGTCAGCAAGTTGGTTATCATGTGCGTGGCGATCAGCAATTCAGCACGCGCACGCGGTTGTTGGTGCTTACTGAGGGCATGTTTACCCAATATCTGCAACGCGATCCCGAATTAGTGGGCGTTGGCTTGGTAATTTTTGATGAATTTCACGAGCGCAATCTCGCCTCTGATTTGGGGTTAGCCATGCTGTTGGAAAGCTTTCAACTGCGCCCCGATCTCGCCCTCTTGGTGATGTCGGCAACCTTGCCGGCTGCTGCTATTGCGCAGTGGTTAGGTGATGCGAAGGTGCTCAGTACAAGCGGACGCAGTTTTCCGGTTACTGTAGATTACCGCCCACCGTCACCACAAAGTCCATGGCTGCAGCAAGTTCCAGCTGTCATCCACCAAGCATTGCGGCGGGCTGAGCATGGCGTGTTGGTATTCCTACCCGGCCAAGCAGAAATAGAACAGCTCGCGGCGCTGCTCGGTGAACTACCGCAGGTGACGCTCTTACAACTCTATAGTCAATTACCCTTGGCACAGCAACAACGGGTATTACAACCACCCATCGCTGGTGAAAAACGACTTATTTTAGCCACTAACATTGCTGAAACCAGCCTGACTATTCCGGCCATTGATGTGGTGGTCGATTGTGGCCGCGAGCGTTTGGCCCAATTTTATCCACAGCATGGCATTAGTCGCTTGATCACTCGGCGCATCAGTAAGGCGTCTGCAACGCAGCGCGCCGGTCGTGCTGGTCGACTGCAAGCCGGACATTGCATCCGCTTATGGGGTAGCGCCGAGCAAGCGGGGCTGCGGGATTATCAGCCGGCTGAATTGGAAACTGCAGATCTCAGTGATTTTCTATTAGAATGCCGGCGCTGGGGGAGTGAACCCCAGGCTTTGCGCTTTTACAGTCCTCCCAATCAGGCTCACTTAGCCGCAGCACATGATTTATTAGAACTCCTTGAGGTTTGCCATAAGCAGGGCGGTTTAACCAGTTTGGGTCAGCAATTGGCCGAGTTCTCCGGCGATGTGCGGCTCGCTCGCCTTGCCGTATGGGCGAAACAGCAGAGTGCGGCAGTGCGCGCTGGCATGGCATTGTTATTAGCCCAGTTAGAGCAAACCACGATCGACGCCAACAGCTTTCCGTTACCACCAGCGCGTTTACCAGCCTTGGTGAAACAGCGTTGGCAGCATTGGTTGCGGTTGTTGCAAGCAGTCGCAACCGATCTGGATCTAAAGCAGTTGCCGCTGGTGGATTTGCTGTGGGGCTTCGCTGATCGGCTGGCGCAACGGCGCGGTGCCAGCAACCGTTATTTACTCAGTTATGGCGGTGGCGCACGGTTTCATGATATGGATAGCCAAGCCCGCAGTGAATGGCTGCTGGTGCTGTCGTTAACCTTGCAAGAACAGCAAGCGGATGCGTTGATTCGGTTAGCCATTGCGCTGCGTGAGAGCGATCTAAACCATCCTGCGCTGACACGGGTCCAAGAGCAGCAGGTTGAATTGGTGGGGCCACAGCAACGTTTACAAGTGGTGGAGCGTGAGCGCATTGGCGCTATTGTGTTGCGTGAGCAGCCGAGTCAACAGCCGTTATCGGCCGAGCTAAGAGTGCAAGCTTGGCTCAACCTCAGTCGTGGGCAAGGGCTGACACTGTGGCAGTGGTCGGCAGCAGCGCAACAATGGCTGGCACGGGTACGCTTAGTTAGTGCGCTGCAACCCAGCCAATGGCCCGACTACAGTGACGCCACATTAATGCAGCAGCTTGAGCAATGGGCCGTTCCGTACTGGCAACAACTCACCACGGCGGAGCAACTCCGGCAATGGTCGCCGTTGGCAGCGCTGCAAGCGCGCTTGAGCTATGCCCAGCAACAACAGCTCGAACGCGAATGTCCCAGCCACTGGCTTGCGCCGAGTGGCCGCACACATCGTATTGATTACCTGCAAGCGCAGCCGCTGGTCGCGGTGAAGTTACAAGAGGTATTTGGCGAGCCGGTATCGCCCACTATTGCTTATGGGCAAGTAACTCTTACGATAGATTTACTCTCGCCAGCGGGCAGACTGTTGCAACGTACCAGCGATTTAGCTAGTTTTTGGGGTAATGCCTATCAGCAGGTGAAAAAGCAAATGCGCGGCCGTTATCCAAAGCATCCATGGCCCGACGACCCGCTGCAGGCGCGCGCAAGTCACTTAACCAAGAGACACCTTGAATGAGAAAAAAAACTGCGCCAACTAAGCCATCGCGCTGGCGTTATGTGCTAATCACCAGCAGTAAAATATGCTTGCTACTGGTGGTGTTACTTGGTGGGTACTTAATTTACTTGGACAGTACCTTGACCGAGCGGTTTCGCAGCAGCCGTTATGAAGCACCAGCATTAGTCTATGGTCGTGCCTTGGTGTTAACGCCGAGTGCTCACTTAACTATGGCTGCGGTTGAGCGTGAATTGACCTTATTGCAATATCAGCGCCAAACGCAAGTGACTGACAGCGGTCAGTACAGTGTGAGCGATCAAACCATCACGCTCTATCGGCGGCCATTCGATTTTGTCGATGGACCGGTCATGGCGCAGCGAGTTCGGCTAGAATTTCAAGGATCTGGTCTGCAGCGGATAATCAGTTTACCCGACAACCGGCCATTAACCATAGTTCGCCTCGAACCGCCTTATCTCGGTCGACTGGCTGGTGGCAACCAAGAGAATCGATTGCTGGTGGGGTTGGAGCTCGTGCCTGATTTACTGGTTGAAACGCTGCTCTTGGTTGAAGACCGTGATTTTTATCATCATGGTGGTATCTCACTCACGTCAATTGGGCGCGCCGCACTGGCTAATTTAGTAGCTATGCGTACAGTGCAAGGCGGCAGCACCTTAACTCAGCAGTTAGTCAAAAACCTCTATTTAACCCGCGATAAAACCTTATGGCGTAAAGTCAACGAAGCTCTCATGGCGGTGATTTTAGATTATCGCTTTAGCAAAAATGAAATCTTAGAAACCTACTTTAATGAAGTGTACTTTGGCCAAGACGGGGGGTCGGCTATTCATGGTATTGCACTGGCGAGCCAGTTCTATTTTGCCAAGCAGGTGCAACAATTGGATGCTGCCGAAATGGCCTTATTAGTCGCCATCATTAAAGGCCCGTCATACTACAATCCGCGACGTTATCCGGAGCGCGCTCAGCAACGCCGTGATTGGGTCTTGCAGTTGATGGTTGCGGAAAATTTGTTAAGTCAAGGCGATTATCAACAGGCGCTGGCGCAACCCCTAGTGGAACAGCAACGCAGCCGACTGACCCAACAACCTGCGGCACATTATTTGGAATTAGTACAACAAGAACTGAACGCATTGACACTCCCGGTTAACTGGAGTCAGCAAGGCTTGCGGGTTTTTACCTATCTGGACCCGTGGGCACAGCAATCCGCTCAGCAAGCGCTCACCAGTCAATTGCCGTTAATTAGTCAAGATCCCCAGCTTCAGGGCGCAGTGGTCATTGTCGATCATCAGCAAGCAGGCATTCGAGCACTGGTTGGGGATCGCGATCGGCAAACGGTCGGTTTTAACCGCGCTCGTGATGCCTTGCGGCCGATAGGTTCGCTGCTCAAGCCAATGATCTATGCCAGCGCATTGGAAGCAACGGGTGGCTATGATTTAGGCTCGATTTTGGATGATACGCCGGTCATTATTCAGCGCCCCAATCAACCGCCGTGGCAGCCGCAAAACTACGATAATGAGTATCGCGGCATGCTGATGCTCTATGACGCGTTGGTGCAGTCGCGCAACATTCCAGCAGTGCGCTTAGGCCTCGACATTGGCTTGCCAACCCTAGTTGATAAATTGCGGCGGGCTGGCATCACCTCACCCATAGCCGCAGTACCGGCGCTCACGTTGGGTGCGGTCGAGGTGTCGCCGCTGATGATGGCTGAGGTTTATTCGATGCTGGCGCAATTAGGTCAGCACCGTCCGCTCGCTACGATCGCTGCGGTGACCAACCATCAGGGCGTACCGCTCTATCGCCGCGCATTCAGTGCGCCGACGCAGGTATTTAGTACTGAAGCCAGCTATCTGGTCCGGCATGGGCTAGAAGGGGTGATCAACACCGGTACCGGACGCAAATTAGGTGAGCGTTTTGGCGCCGGGCAATTGGCTGGTAAAAGTGGTACCACCAACGATTATCGGGATAGCTGGTTTGTAGGCTTTGATGCGCAGCACGTGGTGACCGTATGGTTAGGTCGTGATGATAATAAGCCGATTGGATTGACTGGCAGCAGTGGTGCGTTGCCGGTAGTCAGTGAGGTATTCGCAGCGTTGACCATACAGCCGTTTGCCGGCTTGATGCCGAGTGGTCTTGCCATGGTAGCCTTTCAGCAGCAAAGTGGCGCTCGTGTGCCGCTTAACTGCGACCATGTTGTGCGCTTTCCAGCGCGGCCACAGCGGCTGCCAGAGAATTTGGGTTGTGATGGTAAGATCGAGGAAAAATCATGGTGGCAACGCTGGTTTTAGCCGGCGCTGCCACCGAATCATGCAGTTATTTCAATAAAGCAAAAGCCTTTTCAGCAGCTGCTAAGGTTGCGCGAATATCGTCATCGCTATGGGCGAACGACATAAATCCAGCCTCAAAAGCTGAGGGCGCTAAGTAAACCCCCTGATCCAACATGGCATGGAAGAAGGTTTTAAAGTGTGCCAGATTACATTCAATTGCTTGCTGAAAGCTGGTAACCTGCTTGGCATCAGTAAAGAATAAGCCAAACATCGAGCCGGCCCGATTGGTGGTAAACGGCACACCAGCTTTATCAGCCAGCGCCTGTAAACCATTAACCAATTGTTCAACCCGCGCATACAAGCCTGGATACAAATCTGGGTTATCTAACTGTGCCAAGGCGGCTAAGCCGGCGGCCATAGCCACTGGATTACCCGATAACGTGCCGGCTTGATAGACTGGCCCAATCGGTGCAATAAAATCCATAATCTCACGCTTGCCACCAAAAGCACCAACTGGCATGCCGCCGCCGATAACTTTGCCGAGACAGGTGAGGTCTGGGGTGACGCCATAGAATTCTTGGGCACCACCGCGAGCAACACGGAAGCCGGTCATCACCTCGTCAAAAATAAGCACACTACCGTACTGGTCGCAGATAGCACGCAAGCCCTCTAAGAAGCCTGGAACCGGTGGGATACAATTCATGTTGCCAGCCACAGGTTCAACAATAATGGTGGCAATTTGATCACCCAGTTCAGCAAAGATCTGCTCCACTGAAGCCAAGTCATTGTAGGTTACGGTAAGCGTGTGCTTGGCAAAGTCAGCAGGAATACCTGGCGAATTAGGTACACCCATAGTGAGCGCGCCTGAACCTGCCTTCACCAACAGCGCGTCGGCGTGACCATGGTAGCAGCCTTCAAATTTCAAAATCTTGTCGCGCCCAGTGAATCCGCGCGCTAGCCGAATAGCACTCATGGTCGCTTCGGTGCCCGAGTTCACCATGCGTACTTTTTCAATGGATGGCACGATGCTTTTAATACGCTCGGCCATGGTGATTTCAATGGCGGTGGGGGTACCAAAACTTAACCCGCGTTCAACCGCTTTAATAGTGGCTTCACGAATGACTGGGTGATTGTGACCCAAGATCATCGGCCCCCATGAGCCAATGTAATCGATATAACGAATGCCATCGGCATCAAACATGTAGGCACCGTCGGCGCGCTCCATAAAAATTGGTGAACCACCCACCCCATTAAAAGCACGAACTGGTGAATTCACACCACCAGGAATACTGTGTTGGGCTTGGGCAAATAATTCTTCTGAGCGAGACATCGCGATCCTCTTTTTTCAGTTAATCTGTTACAGGTTAGGCTTATCACTGAACCAATTTACCGGGCGGTCATACTGTTCGACCTGATCGGCGACCCCAAGGGTCAGCGCAAACAGCGCCATACGGATCAGCACACCGTTATCAGCTTGACGGAATATGGCTAGATTCGGGTTTTGGTTCAGATCATTATCCAATTCATTAGCTTCAGCCCGTGAATCACGCGGTAACGGGTGCATGATCACGGTATTTGGTTTGAAGTGCTTGGTATAAATAGCGCTATTTAAGCGAAAGCGGCCACGGTATTGATTGGCCTCTTCGAGACTGGCAAAGCGTTCTTGCTGAATACGCGTTTGATACAAAATGTGGGCATCTGAACTATCACTGACTTGATCGGTAACAGTGACTTGGTGCCCCGCATTATCGAGCACCGCCAAGATCGACTCGGGCATAGCCAGTTCGCGCGGTGCAATCAAGGTAAAGCGCACCTTTGGGTACAGCGCTAACAGCCGTGACAGTGAGTGTACAGTCCGGCCAAATTTGAGATCACCCATCATGCAGATGTGCAGGCCATCAAGGCTGGTGCCATGATAGGCCAATTCTTTTTTAATGGTGTAAAGGTCGAGCAATGCTTGCGTGGGATGTTCATTAGCACCGTCACCGCCGTTGATCACCGGCACGCGGCTACCCTCGGCGAATTCTGCCACTGAGCCAGATTTCGGGTGGCGCATGGCAATAATATCGCTATAGCTACTCAACACGCGGGCGGTATCAAAGAGCGACTCGCCTTTGCTCAATGCTGAGCTTTCCATACCTGTGGTTTCACGCACATCGCCACCGAGTAAATTAAACGCGGTGCCAAAACTCACGCGAGTTCGGGTAGAAGGCTCAAAAAAGAGATTACCGAGTATCGCGCCGTCTAATACAGCGGTGCGTT
>DIVC01000091.1:0-16045 GCA_002423905.1 Idiomarina sp. UBA6142
CCACTCTGCTCAGCGGCAGCAATCATGCTGACGGCGATCCGATCTTTGATCGAACCGCCCGGGTTCATCAGTTCCATTTTGAAATACAGCTCACAAGGTCCGGTGTCGAGGTTGTTAACCCGCAACATGGGCGTGTTGCCAATCATGGCAAGAACATTTTGAAAAACTTGCATCGGTATATAATCCACCGTGGTGATAAAAATAGTTGTGACATTATCGCACAATATGGCACAGTAAGGCGACACCTCAGGAGCAAACAGCATGACCCTTCATCGTTCATTTTTTGTCGCCAGCCTCACTAGCTTGGCGTTTTTAGCCGGCTGCCAACCAGCAGCAGAAACCACCACCTCTGAACCCGTTACAGCACAGGTAGAAGTTACCGAGAGCAACCCACAACAAGCGTTTATGGCTGCCTTTGCACCATTCTGTGGGCAAGCTTTTAGCGCCACAATTGTTGAAGATGATGCGCCATCACCAGCTTGGGATCATCCTCTGGTCGTGCATGTTCGCGATTGCGAGAGCAACGTGGTGCGTATGCCCTTGCATGTCGGTGACGACCATTCCCGTACTTGGGAGCTTACACTGCATGCCGATCATATCGATTTTCAGCACTATCACCGCTCTCCCGATGGAAATCTTGATGCAACCTCGCCATACGGCGGCCAAACCGTCGCTGCAGGCACTGCTACCGCACAAGCTTTCCCCGTTGACGAAGCCAGTAAAGGTCGCTTCATGGCAAATGGCTTAGAAGTTTCCACCACCAACACTTGGTCCATTCGCTTTATTGATGCCAACACCATGGCCTACCAATTAAGTCGTCCGGGTCGTTTGTTCGAGGTCCATGTAGATCTCAGTACCCCGGTTGATCTGCCGCCACCAGCATGGGGCTATGAAGGCTCCGAGTAATATGCTGTTGGATTTACGCAGTGATACCGTCACCCAACCTACCGACGCCATGCGTGCGGCCATGGCCGCGGCGCCGGTAGGTGACGATGTATTTGGCGATGACCCAACCATCAATGCTTTGCAACAGCGCGTAGCGGCTATGGCCGGTAAAGAGGCGGCAATTATTGCCGCCAGCGGTACCCAAACCAATTTGTTAGCCTTGCTGAGCCACTGCCAACGTGGCGAAGAGTATTTGGTCGGTCAGGAGTATCACACCTATCGCTATGAAGCAGGTGGCGCTGCAGTGCTGGGTGGCATTGTGCCGCAACCGTTTGAAGTCGAAGCCGATGGCACACTTGATCTGGTGCGGGTTGAAAAGCGCATTAAGCCCGATGACCCGCACTTTCCCATTACCCGCTTATTAGCCTTAGAGAACACCCACACCGGCCGGGTGATTCCGCAAGCCTACATGCAGCAAGCGCGTAAGTTAGTTGATAAGCACGGCTTGAAGTTACACCTTGATGGCGCACGCATTTTTAACGCGGCAGTGGCCACTGGCTTGTCATTGCAAGAACTCTGTGCACCATTCGACAGTATTTCGATCTGCTTTTCTAAAGGCTTGGGTACGCCGATTGGCTCGGTGCTGGTTGGCTCGAAGAAGTTCATTGCCCGTGCCCATCGTTGGCGCAAAATGCTCGGTGGCGGCATGCGCCAAGCCGGCATTGTTGCTGCCGCCATGGACTACGCGCTGGATCACAACGTGGCACGACTGGCCGATGACCATGCCAACGCCGCCCGCTTACACCAAGGTTTACAAGGCCTACCCGGCTTAAGCCTAGAGCCGCAGCACACCAACATGGTGTATGTGAACTACCGCAGTTTAGATGATGCGCTGAAAGTAAGTGATTACTTACGTGAACATGGTGTACTGGTTTCACGAGCGCAACGGCAACGGTTAGTTACCCATCTCAATGTCAGTGCCGGCGATATCGAACGGCTTATTGGGTTGTTCACACAGGCATTAAAATAACTCTTGTAGGGTTGATCGGGAGTGATGCAAGACACGAATAACTTCAATACTCTGATCGGACTGGACATAACGATAAACCAATATAAATGGCGAGCGGGGCATAACCCATTCGCGTGTACCAGAGACCAGGCCCGGCCTCCCTGCCTCGGGAAATCGTTTAATAACATTATCGATCGTTGTCAGCACTGACAGCAGATAGTCGATTGCGAATACTGCCGAAGTTTGTTCTGTTAAATAAGTTTCAATGTGTTCCAAATCTCGTTTTGCTAAGTCAGTCCACTTGACCCAAAGCTGCACGTTTTGCCTCCCAAATTGCACGTATTTCGCTGTGGTCAATAAATTGACCTTGATCAGCCGCGACTAAGCCTCGTTTGACCTCAGCAATGAAACATTCCTGTTCATCAACAAATTTCCGAACAGCCTCAGCCATTAGCCATGCCCGCGGTCGAGAAAGTTGTGCTGCTAACTCATCAATCCGTTGTAACGTTTTATCATCTAACCGCACAGAAGTTACTTTTAACGCCATAAGATTCTCCAAGATTCTTTGAGAATCTCAATTATAGACATGAATCCTTCCCGTGAGCTAGTCACTAGAGTTGTTTCAACTGCTGCAGCAGCCGGTCAAGGGCCCGAAAGCTGAGCGCTTCGGCAAGGTGTTTGCGCAGAATTGTGGTGCTTTGATCAAGGTCGGCGATGGTGCGCGCCAGCCGCAATAAGCGGTGGTAGGCGCGGTGTGACAGGCTAAATTGTTCGATGGCGCGCACTAGGAAGTCGTGATCATCACTGCTCAGGAGGCAATGCTCGGCTAACTGGGCTGGTCGCATTTCGCTGTTGAGGCACTGTTGCCGTTGTTGTTGCAGCGCACGTACAGCCACCACTTGGGCGCGCCACTGCGGTGATATCGGCTCACTCACGCTCACTTGCTGCTTCAGTACCTCGGGCTGGCGCGGTACTTCTACTTGCATATCGATACGGTCAAGCAGCGGCCCCGACAAACGACCGAGGTACTTGATAATCTGATCCGGACTGGCACGAGCGCTGCTGAGGTTGCCATCAAAGTGGCCACAAGGCGATGGATTCAAGGCGCACACTAATTGGAACTGTGCCGGGAAGGTGACTTGATGGGCCGCACGACTAATGGTGACCTGACCTGATTCCAGCGGCTCACGCAAAGAGTCCAGCACATGCCGCGAGAACTCCGGCAGCTCGTCAAGGAACAGCAAGCCCTTATGCGCCAAGGAAATTTCGCCAGGTTGCGGCGGTGAACCACCGCCCACCAACGCAGCTGCCGAACACGAATGATGCGGATTACGCAAGGCGCGCTGACGCCAATCGCTGTTGTGCTTATTGCCGGCACTGATAGACCGCACGGCTGCCACAGCCAAGCCTTCATCTTCATTCAGTGGTGGTAATAGCCCCAATAGCCGCTGCGCCAGCATGGTTTTGCCGGTACCGGGCGGCCCCACGAACAGCAAATGATGGCCACCTGCTGCCGCCAGCAACAGAGCCCGCTTTGCCTGTTGTTGGCCAATCACATCGGCCACATCAAGCAAGTCGCTGGGCAACGGCTCGGTGAGGTTACGTGCAGCAATATAAGGCAGTGGGTGTGGGGTGGTGAGATGATCGACCACATCGCGTAAACTCAGCGCGGCAACACATTGTTGTTGCTGCAATACCGAGGCTTCTGCCTCATTGTCAGCGGGTATCACCGCTTCACGGCCTTCATCGCGGCACGCCATCATGGCGGGCAGAATACCGGTGATAGCGCGGAGGTCACCATTCAGCGTCAGTTCACCATAAAACTCGCGCCCAACAATGTCTTTTTCCTCGATCTGCTTGCCCGCGACCAGAATACCAATGGCAATGGCTAAATCATACCGAGCGCCATATTTGGGCAAATCAGCAGGCGCCAAATTGACGGTGATTTTAACTGCTTTGGGAAAATCATAGTTGCTCGCCAAAATCGCCGAACGCACCCGATCACGCGCTTCACGCACGCCTGTTTGCGGTAAACCGACCATCGAAAACGCTGGCAAACCACCGGCCAAACACACCTCTACCGTCACCAACGGTGCGTCGATACCTTGCAGCGCTCGGGTATATACGCGCGCCAATCGCAATCCTTTGCCCATGCCTGTGCCCTTTGTTGCATTGAGTACACAGGCTAAAACGGCAAGCGCATGCTCACAAGTGGCAGCAATCGTATTGTATGGCGGAAATTACCTTACAACGGGCGGCTTCGAGCTTACCAGTAGTGTTCTATGGTGACATTGCCGGGGGTACGCCGGAGGTTCTTCGGTAGACCTTTGCTAGCCAATAGCTCACGGGCATCGCGGATCATTTCGGGGTTGCCGCATAACATCAGTTGCGAGCGCTGGCTTAGATGACAACCCACCGCAGCCTCCAACTCACCACTAGCAATCAGCGCTGGAATACGCCCGCGCAAGGCGCCAGCATGGTCTTCGCGGCTCACCACGGGCTGATAGACAAATTGGCTAGCATACTCGGCAAGCAATTCCGCAATCAATGGCTGATAGGCTAAGTCGGCGGCATGACGCACCGCATGAATAAGATGTATGCGCTGAAACCGCTGCCACGGTTCGGCGGTAGTCAACATGGAGAAGTACGGGCCAATGCCGGTACCGGTGCCAATGAGCCATAAATCGTCGCCATCAGGCACTTCGTTGAGGGTAAAAAAACCGCTAGCCGGCTGTGACACGTCAATGTGCTGACCAGCTTTAAGTTGATGTAAGGCTGGCGAAAACAGCCCGTCGTGCACGCGGTTTACCAAGAAGTCCAGCACTGGGTCAGCGGGGCCATTGACTAACGAATAGGCGCGTTGCACCCGCTGACCGTCTAGCGTCAAACCCAAGCGCACAAACTGCCCAGCGGTAAAGGTAAATGGCTCGATACGCACCCGTAAACTGAACAGCTCGCTGTTCCAGGCATGATTTTCAAGCACTTCACCCTGTAACCACTGCGCCATTACGATTAGTCCTTGCTGGTTGGTGGTTGCATGGCGGCGAGCTGCTGTTCAAGCTGATCAACGCGCTGGCGCAAACGCAGCAATAATTGCTGCTGAACATCTAATTCTTCGCGGGTGACGACATCTAATTTGCTCAGCTGTTGCTGCAAAATTTGCTTGATTCGTTGCTCTAAGCCACCGGCGAAATCTTTCACACCAGCGGGAATGCTATCGTTGATTTGGCGGGCAATATCTTCAATTTTTTTAGCGTCCATAACGGCTCCTTCGGTGACTACAGGCAGTCACTGTGTTATTTGCATTTAGCTTAGCAGTTCTTTGCGGTAAAATCTGCCGCTCGTTCACGCGAAACCGTGATGGTCATCACCTGCCAAGGAAGCTCATGCTGCAACTCAACCCGCGCCAACAACAAGCCGTTCGTGCCATCGATGGCCCGGTGCTGGTGTTGGCTGGCGCCGGTAGTGGCAAGACTCGAGTTATTACCGAAAAAATCGCCTATTTGATCACTCGCTGTGGCTATTCGGCGCGCAATATCGCAGCCGTGACCTTTACCAATAAGGCCGCGCGCGAAATGAAAGAACGCGTGGGTCACACCTTAGGTCGCGAGCATACCCGGGGTTTAACGGTATCGACCTTTCACAACCTGGGCCTCACTATTATTCGCAAAGAAGTCACCCGCTTAAATATGAAGCCAGGCTTCTCGTTGTTTGACGACCAAGATAGTTTCGCGCTGCTGAAAGCGTTGACCGAAGATGACTGGGACGACGACAAGCAATTGGTCAAGATGCTGCAAAGCCAAATCAGCAACTGGAAGAATGCCATGCTGTCGCCCGAACAGGCACTGGCGCAAGCGCAGCTCCCTGATGAAAAGCTGTTTGCCGAAATTTACCAGCGCTACAGCCAGAATATGCGTGCCTGTAACGCGCTTGATTTTGATGATTTGATTTTGCTACCAACGCTGCTACTGAAAAATAACGACGCCGCACGCAGCCGCTGGCAATCCAAGTTTAAGTATCTACTGGTGGATGAATACCAAGATACCAACACCTCACAGTATGAGTTGGTGCGGTTATTAGTGGGCGAGCGCGCGCGTTTTACCGTGGTGGGTGACGACGANNGAGCAAAATTATCGCTCGCACGGGCGTATTCTAAAAGCTGCCAATATCTTGATCGAGAATAACCCGCACGTGTTTGAGAAAAAGCTGTTCTCGGAAATGGAATACGGCGTGCCGCTGCGGGTGATTTACGGCAAGAATGAAGAGCATGAAGCCGACCGCGTGGTGGCGGAGATTGTCCGTAAACGCTTTTTAGAGCGCACGCCCTATAGCCATTTTGCCCTGCTCTATCGCGGTAATCACCAAGCGCGATTGTTTGAAAAGGCCATGCTGACCCACCGCATTCCCTACAAAATTAGTGGTGGGCAAAGCTTTTTCGCCCGCGCTGAAGTGAAGGATATGATGGCTTACTTGCGGCTGTTGGTGAACCCCGATGACGATACCGCGTTGATCCGAATTATCAATGTGCCTAAGCGTGGCATTGGCCCCAACACCGTGGAACGTATCGGCGAGCTCGCCAATGAGTTGCGTATCAGCATGCTCGAAGCCGCTCAGCACCAGGCATTAAAAACCCGATTAGGTAGCCGTGAATACCAATCGGTACAGTATTTTACCCAGTTGATCACCACGACTGCGCGCAAAAGTCTGCACGCCGATGATGCACCGACTGCGCTTTATGATCTGCTACGTAACATTGCCATGGAAGAATGGCTGTATGAAACCAGCCCGAGCCAAGCAGCGGCCGAAATGCGCTTTAAAAACGTCAGTGAGTTGTTACGTTGGGTGGTAGAAATGCTCAAAGGCGACGACGAGCACGAGCCACTGGCGCTCGACGACGCCATCGCTAAGTTGTGCTTACGCGACTTAATGAGTCGTAACGAAGAAGAAGAGCAAGGTGACCAAGTACAGCTGATGACCTTGCACGCGTCCAAGGGCTTAGAGTTTCCTCACGTGTTTATGGTCGGCATGGAAGAAGGATCACTGCCACATCAATCGAGTATTGACAGTGACATGGTGGAAGAAGAACGCCGCTTGGCTTACGTCGGCATTACCCGTGCGCAACAATCGCTGACCTTCACCATGGCGCGCGAACGGCGCCAGTATGGTGCAGTCATCAACCCTGAAGCGAGTCGCTTTTTATTTGAATTACCGCAAGATGACCTGGAATGGGAAGATCAAAAAGTAGTGACTGAAGAGAGTAAAGAACAATCACGACTTAGCGGTGTAGCGCTGCTCCGTAAAGCGTTGGAGCAACCACGTTAATGACTCTTTAGCGCCGACTCAGAGCAAGTCAGCGCTGCAGAACTGCGCAACTTTACCACTTGGGGTTCACCATACAATGTGCCCTGACCGATAGTTACCCCACCTTTTTGTAGCGCTAACTGTTGTTCCTTATTCGTTATACCCGCTGCGCATACATCAATGTTGAGTTCCTTACACAAGTTAACTAAATGAGTCATTGTGGCATAGCCACGACTGCTCAAGGCAATATCAGCAACAAACCGAGCGTCGAGTTTCACATGGGTAAAGGGGTAGTTTAAAATGTAATGAAGCGCGCCAGCGCTGCGCCCAAATTCATTGAGTGCCAGACCAACACCCGCGTCAGCCAGCTGGCGCAAACAGCTTAACTGACGCTTCGATGAATCTTGCAGCTCAGTTTCGCTAAACTCCAGAACTAACCGCTTCGGATCAATGCCAGCCTTATCGATAATGGCCAGTAGTGCTTTAGTATCGGCTAGCTTGAATAAGTGCTTGGTGGACAGACTCACGTAGATCGGCATTTCACAGCCGTCGCTGAGCAGTTCACAGCACCGAGTCAGTAACCATTGGTCGAGGGCAATGATCATACCGGCCTTTTCGGCAATACTCAAAAACCGTTCTGCGGGTAACAGTGCGTCACCGCGTTGCCACCGTACCAACACCTCACGAGCTTCCGGGGTTTTGTCAGATAAACGAACTAAATCATGATGTTGTATCACAAAATCTTGATCAAAATGAGCATGCCGCAAGGCCGTTTCACGATTTAAACTAGCGACTAAGTCTTTATGAATGCTTTGGTCAAACACCACATACCTACCGCGGCCCATGCTCTTCGCTTGATACATGGCGGCATCGGCATCCCGCAGCAAACGTTCAGCACTATCATCTAACGCTTTGCATTCAGCAATACCGACGCTGGCCCCGGAATAGTGCTCGCTGTCACCGTAAACAAACGGCTTACGCATCTTTTCGATAATACGGCTGGCGATATCGCGTGCGTCATCGGTATGGCGAATTAAATTTAGTAAAATGACAAACTCATCACCACCTAAACGCGCAACCGTATCGTTGTCGCGGACGCACTCACCAATACGCCGGCTGGCTTCGAGCAAAAACTCGTCACCGGCCGAATGCCCTAAGGTATCGTTAATCTCTTTAAACCGATCGAGATCAACGAACAACACGGCAAAGCTGTGATTTGGAAAGCGCCGTTTTTGCTTTAATGCTTGTTGTAGCCGTTCGGTAAACATCGCGCGATTAGGCAATCCGGTGAGCGAGTCGTGGTGCGCATCATAAAAAAGTCTTTCTTCAATTTTTTTACGGCGCTCAATTTCAGTCACCAGCTCTTCCGTTCGCTCGGCCACTTTGCGCTCTAAGTAACTATTGATACGCTTTACTTCGTCAGCATTGCGGCGCCGCTCGATGGCCACAGCCACGTGCTGTGAAACGAAGTTGAGTAGCTCCAGATCGTCTTGTTTATATTTAATATGCTCGGAATAAGTCTGTACCGACAATACTCCGATGACTTGTTCATCGACAATTAATGGTGAGCCCATCCATTGCTTGGGTCGCGTACCATAATTTTTACTCTCACCAGACACTTCGTTCGCTGCGACAAGGCGATTAAACTCGTCTTCATCAATAAATACTGGCCGCTGCTTACGGATAACATATTCAGTCATCCCGCGCCCTAACGGCCGACTCACAGCGAGTCGTTGGTCAAATTGGTCGACATAATAGGCAAACTCAATCGTACGTTGCTCTTCATCCAGTAACGCCACGAAAAAATTATCATTGGCCATTAATTTGCCGACTTGTTGGTGCAGTTGAGCAAAAAAGGTGTCCATACTTTCTGACGTATTGGTGAGCTCTGATATGGCAAAGAGTACCGACGCTACCTGTTCAGCTCGTTTACGTTCAGCAATTTGTAGCTCAAGGTCGTGATTGATATCGCGCAGGCTGGCAGTTTGTCGGGCGATTTCAGTTTGCATAAACTCGCGTTGGCGAATGCGTTCTAAAGCGGTGACAATATGTTGTGAAACGAACTGCAGTAACTCCCGATCAGCGCGGGTATAGGTAATTCCCTCGGTGTAGCTTTGCACCACCATAGCACCGACTATACTGTCACCCATATGCAAGGGGACACCAAGCCAGTCTTCTGGGGCCGCGCCAAGGTCACGAATTTCACCGCTAGCTACCAACGCTTCAAAATTTTCTTCGCTGAGCAAAAAGGGATTGCCGGTACGCATAATAAAGCCGGTTAGACTTTGCCGGAGTATCTCTGCTGGAAATTGCTCGAGGCTAGGTGCATCGTCATATTCATCGACAAAGTAGACAAACTTAAAGGTGTCATTGCTATCATCGTAAATACAAATGAAGAAATTTTTTGCCATCATCAAGTCGGCAATGATGGCATGCACAGCGGGATAAAAATCACTCATGTCACGCGCGGACGACGCGAGTTCTGAAATCTTGAACAAAGCTTTTTGAATCACTTCGGCTTCACGGTATTTCAATGCCAATTTCTGCAGGCGAGACAAAGCCTTGCGCAGTCGCGCAACTTCCATGGCCGATGACCCCTGCTGTAACTGCTCTACCATTTTATACTGTCGATGAATGCGTTGTTTGTTACATGGTTTTGTAAAGAATTTGATAGTAAGTATATCTTTACATTTGCTGACAGAAAAGGCTTTTGCTCATGAAACCACCAATAAAAAAACCGCCGCAGCGGTTTTTTTATACAATCCAACTTGTTAGCGTGAACTATAGTTCAGCGATCATGTAGTCAATCGCTGCCTGAATTTCGTCATCACTACAATTACCACAGGTGCCTTTCGCTGGCATCGCATTAAAGCCCTGAACAGCATGGCGCAGGACCGTATCCATACCCTGAGCCAAACGCGCTTCCCAATCAGCAGCGTCATTCAATTTCGGCGCGTTCAAGACACCGCTGGTGTGACAGGCTGCACAGAATTGGTTGTAGACCGCGTCACCACTGCGTGCTTGCTGTGAACCACTGGCCGCAACAGGGGTTGCACCGGCAATTCGTACTTGACCAATTGGCGCGATACGCTGTTCCAACGAACTGGTTGATTTTGCCTGTGGTAACATAGCGGCACTCGCGCTCCCAACGACAACCGCTAATGCGGCAACAAATAAACGACTGGTTTTTACAACATTTACTAGCTTCACAGTACACTCCTAAGATGAGCTAACGAGCTTGCACGCTCCAATTGTTGCTGAGATTATAGCCACATTCCGTCCGAGGATAAACACTTCCGTGCATGTCTTTTATTACGCGTAAAATTGCGCTTTTAGATCTCGATGCTTTCTTTGCCAGCGCCGAGGTGTTGCGCGACCCAAGCCTCCAACACCGACCCTTCGCAGTGGGCGGCGGCGGCGAGCGTGGCGTGGTAGCTACGGCTAATTATTTAGCCCGGCAATTTGGTGTGCGTAGCGCCATGTCTGGTGCTTATGCCAGACGGCTCTGCCCTGACTTGCACTTTGTTGCCCCTGATCACGGCTATTACCGACAACTATCGCGGCAAGTTCTCGGTATTTTGCAAGAGTTTACTGATTTGGTCGAGCCCGCCTCTATTGATGAATTCTATCTTGATTTAACCGCCAACAGCGCCTATCAGGGCAGTGCCAGCCTTACCTTAGAAGCGATTCGCGAGCGCTTACGGGGCATTGGTCTGAGTGCCTCAGCGGGCATTTCGTGCCAAAAAATGGTGGCTAAAATTGCCAGCGAAGAGAGTAAACCTGATGGCCAATATGTGGTGCCACCTGATCAGGTGTTGGAGTACCTTGGCCAACTGACGCTCAAGCGCATTCCTGGGGTTGGCCCGAAAAGTCTGGAACGGCTAAATTTGCTTGGTTTTTACTATGGCCGCGATGTGCAACACGCCGAGGTTGGTCAACTACAACAGATACTTGGCGATAAAGCCGGCTGGTTGCTCCATCAGCGCTGCTTAGGCAATGACCCAAGAGCGGTGGTTACCGAGCGGGTTCGCAAGAGCGTTGGGGTGGAGGAAACATTACGCAGTGATTTGTTTCAACTGCGGGCGCTGGAACAATTTGTTGATGAAACCTTGCTACCGCAGCTGCTCAAACGCCTAGCCTGCCAGCGTTGGCAAGATACCGCGATTAAAAGCCAAACCGTTAAGCTGAAATTTAGCGATTTTCAACAAACCACCGTATCACGTACTGGCAGCAAAGCCTCACCAAGCTTGTTTTATCAACTACTGCGTGAAGCTTGGGAGCGGCGCGAACAACGCGGAGTGCGACTGATTGGCTTAAGCGTTACGCTACCCGATCCGGATGATTATTTGCAGCTTGAGCTGGCACTGGAATAACGATAACTACCCAGCTCCAATACCTGATTACTGGCTTTGATCAGAGCCAAAGCCCGTTGTATCCGGGCGTCACTCAAATGCCCCTCTAACTCAATGAAAAAGTGATACGCACCAAAGCGCTGCCCAGTAGGTCGAGATACCAACGCGGTCAAGTTCACCCGCGCCAGCGCGAATGCTTGCAAATGTTCAACCAATAGACCCGGGTGATCGGCATCATCGACGATGATAATCGCTGATTTATAACGCTGCCCTGGTTCAACGGCTGCCAAGGCTTGCGCTGGTTGTAACACAATAAACCGCGTCTCATTGTGCGGCACATCGGTGACATCATGCACCACATGGGTAAAGCTGTGCGCGCCAATCGCATGCTCCGGAACCAACGCTGCTGCAGGCCCTTCTTGCGCCAACAATAAGTGTAACGCTTCGGTATTGCTGGCGGTGGTGATGACCGGTGCGTTAATCCGTGCCAAAGCTTCGCTGCATTGCCCTTGGGCGACAAATTGAGCAAATACTTTCTGCGGTTTATGATGATTGGCCACTAATGAAAAGCGTACCGGAATGCTGAGCTCAGCGATGATTTGTAACGGCTGCTTGAGCAGCCCATCGATGACCGGTGACACCACCCCTTCAACAATATTTTCTAACGGCACTACCGCTACTGGACAATCCAACCCGACCGCAGCCAACGTGCGTTGTAACGACGGGTAAAATTGCAGGCTCGCGGGTTGGCCGAGATTGGCTGCAAACTCTGCCGCAGCCAACTCAGAAAAGGTACCCGCAGGTCCTAACGTTGCAATCTTCACAGTCCTTCAGCCTCGCGTGCGGCTTGTACCGCGTCACGCTGATGAATACGCTCACGATAAGCCACTAATACCGGCCAAGGTGCCAAGTCAAAATTGACATATCCGCCCCAACCTAACACCACATACAGATAGATATCAGCAATTGAATAATGACCGGTCAAATAGTCACGCTGCTGCAGTTCGGAACTGAGCAAATCAAACACTTTACTGATCTTCGTCCGCGCTTTGCTGCGCTCTTCATCGGTGGCAGTGCGATCAAATAGCGGGGCATGGCTTTTGTGTACTTCCGTTGCAATATAATTCAGCCAACCAATCGCTTGGTAATAGGCTAAGGTTCCCGGGTTGGGAAATAAGTCGGTGTCAGCCTGTTCGGCGACATACATTAAAATGGCATTTGCCTCAGTTAATACCGAACCGTCATCAAGTTTCAGCGCCGGTACATAGCCTTTTGGATTGACCAGCAAGAAATCTTCGCCTGACTTGGTCTTCAGGTTCGCACGACTCACTTTGTCTAAGACGAACGACATCCCCGCTTCACGCAGGGCAATGTTGACTGCCAGCGAACAAGAGCCTGGTAAATAATACAACTTCATAAATACCTCAATTAAACGTTCACAAAGGTTTTTAACTTACTGCTTTTTTAATGCATATGCTAGATGCTATGCTGGTTTGACAAATTTCCGAAAGGCGCAATGACATGAGTTGGCTTGCTATTCTGCCCCCCTTGGTGGCGATTATTGTGGTGTTCTGGCGTAAAGAGGTAATTGGCGCCTTATTGTTAGCGGTGTTTTGCTCAGAACTATTATTAAGTATCCATGCTGATCAGAATCTAGGCTACGCTTTTATCGGTACTCTCGAGCGTATTGTTGATGTGTTCAGCTCGGCCGGAAATACCCGTATTTTAATCTTCAGCTTACTGGTCGGCGCGTTACTCGCTTATATTCGTGAATCCGGCGGCGTGGCTGCTATGGTCGAAGCCTTGCTGCAGCGCGGCTATGGTAAAACCAAGCGTAGTGCCAGCTTAATGACGGTGTTTACCGGCGTATTTGTATTTGTTGAATCCAACTTGAGCGTACTCACCGCGGGTATTTTATCGCGTGGATTATTCGAGAAATTGGGCATGAGTCGTGCTCGTCTCGCCTACCTGATAGACAGTACCAGTGCCCCAATCTGTATCTTGATTTTACTCAATGGCTGGGGCGCTTATGTCCTCGGTATGCTCGAACAACAAGATTTACCCGGTAATTCCGCGGTGACCCTGTGGGCGAGCGTACCCTTTAATTTTTACGCCCTGGTCACTTTAGCTTTAGTGTTCTACACCGCTATATCAACTAAGGTCCATGGACCTTTAGCAGCGGCAGAAGCAAGGCCACAACCGGCATTGGATATCCCCTCTCAGCCACCAAGCGATAGCAAAGCCCGTTATATGTTGGTGCCCTTACTGGTGATGGTTCTGGGTATGGTGGCATTTATGATCGGCACCGGCGGTGGTGATATCACTCAAGGTAATGGCTCAAAATCAGTACTTTATGCAACTGGATTAGCTTGTTTGGTAGCCTACCTGATGCTGCTATTGAGCAAACGCAATAGCCACACAGAGTTGGTCAACATGGGCTTTAAAGGCATGAGCGAGCTGTTGCCACTGGTGACCATTGTCTTACTGAGCTTAGCCCTAGGGGGCAGCCTGAAAGAGCTAGGAACTGGAGTATTCTTAGCCGGTTTGGTCGGTGATTTCTTACCTGTTATCTTGATTGCACCGATGTTATTCATTGCCGGCGCGCTGATTTCATTCTCGACCGGCACCTCGTGGGGCACCTTCGCGATATTGATCCCTATCGCCGCGCCACTGATCCTAGCACTGGATTTACCAGCACCTTTGATGCTTGCAGCAGTGCTTGGTGGTGGCGTGTTTGGTGACCACTGCTCACCCATTTCAGACACCACCGCGGTATCATCCTTAGCCTCTGGTTGCGATTTACTGGAACACGTACGTACCCAATTACCCTATGCACTGGTGGCGGGCGTGGCAGCGGTGATCCTTTATCTTGTGGCCGGGATGGTCATGCTGTAATCGTACCAACGGACGCAATCAATTTATGGCTAATGGTGTGCATTTTCGGACGACTCGCGCAGAAATCGACCGCGCTGCGCTCTCTCATAATGCAAAAATTATGCAAAGCCTGAGTGCGCCAGCGCACCTGCTGGGCGTCGTCAAGGCTGATGCTTATGGCCATGGTATGTTAGTCGCCGCGCGCGCTATTGATGAGTATGTCGATGCCTTTGCGGTCGCTTTTATGGACGAGGCATTGCAGTTGCGTGAAGCCGGATTTGTGAAGCCGATTGTGCTGCTTGAAGGCTGCTTTTCGGCGGCCGAACTGCCGATTTGTGCCCATCACAATTTGCAACCTGTGGTCCACGAACACTATCAACTGGATGATATCGCCACTGCGAAACTGGTACGGCCGTTATCGGTGTGGCTGAAAGTCGATACCGGCATGCACCGCTTGGGCTGGGATCCGGAGCGTGTTGCCGCGGTCTACGCCGAATTGAGCAAGTGTCCGCAAGTCGCGTCTATTACCCTGATGTCGCACTTTGCCAACTCGGGCGAGGATGAACATCCAGTCACTCAATTACAACGCCAACGCTTTGCCGAGGCCTGCGCGCAAACCAAAGTGCTGCATCAAAGTCTTGGAAATTCTGCCGCACTCAGCAGCAGCCTCAAAGATTACGAGCAACTGAGCGGTCATTGGCTCCGTGCTGGCGTGACGCTGTATGGGGTAAATCCCGAGATGCAAAAACAAGTTCACCCAGAGCTACGCCCAGTGATGCGTTTAGTCGCACCGGTGATCGCTTTACGCACTATTGCTGCAGGGGAACGGGTTGGCTATGGCAGTGGCTGGGTGGCGCAGCGGTCGTCGCTGATCGCGACTCTGGCGATTGGTTATGCGGATGGCTATCCGCGCCATTGTAAAAGCGGTACACCGGTGCTGATTCATGGCCAAAAAGCCCCGCTGGCCGGCACCGTATCGATGGATTTAATTACCGTGGATGTGACCGATATTGAGGGCATTCAGGTGGGTGATGAAGCGGAATTATGGGGCCCGCATTTATCGGTACATGAAATCGCCGAACATGCGAGCACCATTGGTTACGAGCTGCTAACCCGGGTGTCAACTCGGGTGCCACGCGTCGAAGTTTAATCGTCGCTTTTGCCCGTCAACTTATCCAACTAACTCATCGCGAAGGTAGAACCAACAAAGGTTACATGGATAATCACGTAGCATTTGCTGGTGTCATGATCCATGCACCTACTCGGTACCAAAAAGTATCGTCATAATGCCAAGCAAAACCGCATATCGGCTCGCTTTTCCGATGGTTACTAGCAGTAAAAAGAGGGTTGGATGGACCCGCATCATGCCCGCTACAAAAGTGAGCGCATCACCCACCAAAGGCGCCCACGCGAGTAACAGCGACCACTTTCCGTAGCGCTGGAACCAGCGTTCACCGCGTTGCAAGCCATCGGCCTCAAACGGAAACCAACGACGACCTTGAAAGCGCAATAAATAGCGCCCCATCGCATAGTTGACCACTGAGCCGAGCACATTACCACTGGTGGCCACCAGCAACAGTAACCACGGGTCGAAGCCGCGCTGCTGCGCCGCCACTAACAGTAC